>CAVAGT010000037.1:0-26399 GCA_963588155.1 Lachnospiraceae bacterium | reverse complement strand
AGAATGAAAGGAGGAAGTGGTACCTCTTGGAGTTGAACCAAGGACACATGGATTTTCAGTCCATTGCTCTACCACCTGAGCTAAGGTACCGTTTTGTTTTGCAAAGTGGTTAACTTGTTGTTCCCTTTTTGCGAGTGCAAAGGTACTACTTTTTCTTAAACCCAACAAACTTTTCGTCGTTTTTTTTCAAAAATCTTTTTTTTATCGTTTTATTTCGTCTTTCTGAAAAAAAATGATACCTTTGCACACAGAATCGGGATGTAGCGCAGTTGGTAGCGCACTACGTTCGGGACGTAGGGGTCGCCAGTTCGAGTCCGGTCATCCCGACAAAAAAAGAGAAGCGGTCGTTTTCGATCGCTTCTCTTTTTTTTATTCCACATGCCGTGCTATGCAGGGGCGGGCCCTGTGCCCGTCCGCAATCCGAAAGGCACCACATATCATACGACGGGTGAAAATATTTCGTAATGCGGTTGCGGACGGGCACAGGACCCGCCCCTGCATATTGTTTATAACGGTGCATTTATCAGTCGTTGACAATGCCTATGAGCGCGGCAATGTCCTCGGCGTTGATTTCGCCCGTGAGCAATATGCCCACGCAAGAGTTGTCTCCCGACGACAAGGCTACCACTTCCTTTATGATGTCGCCCTTCTGCTTTACCAGGATGCTCACGCCCTCGCTCTTGCCTTTCTTCAAGCCGGTGAACTCGCTGTAACCGTCATCGTCGAGAGCCTTGATCTTCTTCACGAACTTCTTCTTCACGCTGCCCGAGCAATCTGTGAGTTTAAGGATCTTTATCTCATCCACCTCCTTGAGCAAGGCGTTGATATTGCCGTCCTTCATCTTGGCAGCCGCAAGGCTGAGCATGAGTTTTGGCACGCTGACACACTCGGCGTGCTTCTTGTCCTTGTACTCACTAAACAGGCTGCCTGCCTGCTGGCAGAAAGCCATTTGGCAAGTCAGCGTCAATAATAATGTAAACAGAAGCTTTTTCATGGTGTTATCTTTTTATCGCTAATATTCTATATAATGTCTTAGACGCTCAAAATCGTCGGGCGTAAAATCCTTCATCAGTTTTAACTGTTCGATGTCGTGTATCTCGCCGTACAAGCGCCTATAGTCCGCAATGGCCTTGGCTTGATAATAATTGATGTAAGGATGCCGCTTGAGCTCATCCTTCGACAACTTGTTGACGTTGAGCCTATGCACCGTGCCCGGGTCAACCTCGAAATAATCCAAGGCTTCCTCGGGCATGTCTTGAATCTCAAGAAGCTGCTGGCGCGAATAGTAACCACCCAACAACTTTCGGTGTCTCACTATCTGGCGGGCGAAATAGGTACCAATGCCTGGCACCCTCATAAGTATCGTAGTATCGGCATCGTTGAGGTCTATGCGCTCGCCTTGCTTCAGCTTGGCGGGGAACCGGCGACCCGGCACACTGTCCGGAGCTTCACCATAAGGAACGTTTTGGAAGCCTCGTTCCGCGTTATATGGTTGATAATCGGCACCTATACGTATCAATGGCACAAGCTCACGATACTGCTTATTGGTAAGCCCATAAACGCGCGCGAAATCCTCTTTCGTCCTGTACACGCCACCCTTGGCACGATATTTATAGATGTTTCGCACCTGCCAAGGCTCCAAGCCTAAGGCAAGCAGCTCCGTGGAGTCGGCAGTGTTGGGGTCGAAAGGGAAATGGCTTACCGTGCGCCCCGGCACCGCATAATAGCGATTGACGCCGCCACGCTTGTATTTACGATAGCCATTGCGGTCGCCTCCACGGTCTATCGTGGTTGAGTCGGCATCTGCCGAACTGGTGTACAAGATTTCCTTGCCATGAAAGACCAACAGGGCTAGGTTCACCACTACCAATGCCATCAACAGGAAGAAGATGGCGCGGCGGTCGGCACGGCGAATGTAATGGAAATCGCGGAGGCGCATGATATCAGAACAACCCTAACTGGTGCAAGAACACGATGGCGATGCACAATGGCGAGACAAACCTCACGAGGAAGAGCCATACCTTGTAGACAGCCACAGAGACCGTACCGCAATTGGTAAACTCATCCTTGACCAACTTTTGCGGAGCCACCCAACCAACGAGGATGCAAGTGGCAAAGGAGCCGAGCGGAAGGAGGACGTTGGAGGTGAGGAAGTCGCAGAAGTTGAGGAAGGTCTTCCCCAACACTGTGATTTCAACCGCTCCGCACGACAGCGAGCAGGCGATGCCAATGAGTATGGCTATGATAGTTTCCAAAATTGCTCCTTTCTTGCGCGACACGTGCAGTTCCTCGAAGAAGAGCGACGTGCCTATCTCGTGCATGGAGATGGTCGACGTGAGGGCGGCAAGGGCAAGCAAGGCGTAGAACAACACGCCTACAACATATCCGAGCACTGGCGTGAAAGCCTGCTGGAACACATTGGGCAACGTGATGAATATGAGGGAGGGGCCGCTGTCGGGATTGATGCCAACGGAGAATGCCGCGGGGAAAATCATCAAGCCGGCAAGCACAGCCACCAAGGTATCGACCAACGCCACCTTGATGGATGATTGCAAGAGGTTGGTTTGGCGAGTGAAATAAGAAGAATAGGTGCAGAGGCACGCCGTGCCGAGCGACAGGGAGAAGAACGCCTGCCCCAAGCCATCGAAGATGACTTGATGGTCAACCTTTGAGAAGTCGGGATGGAAGAGGAACGTGATGCCACTCCACGAGCCAGGCAACGAGCACGATGCCACCACAATGATGAGCAGCAGCACAAACAACGTGGGCATGAGCACGTTGCTCACCTTCTCTATGCCTCGCCTCACGCCACGAACCACTACAAGGTGGGTGATGACGATGAAGACTATAGTCCACACGATAGGCTCTATGGCCGACGAAGTGAACTTGGCGAAGTATTCCTGCACGTAACCAGCGTCGCCATTGATGTTTCCCATAATGGACGCGTAGAGATACTGCAAGCACCAACCGGCTATGACAGAATAGAAGCCCAGGATGACCAAAGAGGTTATGGCACCGATGAAGCCCACGGCTGCCCACGCCTTGCCTCCGCCGGCACGGGCATACGAGCGAGCGGCATTGGCGGAACCGTGACGGCCCACTATAAACTCAGCTATCATGCCTGGCACGCCGAGCAGGATTATGCACAGGAGATAGATGATGATAAACGCCGCGCCACCATCCTGGCCGGTCATGTAAGGGAAGCGCCAAATGTTGCCCAAGCCCACTGCCGAGCCCGCCGTGGCCAACACCACGCCTATCTTTGTTCCGAAGTTGCCTCTTTCCATGGTTCCTTATTTTAGATTATGCCAAACTGGTGCAAGAATATCGCGAGGATAAACAACGGCGCGACAAAGCGTACAAGGAAGAGATAAGCACCGAAGATGCTACGCGACACCGTGCCCCAGTTGGTGAACTCGTCCTTGATCAACTTCTTTGGCACGAACCAGCCAATAAATATGCACGTGAAGAAACCGCCAACAGGCAAGAATATTTGTCCGGTAACGAAGTCGAAGACATCGAACAACGACTTCCCGGCAATCTCCAACCCCTTCCAGTCGCCCAGCGACAAAGAGCAAAAGGCGCCTATAAAGGTGCATGCCACGGTAACAATGATGGCACCCTTCTTGCGGGAGACGTGCAGTTCCTCACAGAAGAACGCCGTGGACACCTCGTGCAGGGAAATAAGCGACGTGAGGGCTGCCAAGGACAGCAAGAGATAAAACAGCAACGATACGAGCCATCCCAACAAGGGTAAGCCTGAGAACGCCTCGTTGAAGACATTGGGCAAGGTAATGAAAATCAAGGACGGACCACTGTCGGGGCTGACACCTACGGAGAACGCCGCAGGGAAAATCATCAAGCCAGCGAGTATTGCCACCATGGTGTCGATAGCGCAAATCTGCACTGCCGACTTCACGAGGTTGGTCTGTCGCGTGAAATAAGACGCGTAAGTGGAGATACAACCCATGGCTATGCTCAACGAGAAGAAGCTCTGCCCCAACGCGCCAAGGAACACGCCACTGTCGACCTTGGAGAAGTCGGGCTTGAAAAGGAACTGCACGCCTTTGCCCGCGTTGGGCAACAGGCACGCCGCTACAACGATGACCAACAACAATATGAACAATGTCGGCATCATCATCTTCGAGGCTTTCTCTATTCCGCCCCTTACTCCATGGATGATGACAAAATAGGTTACAAGCATTATGGCCACGAGCCAGAACAACGGCTGCACCGGATTGGAAGAGAAGTCGGCAAAGTATTGCTTGACGAATTCGGCGTCGCCATTCAATTGCCCCATTATGGAGGCATAGACATATTGCAGGCACCAGCCGGAGATGACAGCATAATAGCCCGTGATCAAGAAACCCGTGATCACGCCAAGCAGCCCTACGTATTTCCACGCCTTGCCATCCGCCATGCGCGAATAGGCGCGGTAAGTGTTGGCGGCACCATGCCTGCCGATGATGAACTCTGACACCATGCACGGAATGCCAAACAACAATACGCAACCAATATAAATAAAAATGAATACGGCGCCACCATTCTGACCCGTCATATACGGGAAACGCCAAATGTTACCCAATCCCACAGCACCGCCTGCCGTGGCAAGTATCATCCCAATCTTACTGCCGAAACTGGCTCTTTCTTCTGACATATAGCTTTGCTCTCTCTGATTTTTGTGCAAAATTATAAAATATTATCCTTCCATTCAAACAAATTGAAAGTTTTTAGTGGGTAATATGGAAGATTGCGTCAATATCAGCACTTGACATGCCATATTTATCTGAATTCCTCAGGAACCAATTGTCGCCAAGCAGAATATGGGTTGGCAAGCATGTATGAGTTGTAGAAATGCTTGTCGCCCGTGACCTCCGGCCCTATGAAACCGGGCTTCTCAAAGGTCTCGGCCTCACTCCCGAGCTCCACCTCCGCCATCACGAGACCATCGTTGGCACCATGAAACTCATCAACCTCAAAGGTGTGGCTGCCTGAGCTTACAAGGTAACGGTGCTTGTCTATCACGCCGCCCTTGCACAGTTGCAAGAGATGCGACGCCTCGTCGAGCGTTATCTCCTTCTCAAACTCGTAGCGTGTCATGCCGCCGTCACGGCTCTTGCCCTTAATGGTAAGATACGCCTTGTCGTCTCTTACACGCACGCGCACCGTGGCGCCTTCGGCAGGGATGTAGCCTTGCTGGATGTGGCTCACCGAGGAAGCCTCGCGTTTAAAAGCATCACCATGCCTCACCAAGAACTTGCGTTCTATCTCCAATCCACTCATCTTTTATTAATTTATGTCTGTGATACACATTGTGTCAATAAAAAAAGGCGGCTCTTTTCGAGCCGCCTTTTTTTTATTATTATTGAACGATAAACATTGACCAAATCATGTAGATGACGGCAAGGGCAACGAGGACTCCGAAGATCCATTTCACCACGCTCTCGCCTTGACTCTTTTGTTTCTCCTTGTGCTCCGTGCGCTTCTTTGTGGGTGTCACATTGTTGACCTCCTTCACTGGCACGTGCTTCTTTTGTTCTTTCTTGTTGTTTCCCATAGTATATGTGTTTTAGTTTTCCGTATCTAATCCACGACCTCTGTACTTTCTCAGTCTTCCTTCTCAGCGTCGCTCTCGGCAAACTCCATGAGGTAGGCCTTGATGAAGCCATCTATCTTGCCGTCCATCACGCCGTCTACGTCAGAGGTCTGGAAACCGGTGCGATGATCCTTCACGCGACGGTCATCGAACACATAGCTTCGAATCTGGCTTCCCCACTCTATCTTTTTCTTTCCAGCCTCAATCTTGGCCTTTTCAGCCTGCTGCTTCTTCAAGGCGCGGTCGTAGAGCTGGCTCTTCAAGAGCTTCATGGCCTTCTCGCGGTTCTTTGGCTGATCGCGCGTCTCCGTGTTCTCAATGAGGATTTCCTCTTTCTCGCCCGTGTCGGGGTCCTCATATTGGTAACGCAAGCGCACGCCCGACTCCACCTTGTTGACATTCTGTCCACCAGCGCCACTTGAACGGAACGTGTCCCAGCTCACCTTGGCAGGATCGACATACACCTCGATGGTATCGTCAACAAGAGGCGTCACGAAGACCGACGCGAAGCTCGTCATGCGCTTGCCTTGGGCATTGTAAGGCGAGACGCGCACCAAGCGATGGACACCATTCTCACTCTTCAAGTAGCCATAGGCATACTCACCTCCCTCGATGGTCATCGTCATGCTCTTCACGCCCACTTCCTCACCAGGCTGCAAATCGGTAATGGTGGTCTTGTAGCCATTGGCCTCACACCACCGCATATACATACGCATAATCATCGAGGCCCAGTCTTGAGCCTCCGTGCCACCAGCGCCAGAGTTGATCTTCAGCACCGCATCCATGGAATCCTCTTCTTGACGAAGCATGTTTCTCAGCTCAAGGTCTTCTATGCATTTCACGGCCTTGGCATAGTCGGCATCAACCTCCTCCTCGGTAACGAGTTCCTCTTTATAGTAGTCAAAGGCGAGTTGCAATTCATCGGCATTCTGCTTGCATTGCTTATAGCCTTCAAGCCATTTCTCTATGCCTTTCACCTTCTTCATCTGCACCTCGGCACTCTTGGGGTCATCCCAAAAATCGGGAGCCTGTGTGCGCAGTTGTTCCTCCTCGAATTCTACTTTCTTCTGGTCAATATTGAGATAGTGATGAAGCTTTTCCGTACGCTCCAACACGTCTTTCAGTTGATCTGATGTTATCATTTCGCTTATTTCGTTATTACTCCGTCTGATGGCGTATTGGCATACATACCATCTATGATATCCTTATAATGTTCGTTGACAACGCCACGGCGCAATTTCAAGGTATTGGTCATCTCGCCATTCTCCATGGAGAAATGGTGAGGCAACAGGGTAAACCGCTTTATCTGCTCATAATGGGCGAGACTCTGCTGAAGGATGTCGATACGCTCCCTCATCATCGCGTTGACCTCCTTGTTCTTGCACAATTCAACCCTGTCGGCGAACTTTATGCCACGCGCCCTCGCCCATTCCTCAATAATGCCGTACTCTGGCACAACAAGGGCGGAGACGAACTTGCGCTGGTCGGCCACGATGGCAACCTGGTCAACGAATTTGTCTACAAGCAACAGCGACTCTATCATCTGAGGGGCTATATACTTGCCATTGCTGGTCTTGAACAGGTCCTTTATGCGCTCGGTGAGGAAAAGCTCCCCGTTCTTGACATAACCAGCGTCGCCAGTATGGAAGAATCCGTCTGCGTCAAAGGCAGCCTTGTTCTGTTCCGGACGCTTATAATAGCCCTTGGTGATGGTCGGGCCTTTCAGCAATATCTCACTGTTCTCGCCTATCTTTATCTCTATGCCATTGATGGGCTGGCCAACAGAGCCTACGGTGTAGCCCTCGTCGAGATGATTGCACGACACCGTGGCAAGGCTCTCGGTCAATCCATAGCCTACGACCATTCCTATGCCAATGCTATGCACGAACTCTTGCACGTCTGGCGAGACGTAAGCTCCTGCCGTCGGGAAGATATTAGGATGCTCAAGACCTATCTGCGCCCTGACAAGGCTCAACACGGTCTTATTGGCAATGGCATATTCAAGACGAAGCGACAATGGCGGACGCTTACCCTTGGCGAGATAGTCGATATTATATTTCTTGCCAATGCTCCACGCCTTATAGAACATCTTTTGTTGGACGCTGCTCGAACGGTCAATCTTTGCCCTGACAGCCTGGTATACTTTTTCCCAAAAGCGAGGCACGCTCGACATACACGTCGGATGGGTTTCGCGCATCGACTGCTGAATCTTGTGGGGATCAGTGTTGACAATGAGCGTACAACCCTCACTGATGGCCAAGTAGGCCCATCCGCGCTCGAAGATATGCGTGAAAGGCAAGAAGTTGATAACCCGGTCGCTATCGCTTATTGGCACACACTCGTCGTTGGCCTTAAGCGCGGCACGATATTGCCCGTAGGTAAGCATGACACCCTTTGAGTCGCCTGTCGTGCCACTGGTATAGAGGATGTTGCACAAGTCGTCGTCGTTGGCTTCCTTCCACAACGCCTCAACCTCCTTCTCGTGAGACAGGTCTTCGCCGAGCTTGAGGAAGTCGTCAAAATACATTGCCTCGGGGTCGTGCATGCTCAAGCGCACATGGCGATCAAACACTATGATGCGTTCCAATGAAGAACAAACCGAATGAATGTTATGAGCCTTGTCGTATTGTTCCTGCTCGCCTACAAAGATAAGGCGTACACCAGCATCGTTGACCATGTACTGTACTTGCTGGCCCGACGTGGTGGCATAAAAAGGAATGGATACCACGCGAATGCCATAGGCACCAAAGTCGGTATAAAGGTACTCGGCACAGTTTTGCGAGAAAACGGCTATCTTGTCTTGTGGCTTCATGCCAAGGGCAAGAAGGGCATTGCTGACTTTCTTGACGTTTGCCGAAAACTGGTTCCATGAGACATCAGTCCATTTAGAACCTCCAAAATCTTGACGGACAAGAGCCGTCCTCTTGCCATATTTTTTTGCCTGAGAGTGAATGAGCACCGACAGGTGTGACCTGTTTTGCATAAGCTAAGGTATTATTTTATGCAAAGATAAAATATAAATGCGATATATTCAAGTATTATTAAATGTTTTTTTTAATTTTGCCACAAAGCAACACGAGAAAGTTGATATAAAAGCACACAAGAAATGAGACAAGAAGATTACGTCAACGACGCCATAGAACTGTTACGCCAACTAATAGCCACCCCATCGGTAAGCCGCGACGAAAAGGCAGCCGCCGACATCATGCAAAAACGTATGAACGCTTACGGTCTCGCGCCACAGCGTGAGGGCAACAACGTTTGGGCGCTGTCTCCAGACTGGGACGACAGCAAGCCCACCTTGCTACTCAACGCGCACATCGACACGGTGAAGCCGGTGGACAGTTGGACACGCAACCCTTTCGAGCCTACGATTGAGGGCGACCGTCTGTATGGATTGGGCAGCAACGACTGCGGCGGCGGCCTCACGACGCTGATGCAGGTCTTCAGATGGCTTTCGCTCAGGCCTCAACCATACAACTACGTGTATCTCGCCTCCGCAGAGGAAGAAGTGTCGGGCAAGGACGGATTCTCTCGCGCGCTGCCTTTGCTTCCTAAGATCGACGTGGCAATAGTGGGCGAGCCTACAGGCATGCAGCCCGCAATAGCGGAAAAAGGATTGATGGTGCTCGACGTCATTGCCCACGGCAAGAGCGGTCATGCCGCGAGAAACGAGGGCGTGAACGCCATATACGAGGCGTTGGACGACATGGTTTGGATAAGGGACTATAAATTCAAGAAGACGAGCGACCTTCTCGGTCCCACGAAGATGACGCTCACCGTTGTCAACGCCGGCACTCAACACAATGTCGTCCCCGACTGCTGCAAGATGCTCGTAGACGTGCGCACAAACGAGCATTATACCAACGAGGAGGTTTACGACATCATAAAGGCCAACGTCAAGGGCGAGGTTCACGCCCACTCTTTCCGTCTCCATTCCTCGCATATATCTCCCGACCACCCTCTCGTAAAACGATGCGTAGCCTTAGGCTTGAAACCCTACGGCTCTCCGACGCTTAGCGACCAGGCATTGATGCCTTGGCAGTCGTTCAAGCTCGGCCCAGGCGAATCTGCACGTTCACACTCTGCCAACGAGTTCATCTGCCTCAGCGAGATGCACGACGCGTTCCGTACCTACCAGGAATTATTGAGTCAGTGAAAGACACTGGCTTTATTGTGAATAAAACCGTAACAATGCACCGTGACCAATAGCTCAATATAGCAGCACCAAACCTGCTATGGCGGCATAAACAATCATCTTGATTGGATTTATTTTCACGAACATGGTGCCATAGAAGGTAGCGGCAAAAAGAATCACGCTGATGACAAACTGCCACGTCGAATCCACGGGACTGCCGAAATTATCCTTGTTGAGAAGCATGATTGTCGCTGCGGCAAGAAGACCGACAACGGCGGGACGCAAGCCCTCGAAAACACTCTGCACCGCCCGAGTCTTCATGTAGCGCATAAACAACTTGCTAATGAGTATCATGAGGACGAACGACGGCAAGACAAGCGAGAATGTCGCCACAGCAGAGCCAAGCACCGACATTGCGTTGCCCATGCCCGCGTTGTGAATGGCTGTAAAGCCACAATATGTGGCTGAATTAATGCCGATAGGTCCAGGAGTCATCTGGCTTATTGCCACTATATTGGTAAACTCTGCGCTCGAAAGCCAATGATGGTTATGAACCGTCTCCATCTGAATGAGCGACAGCATACCATAGCCCCCACCGAAACCGAAAAGACCAATCTTAAAAAAAGTCCAGAAGAGTTGTAGGAATATCATTTCTTTATGAATTTACCGTAAATGTAGCCACCAGTTCCTGCCGCTATGATGATCCATATCGGGTTGACGTTGAGCGCGCTTATAAGCAAAGCCCCTGCAATGGGAATCCAGCAATTGCCCAAATGTATCTTCGCGCTTTTCGCGAGATTGAAAGTTGGCACCGCTATAAGAGCCACCACTGCAGGCCGAATGCCATTAAACATAGCTGCTATCCAGTGGATCTGCATGAACTGATGAAAGACCATGGCTATAAGCAAGATGATGATGAAAGAAGGCAAGACGGCACCAAAGGTGGTGTAGAGCGCGCCTTTTTCTCCTTTTATCTTATAACCTATAAACGTCGCGATGTTGGCCGCAAACACTCCAGGACAGCTCTGCGCGATCGCTATCAAATCCAAGAACTCGTCTTTCTTTATCCAACCGTTCTTCTCCACCACTTCCGCCTCTATGATAGGAATCATCGCGTATCCACCACCAAGGGTGAACGCGCCTATCTTGAAGAATGTGGTGAACAACTTGGTATAAAGACTCGTCTCAGATTGTTTAACCATCGCTTATCAAATATAAGCCAACCCTCTTCCTTTTAGGGAAGGGGTTGGCAGAAAAAGATTTAAAATACTATTACTTATGTTCCTCTATCCATTTTCTAGCATTGACGAAAGCCTCTATCCACGGCGTTACGTCGTCGTTGCGACGCTCAGCAGGATAATAAGCGTTCTGCCAAGGGAAGATGGCGCGCTCAGGGTGCGGCATCATGGCGAGGTGACGACCATCGGCCGAGCAAATGCCCGCAACGTTGTAGTCGGAGCCGTTAGGATTGCCAGGATATTCGGCATAGTTGTATTTTGCCACGACATTGTAGTGATCCTCTGGCTCTGGCAGATAGAAGCGGCCTTCTCCGTGAGCCACCCAAATGCCGAGCTTGTCGCCGCTCAACGAACCGAGCATCACGCTCTCGTTCTGAGGGATGGAGAGACCGAGGAATGCACTCTCAAACTTCCGCGACACGTTGTGCGTGAGATGCGCACGGTGTTTGTGCTCTGGGTTGATAAGGTTGAGCTCAACCATGAGCTGGCAACCATTGCAGATGCCAAGCGAGAGAGTGTCCTTGCGGGCATAGAACTTGTCGAGAGCCTCCTTTGCCTTGGGATTGAAGAGGAAGGCGCCTGCCCATCCCTTAGCCGAGCCGAGCACGTCGGAGTTGGAGAAACCACCGCAGAATACAATCATGTTGACTCCCTCCAATGTCTCGCGTCCGCTGATGAGGTCGGTCATCATCACGTCCTTCACGTCGAAGCCGGCGAGCCACAGCGTGTAAGCCATTTCACGGTCGCCATTGGTTCCCTTCTCACGAATGATGGCAGCCTTCGGACGTGAAGCGTCATCATTGTCCTTCCAACGGTCAGGATTGATGCCGAGTGAGGCAAACGATCCCTTGAAGTTGCCGAGGTTTATCTCAAGTGGTTGTTTCTTGTAGTTAAGGAAACGCTTGCGAGCCATGTCGTTCATGCTCTGGCGACGGTCGAGGAGATAAGATGTCTTATACCACGTGTCGCGCAAGGTGTCGATGTCGAACTCGTGTTTCCATTCGTCTTTCACCACCACGATCTTCCTCTCGGCAGGTGTCGGGTAAGCTATCTTGGCGAAAGCTATGCCTGCGTCTTCCAAGTATTCCTTCAGCTCCTTCTTGCGGGTGTCTGAAACCTGGATGACAACGCCAGGGTTCTCGGCGAAAAGCATCTTCACCACGTCATCATTGTCCTGCATGATGTCGTGAAGGTTGACGTGCATGCCACCGTCCACGTTGGCGAAAGTCATCTCAAGGAGTGTCGTGATAAGACCGCCAGCTGAGATATCGTGGCCAGCCATGACCCATCCCTTCTGTATCAAGTCTTGAATGGCGTTGAAGCAGTCGGCAAAATACTCGGTGTTCTTCACGGTAGGCACGTCTGAGCCAATCTTGCCAAGGGTCTGCGCGAAGGCAGAGCCGCCAAGACGTTGCTCATCGAAAGAGAAGTCTATATAATATAATGATGAGTTCTTGTCGTTGACCATCACGGGGCTAACGGTCTTGCGCACGTCGTTCACCTCGGCGCCTGAAGTCACGATGACAGTGCCAGGGGCAATAATCTTCGAACCGTCAGGATACTGCTGGCTCAGCGAGAGCGAGTCTTTTCCTGTCGGCACGTTGAGGTGCAGCGAGCAGCAGAAGTCGGACAGAGCCTGCACTGCCTCATAAAGGCGGGCGTCCTCTCCCTTCTGCGAGCGGCACGGCCACATCCAGTTGGCAGAGAGGTTGAGGTTCTCTATGGGGAACGGGTGATCCTTGTCGGTAGCGATTGGCGCCCACACGATATTGGTAAGGCTCTCTGCCACCGATAGCACACTGCCTGCGGCAGGATTTGCCATGCCAGCCTGAGGCGCATGTCCAAGGGCAGTGGCAATGCCGGCATTTCCACGATAGTCGAGGGCGACGACACCACAATCCGAGAGTGGGAGTTGCACCTGACCTTGTGTCTGTTGGCGTGCTATCTTACCCGTGACGGAGCGGTCAACCTTGTTGGTGAGCCAATCCTTACAAGCCACGGCCTCCAACTGAAGCACGTTGCCGAGATACTCGTCTATCTTGTCCACGCTATAGGTAGCGTCCTCATAATGATGCTCCACAGTGACATCCTTCATGATGGTCTTTGGAGAATGGCCAAACATCTGCGGCACGTCGAGGTCGAAAGGCTTCACGCCGTCGCCTTGCTTGAATGAGAAGTGGGCATCACCTGTGGTCTTACCTACCACGTAGAACGGCGCGCGCTCACGCTCGGCTATCTTGCGTACACGCTCCACATGCTCATCCTCGATGAGCAGGCCCATGCGCTCCTGACTCTCGTTGGCAATGATTTCCTTCGCAGACAACGTCTTGTCGCCAATAGGCAACTTCGTCATGTCTATCTCGCCGCCACAATCTTCCACAAGCTCTGAGAGGCAGTTCAGGTGACCTGCCGACCCATGGTCGTGGATTGATGTCACAGGGTTGTTGTCGGCCTCCACGAGGGCGCGCACGAGGTTGTAGGCGCGCTTCTGCATCTCGGGGTTGGCACGCTGCACGGCGTTGAGCTCCACTGCGGTGCCATAGCGACCAGTGTCTACCGACGACACGGAGCCACCGCCAAGGCCGATGCGGTAGTTGTCACCACACTGCCTGCGGCAGGATTTGCCATGCCAGCCTGAGGCGCATGTCCAAGGGCAGTGGCAATGCCGGCATTTCCACGATAGTCGAGGGCGACGACACCACAATCCGAGAGTGGGAGTTGCACCTGACCTTGTGTCTGTTGGCGTGCTATCTTACCCGTGACGGAGCGGTCAACCTTGTTGGTGAGCCAATCCTTACAAGCCACGGCCTCCAACTGAAGCACGTTGCCGAGATACTCGTCTATCTTGTCCACGCTATAGGTAGCGTCCTCATAATGATGCTCCACAGTGACATCCTTCATGATGGTCTTTGGAGAATGGCCAAACATCTGCGGCACGTCGAGGTCGAAAGGCTTCACGCCGTCGCCTTGCTTGAATGAGAAGTGGGCATCACCTGTGGTCTTACCTACCACGTAGAACGGCGCGCGCTCACGCTCGGCTATCTTGCGTACACGCTCCACATGCTCATCCTCGATGAGCAGGCCCATGCGCTCCTGACTCTCGTTGGCAATGATTTCCTTCGCAGACAACGTCTTGTCGCCAATAGGCAACTTCGTCATGTCTATCTCGCCGCCACAATCTTCCACAAGCTCTGAGAGGCAGTTCAGGTGACCTGCCGACCCATGGTCGTGGATTGATGTCACAGGGTTGTTGTCGGCCTCCACGAGGGCGCGCACGAGGTTGTAGGCGCGCTTCTGCATCTCGGGGTTGGCACGCTGCACGGCGTTGAGCTCCACTGCGGTGCCATAGCGACCAGTGTCTACCGACGACACGGAGCCACCGCCAAGGCCGATGCGGTAGTTGTCACCACCTACCACAACAACGTCCTCGCCCTTCTTGGGTGCTTTCTTCAGGCAGTCGCGCTTCTTGCCATAGCCCACGCCACCGGCGAGCATGATGACCTTGTCGTATCCGTAGACCTCGTTGGCTGCCTGCACGTCTTCCTTAGTGCTCTCCACGATGGCCGTATCCCCAGTGCTTGTCTCATATTCAAACGTCAGCACAGAGCCCGTGATAAGCGGTTGGCCAAACTTGTTGCCAAAGTCGGATGCGCCATTAGACGCCTTGATAAGAATCTCCTCCGGTGTCTGGTAGAGCCATTTGCGTGGTTCAATCTTTTGCTCGTAATCGCGCGCGGCATTGCCGTCGTCGTTCTTCAAGCGTGGGTAAGACGCCATATATACTGCCGTGCCGGCGATAGGCCACGAACCTGTTCCGCCACCCATGCGGTCGCGTATTTCACCACCGGTGCCAGTGGCTGCGCCATTGAAAGGCTCCACTGTCGTTGGGAAGTTGTGCGTCTCCGCTTTCAGTGAGATAACGCTCTCTATGGGTTTCACCTTGAAATAGTCGGCCGTGGTCTGATCCTCCGGCGCGAACTGCTCTATCATTGGGCCTTGCGCGAACGCCACGTTGTCGCTGTAAGCCGAGATAATCTTTCCCGGATGCTCCTTCGTGGTCTTCTTGATGAGCGAGAAGAGGCTCGACTCGCGCTCCTCACCGTCTATGATGAATGTTCCACCGAAGATCTTGTGGCGGCAGTGCTCTGAGTTGATCTGCGCGAAGCCAAAAATCTCAGAGTCGGTAAGCGGGCGACCATTCTCCTTCTCGATCTTATGAAGATACTCTATCTCCTCAGGACTCAGCGCGAGGCCTTCCTCCTCGTTGTATTTCTCGACATCCTCCACATGCTTGATGGGCTCGGGCTCATGATTGACGGTGAATACCGTTTGGTCCAGACCATTGTACATGCGTTGCAGCATACGGTCATGAGCGGCATCCTCACCCTTCACGGGGAAGTACTCCTCAATACGCGAAATGCCGGTGAGACTCATGTTTTGCGTGATCTCAACGGCATTGGTGCTCCAGGGGGTTATCATCTCGCGGCGCGGTCCTACAAAGAAACCGTCGAGCTTCTCTGTTTCCAGCAGCGTAGCGTCACCGTAAAGCCAGCAGAGGGCCTGCTTCTCCTTGTCACTGGGCTGATGGTCTATCTCAGTGGCAATGACATTCTCCTTGGGAGTCTTGAAGAAAAGAATCATAATCTTTAGAGATTTATAAATGTAATATTACTGTGTGCAAAATTAATAATATTTTCGCTAATATCACGAGCCCAAAACTATTTATTATTTATTTGTTACCCACAATGTTCCCCTGTATGCATCATTCCAGACATCGACGAGCATGAGATATGGGCAGGATTATTGATAAAATGTGGTTAAAAACTGCTTAGACATCAGGTTGGTGGTTAAAGATACCTAATTATCTGCAACTTTTTTTGCCGAAGTGGAGTCTATTAATTAAATTTGAGTGCTAAAACGTTGAATTATTGGATTATAACTCTTTGAACAACATAAAACTTTGAATAATATGAGAAAGACTGTTTTATTCGCAATGGTTGCCGGCACGCTGCTCGTGACAAGCTGTGTCAGCAAGAAGGATTTGGTCAACTGCCAGAATGAGAACCGCGAGTTGACAAATAATTACCAGGACACCAAGGAAAAGCTCGCAGCTGCCAACGCTCGCGTGGCAAGCCTCGAAGAGCAACTCGCGCAGCAGAAGAAGGACTACGCCGCTCTTCAGAAGAACCTCAGCCAGAGCCTGTCGAACGCCAGCTCCAACAACACCAACATTTCCAAGCTTGTAGATCAAATCAACGAGTCGAACCAGTATATCCGTCACCTCGTGGAGGTAAAGAGCAAGAGCGACTCGCTCAACATGGTGCTCACCAACAACCTGACCCGATCGCTGTCTAAAGAGGAGTTGAAGGAGGTCGACGTGCAGGTGCTGAAGGGTGTCGTGTATATCTCGTTGGCCGACAACATGCTCTACAAGAGCGGCTCTTACGAGATCAACGACCGCGCCGAGGAGACCCTTTCGAAGATTGCCAAGATCATCACCGACTACAAGGACTACGACGTGCTCATTGAGGGCAACACCGACAACGTGCCCGTCAACGCCGCAGCTCCAAGCATGAAGAACATCCGCAACAACTGGGACCTTTCCGCGCTCCGCGCAAGCTCTGTGGTCCAGTATCTCATCGACCATTTCAGCGTGGCCCCCAAGCGTCTCACCGCTGGCGGACGTGGCGAGTTCAATCCTCTCGTGAGCAACGACACGGCTACAGGCAGACAGCGCAACCGCCGCACGCAAATCATCATCACGCCGAAGCTTGACCAGTTCATGGATCTGATTGACAAGGCTCCTGAGGACAGCAACAAATAATAGTCACCACATCACAAACGATAATCGCCACCGCGAAAGATCTTGTTCTTCGCGGTGGCGATTATCGTTTGTCAAACCTTTAACCAAAGACGCAGTCTACAACCGCATCAAGGCCTCGGGACTCAGTATGTGGGAGTTTTTCTTCTTCGCCGCTTTCACCTTGAACTTGTCGAAGCCCTCTCCATACACGCCTATGACATTGGTCTCCGTGACAAACGCCTTGGGGTCTATCTCGTTGATGATGCGGAAGATGGTGCTGCTTTCCTTGCGCTTGGCCATGATGAAGAGCATCTTCACGTCGTGACCCGTGTAGAAGCCGTGAGCCTCTATCACCGTGGCGCCACGATGCGGATAAACGGCTATGCGCGAGGCTATCTCCTTGTACTTATCGGAAATGATGAAAAACTGCACGCTGCTGTGCCTGATGTTCACCACCTGGTCCACGCAATACGCGGAGACAAGCAACACCACATAACCATAGATCACTTGCTCGAAGTTGTGAAACACCAGATAAGACGATGATATTATCACGATGTCGCACATCATTATGACCCTTCCAAGCGAGATGTCACGATATTTGTGAACTATTGCCGCCACGATGTCGGTGCCGCCCGTGGAACCGTTGAAGGCGAGCCCCAGACCAACGCCACTACCACAGAAGATGGCTCCTATGAGACTTGCCATGAATGGCTGGTCGGCAAGCAAGTGGAGAGAGCCGGTGTTGCTCCGGGCAAAGGTGGTCAACGCCGTGAGCACGAACACGGCATAGATGGTCTTTGTGCAGAATTTCCAACCAAGGACCTTCAACGCCACTAGCAAAAGACCTGCGTTTATGACGAAATAGGTTGTTTGCACGGGGATGCCCAACGCCCAAAAAAGAAGGGAGGAGACACCCGGAACGCCACTCGCCGTGATGTTGTTGGGCAAGAGGAACACGTTCCATCCGATACAATATGCCACCATCGCCACGAAAATCATTACGTAGTCGCGCCCTTCAGTAATTACTTTTGCACTGATTTTCATTAATTGCTTTTCTATAGGTAAATTTGTCGGCAAAATTAGTGAAATAAATTTTATATCATGTGTTTTTGGCAATATTTATTACTCCGAAATGTACCAACGCGTTTCTCACGCCATCGTCGTCCACGCTCGTGGTCACATAGTCGGCTGCGGCTTTCACCTCGTCGTTGGCATTGCCCATTGCCACGCCGATGCCCGCCTGCTTGATGATTGAGATGTCGTTGCCGCCATCGCCAAACGCCATGGTCTCGTCTATGCTCATGCCCTCGTGCTCTGCCATGGCAAGAAGGGCCTTGCCCTTGTCGGCGGCGAAATCGGTGATGTCTATAAAGGCTGGATGCCAACGCGAACAAATGCAATCCGTGATGCCTTCCATAACCGTTTTTTCCTCCTCTGCATTGAAAAACACGCTTATCTGGAGTATGGGCTCTTGCATGACTATCGACATCGGGGCGAAATCAAAATCGAGGTTCAGGCCTCTCTTAAACTGCTCGGTCAACTCTTCCGAATCGTTCATGACTCCTATATGGTCGGTGCCCACAACGATGGCCGACTTATGAAGCCTGTTGGCTCCATCCAAGATTTTCCTCACCGACTCATCCGAAATCTTATGGCAATTGAAACTCGTCTGCCCTACCACGCACAGTGCTCCCGTGGTCGTGATATAACCGTCGATAAGATGTTCTATCTGGCTCAGATTGTTGATGAACAGCAGAGGACGTCCCGTGGAGATATACACTTTCACCCCATTGGCTTTCGCCTGTGTCAGGGCGTCAACGGTAGACTGGGGAATCTTGTGCGTGTTGAAACTGACGAGCGTGCCGTCGATGTCGAAAAACAGATACTTAACCATAAAAACCTATCTTGTTATAACCAAATCCTTTATTACCCCTTGCTGCGTGCGCACCCGCACATTGTGTGCCACGCCCCTTACAAACGGGAACTGCTGGAACGCCGTGAAGGTAGCAATGGCTTTGCCGTCTATGGAAACTATCACGTCTCCCTGCCTGAGCCCTGCCTCGTAGTCGGCACTTCCTGGCATGACCACGCCCACCGAGGCTTTGCCGTCGTCCGTGGGTACATAGGCCGTGGTGAAAGGCTTGTTGCTCACCTTCACGCTGTCGCCTTCGTCGTAAGGTTGGAAACGAATGTAACGACGGAAGCCATTGATTATTACCGAGCCATAGCGCAACATGGACGCGCCTATCCGACTTGAGCCTTGTGTCGTAACGGCGCTGACATCAACAAACGAGAAGTCGGACCATTTCAAGCGGTCGAGCTTCAAGAACGCCACCTCACCGCCACGCTCCGCGCCAATGTTGCCAATGGTGAGCTTGCCTTTCACGCGTGCCTCCACTTGGCCGTTCACGTTCTTGCTCTTGTAAGCGTGCTCGTCAAATCTCTGCTTGTTCATGGTATAGAGAATGTTCGAGCCCGTGTCGAAAAGCGCCTCGTCGTAATGGCGCTTGAATGGGCTCACCATGACATAAGGCACAAACCATTTCAACTTGTAATGAACGGCATAGCCAGCCTCTCCATCGAAGTAATCGCGCCTGTCGGCAATGATCATGCGTTTGTTCCTTGTGTCTATCTTGCAGCAAAGTCCCTTATTGATCAAGTCGAAACCTATGATGCCATCATAGTCGCGAGCCATGGCCGACGGAAACATCGATGCCACATAACCCGTGACGGTCAACTTGCCAAGCGTAAACGGTGGCAGTTGCACTACACCCACGGTGTCACTCCTGCCAGCGGCATCGCGGCTCACCACGCTTCCCAACGCCTTGAGCCCCATGATGGGAGAATTGGCATACACGGTGCCCTGACTTGAGCCCGTGTCGATACAGAAGCGATAGACGCGACCGTTGGCGGTGGTCTTGACAAATATCTGGTTGTCTTCGACCTCTATAGGAATGGTGTCGGCAAAGTTGCGCTGCGAGAACGTGAAGTTCGTGCTGTAACCATGCGTCTGCGCATTTGCCACAACCGCCGACAGCAAGGCAATCAAACAAGCAACTGAGTTTTTCATCACCTTCCCTCTGTTTATGAGATTACATACCGTCTAACTCGGGGCCTTGCCAGCCGCGACGCGTCAGCGTCCCAACCACGACTCAGGGTTGAGCTTGGCGCGTTCCTTACGGAGCTGGAACTGCAATATGTGGTCGGGCCCCACGGTGCCCAGAACCTGCCTGGTAGACACTTTCTGCCCTCTGCTCACGCTTGCCGAGCTCAGATTGGAATATACCGATATATAGGCTCCATGCCGAAGCATGACCACCGTCGTGCCGGCATAGCTAAGCACTGCGCTCACCTCGCCATCATAGATGGCACGCGCCTTGCAGCCATTGCCGCCCATGATGTTTATGCCCTTGTTGTCGAGCGTCACGCCTTTGAGTCCTGCCACATTATATTGTCCGAAATGGCTAACCACACGGTATCCGCCCGTTATGGGCATTGGCAAACGGCCCTTGTTGGCCTCGAAGCCGTTGTTCATCATCCTGTCGAATGACGAGAACCGCTGTTCCTCTTCCTGGTCCTGCTTAGCCTCGGCAATGTCTTTCCTTGCCCTCTCGGCATCAGCCGCCTGTTTCCTCTCGGCTGCCTCTCGTGCCGCCTCAGCCTCACGAGCCGCTTGTTCTGCCGCGGCTTTTTTAGCCCTTGCCGCAGCCTCCAGCTCTTGTGCCATCCGCTTTTCCTCTGCAGCAGCCGCCTCGCGTGCCTTTCGTGCGGTCTCCTCAGCCTCGCGGGCTTTCTGTGCCGCTTGTGCCGCGGCAAGCTCGCGCTGTTTGGCCTCGGCTATGCGTCGGGCATTCTCACGTGCCGCTGCCTCTGCCGCTGCCTTCTTCCGGGCTATCTCAGCGTCGCGACGTGCCTTTGCCGCAGCCAACGCCGCAGCCTGACGGCGTGCCTCTGCCTCGGCACGAGCGCGCACGCGAGCCACCTCAATCTCTACCTGGCGGTCAATCTCGGCGTTCAGCGCGGCATCTTTCTTACGCTGGTCGGCGATGATGCCCTTAATGGTGCTCTGCTGTTTTTGCAGCCCATTCACTATCTCTTGCTGCTGGGTCTTGTTTGCCTCAAGCTTGGCGTGTTCCTGCTGGCCTTGATACAGAAGGTTGCTCTTCTGGCCCTTGACATTTCTCAGCTGGGCGTGCTTGGTGGCTACCTGGCGCTGCTTGGCCTTCACGGCTTCGCCCTGGGCCCGTTGGTAGTTGGCATACTCGCGCACGAAACGCAAGCGGCGATACATCTGGTAGAGATTCTTTGCCGAGAAGACAAACATCAGCTTGTCTTGCATCGTGCGATGCCGCGCCATATAGCGCATTGACTTTATGTATTTACTCTGCCGGTCTTTCAACTGCGCCTTCAACGTGTTGAGCTGGGAGTTGAGAATGCCTATGTTGTTGTCGATATGATGAATGTCCTTCTCTATATCGTCAATGTTGTGCTGGCTCTTGTCTATCTCCCCGTTGATCATCATCAGCTCGTTCAGCTTCTTGCTGACATTCTCGCGGTTCTCTTTCAAGGCTTTCTCCTGTTCCTTGATCTTCTTCTGGATGTCCGCCCTCTGGCTCTGCAGTTTCTTTATCGACGCGTTGGAATAGGTCACCGTCGCGCCTTTCTTCGTCTTCCCCGTGCTGGTCTGCGCTTTCTTCGTAGTGCGCTTGGCCTGCGTCGTGCGTTTGGCTTTCCTTGTCGTCGCCTGCTTTTTCTTCTGCGCGAAAGCTTGCGGCATTGCCACAATCAGGGCAAGCAATATATAAACTATGTGCCTAAAACAATTGTGCTTCATTTACATGCTGAATAGTTTGGAGAAAATATCGGTTGCCTCTATCTTCTTGTACTTTGACGAGAGTGTTGTCTCCGTGCTCCATTTCGACGACGTGGATATGTCGTCCATGTCCAAGGTCATGGTTATCCTCTGCACCTTCTTCGTGGCAGAGGTCTGAAACGAGAGTTCCTCAAACGCCGGGAACGCCTTTGCCCCTACCGCCTTGAATTTGGCGTATTTCATCGTCAGCACCGACGTGCCGTGCTGTGCCGACGTGTATGTGGCTTTCACGTCGTTGATGAGTTCTGTCTGCCGTGCCACATTCCACACCAGGCTGAGGTTCCCGTTTTTCACGCTGACGGGTATTGTCGCGTCAGAGCCGCTGAGGTCTGCCTCAAACTTGGATATGTTGCCTTCCTCAACGCTTTTCGCGCCTGGCAAGTAGAGCTGGTTCCAGAACAAGGCTTGCAGGGCATTGAAATCCAAGCCGTTCACCTTGAGGAAATCTATCTGGTTATAGTTCTCCTTGACATACTGCTTGTGCAACCTGTCGACCACGAGCACATAGTCGGGCGTGAATTCCAACCGTCCAACCTCTGTGCGCAACAATGGCATGAAGAGCTGCAACCTTATCATCTGGTCCTTGCGCATGTGCAGGCTTCCGGGCACCGACACGTCCTTGCCGCCCATCGAGGCGGTGAAGTCCAAGTCGGCAACGATGTCCTGCGCGTCAACCTTCTTGTCGTTGACCCTCTCCACGAAGGCAAAGGTTGATTGTGCCGCGGCGGCTTCGGCTTTCTCCGCCTTTGGCAAGTTTGACAATGTTTTATCCTTCACCATCGCCTTTTTCGAGCCACAAGCCGTGAGAAGCAACATGGCGGAAACGACGACTATTCCAAGTCTAGATTTCTTCATCACTTCGATTTCTTTCTGTAAAGTCTTATTTTCTTTTCCAACGCCTTGGCGTCGCCTCCCTGCTTCACAGCCTTCTCGCAAAACGAGGCGGCGGAGTCGTAATTGCCCAAGGCGGCATAGATGTCAGCCGCGTGCTCGTAGAGCGTGTTCGACGTGGTGCTGTCGGAAACGAACTTCAGCGTCTGGTCAATGTATATCTTGGCATCGGCATATCTGCCGAGCTTATACAAAACCCATGCGTAGGTGTCGAGATAAGTGGCGTTTTTAGGCTCTGCGGCAACGACCTTGGCGCTCATCTTCTCGGCTTTGTCGAGGTCCACGCCGTCAACGCTCAGGAAGTAGGCGTAGTTGTTGAGCGTTCCCAGATTGTTGGGATCGTATTGCAGGCAACTGTCGTAAGCAGCATAAGCCTCTTTCTTCATGCCGCTGGCAGAATATATTTCCCCCATGACGGAGTATATCTCCGACACTATCGACGTGTTGCTTTGGTCGTTGATAAACGCCGTGCCTTTCCGCAAGGCGTCGAGGGCGCCCTTGTCGTCTTTAAGATAATAGCGCGACAGGCCCGTGAAGAAATAGAACGGCAGGTAGTCGGGGTTGTAGAGCATGCCGGGCTCGCTGAGCGAGGCTATCTCCTTCCAGTCTTGCGACGACCACTTGTCTTGTATAAGTTGCAACCTTGCCCCCGCGTTGTCGGGCTGCAGGTTTATCAATTGCGTGAGGGCGTTGTCGATGGAGTCTTTCGGGAATTTCTTCAGGCTATAGTATGCCGCCTTCAGCTGCGCCACGGTGGTGTCGCGTGGCACCACGGCTTGCACCTTTCCGAAGAGGCCCACCACATAGGTGGAGTCGCCGCCCGTCTTCTCGTTTTGCTGTATTGCGTTGCGCAGGAATTGCACGCGCGTCTCTTGCGGTGTCTCCTTGCCAAAGAGCAGGCGGTTCATCATGTCGTTGGCAAGCGAATCTTGTCCGGTGCCGTTGTAATAATCGTAGAGGCAACTCTGCGCCATGGCGTTGTCGGGCTCGCTCTTCAACACCCCTGAGTATATGCCGTATGCTTCCTGTTGCCGCTTGTGCTGCATGAGCCAGTTGCCGAGCATGAGCTTGAAGCTGGGGTCGTTGGGGTGGGAGTCTGCCAACGACTTCAAGGTGTTGTAAGCCCCCTTCTCGTCGCCCTTCATCTCGTATGCGTTCATGCGCATCAACGAGAGCTGGTCGTTCTCGCCGTCCATTTCCTCCAGACGATTGATGGCATCCAGCATCTTGTCGTATTCCTTCTGTCGACTATACAGTTGCACCAACACGGCAACCACGTCGTCGCGGTCGCGATGCCCTTGATACAGTTTCTCGTAGGTTTCTATCGCCTTGTCGAAATAGCCCATGCCCAAGCACATCTGAGCCAATCGCTCTTGATAAGTGTCGTTGTTTGGCTCCAACGCCGCCGCTGCCTGCAAGTCGCGGAGCGCACGGCTGGCGCTGTCCTTGTCGGCGAAAAAATCGGCGCGCATGAAACGTGCCACCGCCGAGCGGGGGTTTATCTTCAGGCAAGAGTCGATAAGCATCATGGACGAGTCGGCGTTGCCTTTCTCGCGCTGACGCAGCGCGGAGAGGAAACGCTCGCCGAAGAGGCTGTCCTGCTCATAGCTCAGCGTGTCGGGGTTGACACCCTCCGCCTTTGCCTTCTTGTTTCCTGGCGCCGACGACACCGCTGCCACATGGCAAAGCACTGCCGCCACGACGACGAGGAGGATGTGTAAGCCACGTTTTCTCATCATTTCACTCCCGTATGACCGTAACCGCCTTCGCCGCGCTCGGTCTCGTCGAGCACTTCCACTTCTTCCCACTCCACCGTCTCGTGCTTTGCGATGACCATCTGCGCCACACGCTCGCCGGCGTTGATGACGAAGTCCTCATTGGAGAGGTTCACGAGCAGCACCTTCAACTCGCCGCGGTAGTCGGAGTCTATCGTGCCAGGGGTGTTGAGCACGGTGATGCCGTGCTTCAGCGCGAGCCCGCTGCGGGGGCGCACCTGTGCCTCGTATCCCTGTGGCAGCTCGATGCGTAAGCCCGTGGGCACGAGACTACGCTCCATGGGACGAAGCGTGATGGGCGACTCTATATCGGCACGGAGATCCATTCCCGCGCTTTGACTTGTGGCATATGCCGGAAGGGGTTGACGGCCGGCGTTTACAACTTTGACTTTCTCCATAATAATGCAAAATTACGCAATTCCGCACATATAATTTAATTTTATTTATTAAAAAGACGAAAAGCCACAAAATAAGCGTAACTTTGCCGGAAAAGCATAAAGAGCAATATCTTAGGAGCAACATCTATGAACTGGCAACAACTCATAAGCAACAAGCGTTTCGGACAGGAGGAGCGACATCAGCTCCGCCACGACGACCGCTCCGAGTTCAAGCGCGACGGCGACCGCCTCATTTATTCGGCACCCTTCCGCCGCTTGCAAAACAAGACGCAGGTGTTTCCTCTGCCCGGAAGCATTTTCGTGCACAACCGCCTCACCCACTCCATCGAGGTGTCATCGCTCGGCAAGAGCCTTGGCGACGACGTGGCGCGACGGCTTACCGACAAGCATCCCGAACTGAGAAACACGTTGTTTGAGGAGATTGGCACCATTGTGCAAACGGCAGGACTCGCCCACGACATGGGCAACCCGCCCTTCGGTCACTCTGGCGAGAAGGCAATCCAGACTTTCTTCACCGAGGATAGCGGCAAGTCGTTGAAAGGCGAGGTGTCGGCTTCTTTTTGGGACGACATCACTCATTTCGAGGGCAACGCCAACGCCTTCAGGTTGCTCACCCATCAATTCTCAGGCAGAAGGCGCGGCGGGTTTGTCATGACCTATTCCACGCTCGCCTCAGTGGTGAAATACCCTCGCGCGAGCTGCCTTGCAGGCGAACACGGCAAGTTCGGCTTCTTCACCTCGGAGGCTTCATCCTACGAGAAGATAGCCAGCGAGCTGGGCATCACGCGGTTGTCGGCACAGGGCGAGCCGTTGCTATACGCCAGGCACCCTTTGGTGTACCTCATGGAGGCCGCCGACGACATCTGCTATGAGATAATGGACATCGAGGACTCGCACAAGCTCCGCATTCTCTCTTTCGAGGAGACTCGCGACTTGCTCCTCGGTTTCTTCGACGAGGAAACAAGGAAAGGCATACTGGAAAGGCTCGCCGACGACGGCGTGACCGACGAGAACGAGCAGGTGGTGTATTTCCGCGCCTGCGCGGTGGGCAAGCTGGAACACGAATGCGTGGAGGCGTTTGTCGCCAACGAGGAAAAAATCTTGGAAGGCACGCTCACGGGAAGCCTCATCGACCACATTGCCGAGCCACAACGCGAGGCTTACCAACGATGCGTGAAGACATCGTACAAGAAAATATACCACGCCAAGCCCGTGCTCGACATAGAGCTTAGCGGTTACAAGATAATGGACACGCTCATGCGCACGTTCATCGAGGCGGCAGCGCATCCCGAGAGATTCCACTCGCAACAACTCATCAACCGCTTCTCATCGCAATACGACATCCACAGCGACGACCTTGAGACTCGCATCATGGCGGTGCTCGACTACATAAGCGGCATGACCGATGTCTACGCGCTTGACATATACCAGAAAATCAGCGGAATAGCGTTGCCGATAGTGTAACGCTCTACTTGTTTTTTATGGCTTCATGTTGAACCGTGTAGGCGTATTCTTACTCACATTTTTTCACACGGATTCAAAAGATTTTAAAGATTGCTACGCCGCAAGCGGCTACGCGTAGGTTACCAAACAACGTGCAGGGGCGGGCCCTGTGCCCGTCCACAACCAATGTTGACGCATCGACAAATTCAATGCATTCGGCCATTCGGGTTGCGGACGGGCATAG
>CAVAGT010000036.1:0-27599 GCA_963588155.1 Lachnospiraceae bacterium | reverse complement strand
GCCGTTGGCATTGAGTTGGGATATCAGCTCCATTATGCCAGGGTATGGCGCGGTAGTGTCAAGGTTATGAAGAAGGTAATGTTGACGGAAACAAGCATAACAGTCCTCAAACTGCTCGAAACTCTCGCCACCAGGTATAGCGCGAGTCATGAGCAGTCGCACACCATTGCCTACGAACCTGCGAACATCGTCAACGCTATGCTCGGGCAAGCCATAAGAGCGAAGGGCGAAGTTGCAGCTTGCGGCAAGGTCGTCGAGAGTATTCAGAAGGGTACCGTCCAAATCGAAGATATAACTTTCATACTTCATTCTATCCCGAATTTATTTTATTTTTTGATATTAAATATTCGTTTTTCCGATGCAAAGTTACTCATTAATGTGTAACTTTGCACACATAATTAGAATAAACACATTAAAAACAAATGACACGACAGTTTAGCAAGAGGTATCTTATCCTTGCGGCAGTGTGTGTGGTAGCCTTGTTTGGCTTGACATACTACTATTTTTTCACGTCATTCACGGGACGTAGCGTCACCAAGTACGTCTTTGTGGACCAAGACGACAACTACGATTCCTTGGTAATGAAACTGAGGCCAGAAGCCAAGGCGCATTGTTTCCATGCTTTCTGCATACTTGCCCGCCACAGTAACCTCATTAAGAAAGTGCGTACGGGACGATATGCGTTGACTCCATCGATGGGCAGCTTCACGGTTTTCCGTCACCTTAAAAACGGGATGCAAGAACCTTTGAACCTCGTTGTTCCCAGTGTTCGAACAATGCAAGACATGGCTGGTGCGCTCAGCAAGAAACTAATGCTTGACAGCTTGACAATAGTAAAAGCCTTGACCGACAATGAGGAATGCGCCAAGTTTGGCTATGATACCACTACCGTTGCGGCCATGTTCATACCAAACACCTACGATGTTTATTGGGACACAACCATAGAGAACCTCTTGAAGCGCATTAAGAAAGAGAATGACAAATTCTGGGACCAAGAAGAGCGTAAGGACAAGGCTAAATCTCTTAACCTGTCGCCTGTTCAGGTAGCGACGTTGGCGAGCATCGTGGACGAGGAGACAGCCAACGACAAGGAGAAGCCGATGATTGCCGGAATGTATTACAACAGACTCATGCTTCGAGATGCGGAATATCCACAAGGTATGCCCCTTCAAGCCGATCCTACTATAAAGTTCGCCTTGAAAGACTTTGCCCTGAAGCGTATATACCAAAACATGTTGTTTATAAAAAGTCCTTACAACACCTACAAGAACCCCGGCTTGCCCCCAGGCCCAATACGTGTGGCTTCGATAGCAGGTATTGACGCCGTGCTTAACATGGCTCGCCACGATTACCTTTATATGTGCGCGAAGCCCGATTTCAGTGGGACACACGATTTCGCGGTCACTTATTCAGAACACATGGCCAACGCACACAGATACGCGGCGGCACTCAACCAAAGAGGTATAAAGTAAACAGAGATTTCACCTTAGGGTCGCATGACTCTAAGGTTTTTTAGTTTCTGTGCATATAAAACGATTAATGGCGCTTGCTTCACAGCAAGCGCCATTTTACTTCAATAGGTATTAGCCTTCTTAAGGTAAAAAGATTGTATTCAGGATAACATTGGCAAAGGTAATAATCTTTTCTGATATGCGCAATTTTTACATCAATTATTTTTAAGTTTTTTCCAACTAATTTCTATGATTATAGAATAAAATGCCTAACTTTGCATCTTGGAAAAAGTATATGATGAAAATGGAGATTAAAGAGAACGAAAAAGAAGAGAAGCGCAGCATGAGCTTCGTTGAAGAGATAATCAGCAATGACCTCAAGGAAGGCAAGAACAATGGTCGCATCCAAACCCGCTTCCCCCCAGAGCCAAACGGCTACCTGCACATTGGTCACGCAAAGGCTATTTGCATGGATTTTGGTGCTGCCGAGGAGTTTGGCGGTGTGTGCAACCTTCGTTTCGACGACACCAACCCATCAAAGGAAAACAATGAGTATGTAGAGAATATTCTAAATGATATCAAGTGGCTTGGATTTAAGTGGGGGCATATTTATTATGCTTCTGATTATTTCCAGAAGTTGTGGGACTTTGCCGTTTGGATGATAAAGAATGGCAACGCCTATGTTGACGAGCAAACTTCTGAGCAGATTGCCGAGCAAAAGGGCACGCCTACGGTTCCTGGCACCTTCAGTCCGTATCGTGACCGTCCTGTTGAGGAGAATCTTAAACTCTTCAGCCAAATGAACACTCCCGAGGCTGTTGAGGGCTCAATGGTGCTTAGGGCCAAGATGGACATGGCGAACCCCAATATGCACTTCCGCGACCCGGTGATGTATCGCATAATCCAGACACCTCACCACCGCACTGGCACAAACTGGCACTGCTACCCCATGTACGACTTCGCACATGGACAGAGCGACTATTTCGAGGGCGTAACCCACTCTATCTGCACGCTCGAGTTTGTTCCCCACCGTCCGCTTTACGACAAGTTCATAGATTATCTAAAGGAGTATGATGCTTCTGCCAAGGAAGGCATGAACGACAATCGCCCAAGGCAGATTGAGTTTAACCGCTTGAACCTCACCTACACGGTGATGTCGAAGCGCAAGCTCCACACTTTGGTTGACGAGCATCTTGTCAATGGTTGGGACGATCCACGTATGCCGACATTGTGTGGCATGCGCCGTCGCGGCTATTCTCCAGAGTCTGTAAAGGCTTTCATCCGTTCCATCGGCTATACCAAGTTTGACGCGCTAAACGACATGGCCCTCCTTGAGGCTGCCGTGCGCGATGACCTTAACAAGAAGGCAATACGTGTGTCTGCCGTCCTTGATCCCGTGAAGCTCGTGTTGACAAACTATCCTGAGGGCAAGACTGAGATGATGGAGGCCATCAATAATCCTGAGGATGAGACACAAGGCAGCCATGAGATTTCTTTCTCTCGCAACCTGTGGATTGAACGTGCCGACTTCATGGAGGACGCGCCAAAGAAATTCTTCCGCATGACTCCAGGTAAGGAAGTGCGCTTGAAAAACGCATACATCGTTAAGTGTACAGGTTGCACCAAGGATGCAGATGGCAATATCATTGAAATACAGGCCGAGTGCGACTTGGAGAGCAAGAGCGGTATGCCAGGAGCCAACCGCAAGGTCAAGGGTACGCTGCATTGGGTGAATGCCGATGATTGCGTGAAGGCAGAGGTAAGGGAATACGACCGTCTCTTTAACGTGGAGAACCCATCAGCTGACGATCGTGACTTCCGTGAACTTCTCAATCCGCAGTCGTTGCACGTGTTTGAGAATTGCTATGTGGAGCGTTTTGCCGCCACGATGAAGCCTGGCCAGTATCTACAGTTCCAACGCACTGGCTATTTCATGGCAGACCTTGACACCACAGACAACGCACCTGTGTTCAACAAGACCGTCGGGCTTAAGGATACATGGGCAAAACAAATTAAAAAGTAATAATTTGAGCGACAATATCTTCTTTTCAAAAGAATTCAAGGAAAACCTTCACAAGTATGAGGAAGCGCGTAAAAACAATTCCTCTGTTTTTCTTGAGCCAGAGCAATTCACCGATATCGCGGAATATTATCATCTGCATGGTGACTTGAAGACGGCAATGGAGGTTATTGGTGACGCGCTCAATATATTCCCAGGTGCTACGGAGCCTCTTGCTTTCAAGGCAAGGGTCTCCATGCTCGTATATCATGATGTCGACAAGGCCATGGAGTGTGTTGACATGATTGCTGACAAGCAAGCGCTTGAGTATTTTTATATTGTAGCCGAAATCATGATTGTTGACAACCGTGTGGAAGACGCGGAGCAATATCTTGAGTCCAAGGAGCAAACGCTTGATGAAGAAGATGTAGAGGACTATTACCTTGACGTGGCTTCCTTGTTTGCCGATTATGAAGTTTATGACTTGGCAGAGAGATGGCTTGTCTTGAGTAGCGACACCGAATGTGGCGACTACTTGGAACTGAAAGGTCGTATAGCCATGAACAATGGCTCTTACAAGGAATGCAAGGACATATTCAATAAGCTCATCGACCAAGAGCCATACAACAATGGCTACTGGAATCTGCTTGCTTCCGCCAAGTATCTCTCAAACGACTTCAGTGGCAGCTTGGAATGCAGTGACTATTCACTTGCTATCTCGCCTGACGATCCTGACGCGATACTAAACAAGGCCAACTGCCTGATGATGCTCGGCAATGGAAAGGATGCCAAGTCATGCTATCGATGCTTCAAGCGGTTGCAACCACATAGTGAGGTCGCGGATATGGGCATGGCCGCTGTCTACATGAATGAGAACAACCACAAGGAAGCTTTGAAATATTGGCAGAGTGCGGCAAACCTTTGTCCGTCTATGTCGGCAAACCAGTTTGAGATTTACAGGAACATGAGTCTTGTCTACGCATTGTGCGGAGAGTATAAAGAAGCTATAAATGTTGCTGAGAAGCTAGAGTCCATTTCAGGGAATTCCTCATTGGATGTAGTGTTGCTCAAGGGATATGTCAACTTGCTTGCTGGAGACGTGGAATCTGCCAAGACCTGCTTTGACGAGGCTATACACATGACTTCGGATAAAGAGCTTGGAAACACGCTTTATTATATTGCTTATTGCCTGTTCGATTGTAATTATCTCCGTCAAGCTCATGACATTTTCCGCCACCTTGCAGATTCGGAAAACAATAAGGATTATGCCGACTTATGGGCATACCTTGTGAGAACTGATTATGAGCTTGGGCTTCAAGAGGAGTTCTTGGCAGACCTGAAGAAAGCCACGGAACGTAATCCTGTTGGTATTCAGCGAGAACTTTCCGACGTTTTCCCAAACGGCATGTCTGTCAGAGACTTCTACAACTATGCCATTCACCATCCTTTAAGCAAGAAAGGTAAGTCAATAGACGACAAATAGGGTTTTATATTAACAATTATCTTAATAAAGAATGAGTATTTTATCGACATTGCTCGGCAACCTAAATTATGGAACTGTGCTTTTCTTAATGTTGCTAGAGAGTACCGTGATACCCGTACCTTCTGAACTTGTCGTTGCTCCTGCGGCGTATCATTCGGCAGGTGGAAACCTCAATATCATATTGGTAGTCTTGGCAGCCACCATTGGTGCTGATTTAGGAGCTACTATCAACTATGTGGCAGGCTACTATCTAGGGCGTCCCGTGATTTACCGTTTTGCCAACAGCAAGTGGGGCCACTTGTGTATGCTAAATCAAGCCAAGGTAGAGAAAAGCGAGGCATATTTTAACAACCATGGCATGGCTGCAACAATCACTGGACGACTCATTCCAGGCATACGACATCTCATATCCATCCCCGCTGGCCTCGCCAAGATGGTTTATTGGAAGTTTTTGCTATATACCACAATAGGCGCAGGTTGCTGGAATGTCATTCTTGCCGCCCTTGGTTGGTATTTGCACTCAATAGTGCCAGAGGATCAACTGAATGACAAGATTCTCGAATATGGAGAATACATCAAAGTGGCTATTATTGGAATTTGCGCTATTGCCATCATCTATTTCATAACAAAGAAGCTGATAAGCAGAAAGAAAAACAAAGAAAGCAATAAATAAAATATTTGCCCCAAGAAAGACAGTTTTAAAGAAACTGTCTTTTTTTGTTTGAAGATGTTGTTTTTTTACCTAATTTTGCAATGAACATATCCTGTACGCCAGGAATAGCGACAACGTCTAAACAAATATCTTTTGAGAACTTTTTTAATCACAACCTTAGCCCTGATTTTTGCCCTAAATGTTTTCTCGCAAAACGACTACTCTTGGGAAGACTTCCTGGAGCAGATGGGGCAAAGCGAGAATATTGATGATGGCAGCCTCGAACAACTATATGATGAACTAAACGAGTTGTATGAAACCAAACTGGACATAAACACATGTTCTCGTGAGCAACTTGAGAGTTTGCCTTTTCTTTCCTTCCAGCAAGTGATGGATATCATTGAATATCGCGACAAAGTCAGGAGAATAGAAAGCCCTATGGAGCTATTGCTCGTAGAGTCGCTTGATAGGCAAGCCATTAACTTGCTCAGGCAATTTGTTACCATTGGTCAGGCTCAACGCTCAGACACCATACCAGACATAAGCAAAGTATTGAAATATGGCAAGAACACGTTAATCGCCGACTTGAACATTCCTTTTTATACTCGTAAAGGTTATGAGGATAAGTATCTTGGTTATAAGTATAAACATTGGTTGAGATACACGTTTAATTATGGGCAACGTGTCAAGTTCGGACTCACTGCTTCGCAGGATGCGGGAGAGCCGTTCTTCGCGGGAAAGAATAAGTTGGGCTACGACTATTACTCTTTCTATCTACTCTTGAATGACATCAAATGTTTGAAGACTCTTGCCCTTGGCAGATACCGTCTTCGGTTCGGAATGGGACTGATTCTTAACAATGGCTTTAGCTTTGGGAAACTTGCAACGATGTCCACGCTGATGAGTTCTCCAAGCCATGTCTTTGCTCATGCCAGTCGTTCAGACTATAATTATCTACAAGGTGCCGCCGCCACATTCAAGTTGGCTAAAGGACTTGATTTGACCGCTTTCGCGTCTTACCGCAAGATTGACGCAACATTGAATAAGGACTCTTCGTCGGTTGCTACAATCCTCAAGACAGGTTATCACCGTACATTGAGCGAGATGGACAGAAAGTGCAACACTGCGGTGACGCTTCTTGGTGGAAACGTCAACTGGTTGAGGAATGGATTTCATATAGGTGCGACAGGTTATTATACTTCCTTCAACCGCAAGTTGAACATGTATAATGGACAAAAATACAGGAGATGGTATCCTTATGGATACGACTTCTTCAATGCAAGTGTTGACTATGGATACATTAGCCGTAGACTGAACATAAGTGGCGAAACGGCAATAGACAAGAATGCCCAAGTCGCCACGGTCAATACCATTAGCTATGAACTGTCATCCAGACTGTCACTGATGGCATTGCAACGTTATTATCCCTACAAGTATCAGGCTATGTATGCTAACACCATTGCAGAAGGTGGCTCTGTAAATGACGAGAGTGGTTTCTTGATTGGAGGAAAGGTAAGCCCATGGAACAATGCCACGCTGACACTTTACACAGACCTCTCTTATTTTGCTTGGCCTAAGTACAACACTCCAGAGTGTACTTACAGATGGGATAATTTCATCCAATTCGATACATCTAAAGACAAGTGGGCATTTTTGCTCAGATACAGGATGAAAATGAAAGAGCTTAACGAGCAAGAAGATGGCTCGGTTTTAAGAAAAGTCGACTCAAGGGCAAGGGCTACACTCTCCTACTCTGATAATGGACTGACATTGAGCACTCAATCCGACTTCACCGCAAGTCATGGAACAACCACGAGCTATGGTTATATGATTTCAGAAAGTGTGCGTTGGCAACAAAAATGGCTTAAGGTTCTTGGCTTGGTAGGATATTTCCACACTGGTGATTACAACTCACGAGTGTATATCTATGATCCAGGCCTGCTTTATACTTTCTCATTCGCTTCATTTTATGGCAATGGATTGCGCTTTGCCCTTAATTGCAAGGTGGCGGCAAGTGATAAGTTAACGTTCGTCATCAAAGGTGGATGTACCCACTATTTCGACCGTGATGTAATATCATCTGGCCCTCAACAAATAGAAGGTTCCACAATCTCAGAGCTTGAAATGCAGATGCAATGGAAATTCTGAAGCCAGTCTCTCTTAATCTATGCTTACTCCAGCTTAAGGCTGTATTTGCCTTGTTGATAAACAATGCTCATGAGATGGAAAGAGGTTTCGGTTATTCCCAATGTCACATGGCCCATTGTCATGCGAAGATTCAACTCGACACAAGGATGCACGAGAATTCTGCCGCAATAATCGACAACCATCATGTCGACACCAAATGGTCCACGATATGTATTGCCTAACAGAGGAGTGAGAGAGTCGATTAGGGATTGTCGAATCTCATGCAGCAAACCTACTTGGAAGTGTTTTGCGATGATTTCCTCCTTGGTGTTCTCGTCAGCTATTATGTTGCCAATATACGCACCATTGTTTGTCTTGAAAAGAGATAAACCTCGATATTCTATCGTTCCTTTCCCGCTACATTCAAACTCCATTCCGAAGTCAATTATCTTGTCATAGTAAGGTTCCATCAATACGCATCCCTGATGTTTGATTATATTGTTGAACCAACCTTCAAGTTGTTTTGATGAATTATCATCGACATATCTTACTCCCCTTCCACTGCAACTCCACGGCGACTTTACCACAATGCGATGATATGTTGAAAGATAACTCTTTAATTCTTCCAAGTCGTGACAGGTCTTGGCCTCGCCAATAGTATCTCTCGTTTTTGTAAGTGAGGGTAGCAAATTCTTCGCGCTCCATCCACGGTGGCTTATTTCCTTTATGGTGCTGAGATAATCATTGTCAGGCAATGAAGACGCAGGTACACCACATTGCAGAAGATGGTTTCGCACGGTCATATCCCATCCCCAAGGCTCTATTTCCACAGTCTTGCCTTTGGATGATATACGTGATAACTCGTTGTTGTCAATGAAGTTGCAGGCTTTACTTAAACCAGTGCTTTTATATTGTTCTAATGCATAGTCAACATCGTCTACCAACACTGCGTCTTCTTGTTTAGCCCATATAGAAGGCAAAAAGCTCAAATCGTGTCGTAGCAAGCGACCAGCGCGAGGTGGGGTAAAGTTTGCCAAGCCAGCAGCAAGCGCCATATCATGTTCGGGATTGAATAATAATATCTTCATTGAAATTGTAGATTTCGTTTTGTCATCGCAAAACTAACATTAAATTATGAAAGACACAAAAGTTTGCCAAGAAACTTGATTATAAAGGGCGCATCATTAAAAAAAACTAAAAAACGCAAGTCTTGCAATGTAGACTTTGCAAAAACCAAAAATACTTGTATCTTTGCAATCGCAAATGCACGCATATGGAGTTGATGGAATCTTTCTTTAGGACACACGCCTATCTCATCGATCACACCAACGCTACGGTACATCGTAGTCTAATGGATGAAATCGATTGGAGACATCGGCTTATTGGCATAAAAGGCACGCGTGGCGTGGGAAAGACCACCTTCCTTCTTGAGTATGCCAAAGAGAAGTTTGGCAAGAACAATCGCCAGTGTCTCTACGTGAACATGAACAACTTCTATTTTCAAGGCAATGGCATTTCAGATTTCGCTGGAGAGTTTGTTCGCAATGGCGGAAAGGTATTGTTGCTTGACCAAATATTCAAGCAGCCCAATTGGAGTCAAGAACTTAGAAAATGCTATGACCTATATCCTGAGTTGAGAATCGTATTCACGGGATCAAGTGTCATGCGTTTGAAGACCGACTATCCAGCCATAAAAGACATCTTGAATTTCTATTATCTTAGGGGTTTCTCTTTCCGTGAATACCTAAATCTCACCGCGGGTACAAGTTTTCATCCATACACCTTAGATGAGATATTGAACAATCATGAGCATATAGTCAAGAAAGTGCTGCCGATAGTTAGCCCGCTGAATTATTTTGACGACTATCTTCATCATGGCTTCTATCCATTCTTCCTTGAACAACGTAATTTCTCTGAGAACCTGTTGAAGACCATGAACATGATGACAGAGGTAGACATACTCTTCATCAAGCAGATTGAGCTTAAATATCTGACAAAGATAAAGAAGTTGTTCTATCTTCTTGCCATGGAAGGCCCTATTGCTCCAAATGTCAGCCAGCTGGCCCAACAGATAAACACGAGTCGAGCAACGGTAATGAACTATATAAAATATCTTACGGACGCTCGCCTGCTGAACATGATTTACTGTCAAGACATGGAGTTCCCCAAGAAGCCAGCGAAAGTGATGATGCATAATCCTAACCTCATGTATGCTATCTACCCAATAACGGTCGTTCAGCAAGAACTCATGGAGACTTTCTTTGTCAACACGATGTGGAAAGACCATGTGGTGAATCAAGGCGATAAGCCGCAAAGCTACATGATTGACGGAGAGCAAAGGTTTAAGGTATGCGATGCCAAGTCGTCTATAAAGACGAGGTTCAACAAGGGGACTTGGTATGCGAGATACAACACTGAAGTGGGAATCGACAACCAGATACCGCTTTGGCTCTTTGGTTTCTTATATTAGACAAGACATATTTAAATATTAACAAACAAGACATTATACAACAACATTAATTTCTATTGTAGTAATATGGATAAAAAAAAGAAATTTGTGACGGTTGATGGTAATACCGCCGCTGCTCATGTGAGCTATATGTTCACTGAGGTTGCAGCTATTTACCCAATCACCCCATCCTCTCCTATGGCAGAGCATGTGGATGAATGGGCTGCTAAGGGTCGCAAAAATCTCTTTGGTCAGACAGTATCCGTCCAGGAGATGGAGTCAGAGGGTGGTGCCGCAGGTGCCGTTCATGGCTCTCTGCAAGCTGGTGCCCTGACAAGTACATACACGGCATCGCAGGGTCTTCTGTTGATGATACCTAATATGTACAAGATTGCCGGTGAGTTGCTTCCTTGCGTATTCAACGTGTCGGCCCGTACACTGGCCTCTCACTCACTGTGTATCTTCGGTGATCATCAGGATGTAATGGCTTGCCGTCAGACAGGCTTTGCCATGTTCTGCTCTGGTTCAGTACAGGAGGTTATGGACCTTTCTGCCGTTCCTCATCTCGCAACACTTGAGAGCTCTGTACCTTTCATCAACTTCTTCGACGGTTTCCGTACTTCTCACGAGTACCACAAAGTAGAGGAGATGGACATGGAAGACATCCGTCCATTGGTTAACCCTGAGTGGATCAAGAAGTTCCGCGACCGCGCCCTCACACCCGAGCGTCCCGTAACACGCGGTACAGCTGAGAACCCTGAGACATTCTTCACACACCGTGAGGCTTGCAACAGCTACTATGATGCAATCCCTGAGATCGTTGAGAAGCACTTGGCCGAAATCTCAAAGATTACAGGCCGTGAGTATCACCTCTTCAACTATTATGGCGCCGAGGATGCCGAGAACATCATCATCCTGATGGGTTCAGCCACAGAGCCTGCACGCGAGGCAATCGACTATATGGTTAAGCAGGGCAAAAAGGTTGGTATGGTTGCCGTTCACCTGTATCGTCCGTTCGACGTGAAGGCTATCCGTGAGGCTATCCCTGCCACAGTGAAGCGCATTGCCGTGCTCGACCGCACCAAGGAGCCAGGAGCCGAGGGCGAGCCATTGTATCTCGACGTGAAGTCTGCCCTCTACAACGACCCACGCAAGCCTCTCATCGTAGGCGGCCGTTACGGTTTGGGTTCTTCAGATACAACTCCTGCCAAGATTATCTCTGTATTCAACAATCTCGAGTTGCCAGAGCCAAAGAACCACTTTACTGTGGGTATCGTAGACGATGTAACCTTCACCTCCCTCCCAGCAGTAGAGGAAATTCCTATGGGTGGTGACAGCCTTTTCGAGGCCAAGTTCTACGGTTTGGGTGCCGACGGTACTGTGGGTGCAAACAAGAACTCTGTTCAGATTATCGGTAACAACACCAACAAGTATTGCCAGGCTTACTTCTCTTACGACTCTAAGAAGTCGGGTGGTTTCACCTGCTCTCACTTGCGTTTCGGCGATGAGCCTATCCACTCAGCATATCAGGTTAACACACCTAACTTCGTGGCTTGCCACGTACAGGCTTACCTGCACATGTATGACGTGACTCGCGGTCTTCGCAAGAATGGTTTCTTCCTCTTGAACACCATCTTCGACGGCGATGAGCTCGTTAACTTCATCCCCAACAAGGTGAAGCGTTACTTTGCACAAAACAACATCACCGTTTACTATATCAACGCCACAAAGATTGCCCAGGAGATTGGTCTCGGCAATCGTACCAATACTATCCTGCAGTCTGCCTTCTTCCGCATCACCGAGGTTATCCCCGTAGACTTGGCAGTAGAGCAGATGAGAGCCTTCATCGTGAAGAGCTACGGCAAGAAGGGTCAGGATATCGTAGACCTCAACTATGCAGCCGTAGACCGCGGCGGTGAGTACAAGCAGCTCGCTGTAGACCCAGCTTGGGCTAACCTTGCCGACGAGGAGAAGACGGAAGATGCTGCTCCTGCATTCGTTAAGGAGTTGGTTCGTCCAATCAACGGCCAGGCAGGCGATCTCTTGAAGGTATCCGACTTCGTAAAGCACGACACTGTAGACGGTACATGGCAAAACGGCACTGCCGCTTGGGAAAAGCGCGGTGTAGAAGCTTTCGTTCCAGTATGGAATGTTGAGAACTGTATCCAGTGTAACAAATGTGCATTCTGCTGTCCTCACGCTGCTATCCGTCCGTTCGTTCTCGACGACGAGGAGCTTAAGGGAATCAATATCGAGACTCAAGACATCAAGGCTCCTAAGGCTTTGGCCGGCATGCACTTCCGCATCGAGACATCTGTTCTCGACTGTCTGGGTTGCGGCAACTGCGCCGACGTCTGCCCTGGCAAGAAGAACAAGGAGACTGGTGTCGTAGAGAAGGCTCTGAAGATGGTTCCATTCAACGTTGACGCTGAGGACATGATTCAGGAGGCAAAGAACTGGGAGTACCTCGTACACAACGTGAAGAGCAAGCAGAACCTTATCGACATCAAGCAGACTGCCAAGAACTCACAGTTCGCTACTCCTCTGTTTGAGTTCTCAGGCGCTTGCTCTGGTTGCGGTGAGACTCCTTACGTGAAGCTCATCTCTCAACTCTTTGGTGACCGCCAGATGATTGCCAACGCCACAGGTTGCTCTTCAATCTATTCAGCTTCTATCCCATCAACTCCATATACTAAGAACGAGAATGGTCAGGGACCTGCATTCGACAACTCATTGTTCGAGGACTTCTGCGAGTTCGGTCTTGGTATGGCCATGGGCAACAAGAAGATGAAACAGCGCATCGTTCACCTGCTTGAGGAAGGCAAGGCTCAGGAGGGTATCTCTGCCGAGTTCGTTGCCGCAGCCGACAAGTGGATTGCAGCTAAAGACGATTCCGAGGGTTCTAAGGAGGCCGCAGCCGAGCTGAAGCCTATCATCGCCAAGGGTGCCGAGGCGGGTTGCCCAATCTGTCAGGAACTCAAGACTCTCGACCACTATCTCGTAAAGCGCAGCCAGTGGATTATCGGTGGCGACGGTGCTTCTTACGATATCGGCTACGGAGGTCTCGACCACGTGTTGGCTTCTGGCGAGGACGTGAATATCTTGGTTCTCGACACCGAAGTTTACTCTAACACCGGTGGCCAGTCATCGAAGTCTACTCCTATCGGTGCCATCGCCCAGTTTGCCGCAGCCGGCAAGCGCGTGAGCAAGAAGGACCTCGGCATGATGCAGGCTACCTACGGCTATGTGTACGTAGCTCAGATTGCCATGGGTGCCGACAATGCACAGACCTTGAAGGCTATCCGCGAGGCAGAGGCTTATCCAGGCCCATCATTGGTTATCGCCTACGCTCCATGTATCAACCACGGTATCAAGGGCACCAAGAACGACAAGCGCAACATGGGTCGTTCACAGCATGAGGAGGCTCTGGCCGTTGAGTGCGGTTACTGGCATCTCTGGCGCTACGATCCACGTTTGGCCAACGAAGGCAAGACTCCGTTCCAGCTTGATTCTAAGGCTCCACAGTGGGAGAAGTTCCGCGAGTATCTGCTCGGTGAGGTTCGTTTTGCTTCTCTGCAAAAGGCATTCCCGACAGAGGCTGCAGAACTCTACGCAGAGACTGAGAAGGCTGCGAAGCGCCGCTACCAGTCGTACGTTCGCAAGAGCCAGGAAGACTGGAGTGAGCAGATCTAATCAATATTAGATAATCACATCATAATCATAGAGCATCTCCGTGTAAAACATGGAGATGCTTTTTTTTGTCTATACTCTATGAATCAATCGAAAACGGTCTTGTCTTATGAAAATAGTGTTAAAAAAACAGCGCAAGAACAAAAACAGCAAGAAAATGTTGTCACTTAAAAGATAAAATTGTAATTTTACACCCATAATTAATGAAAAACCAATTCCAACCTAAAAATGAAGAAAGTTAATTACTTAATTATGGGCGCTACCCTGTTAAGTTGGGCACTCATGTCGTGTAATTCGAATCAGGCAATTACCACTACACAGTCTGGTTTGAATCCTAAAGATTTTGATTCTACTGTCCTTGGAAAGAAGACAGAGCTGATCACTCTCAAAAATGCCAATGGCATGGAAGTGTGCCTCACCAACTATGGAGGTCGCGTGGTTTCTATCTCCGTTCCTGACAAGGACGGTAAGCCTACCGACGTGGTGCTGGGTTATGACAACATCCACCAATACGCCGACACCCTCAATTCCCCCTCCGACTACGGTTCATCAGTGGGTCGCTACGCCAACCGCATCAAGAACGCCAAGTTGACCTTGAACGGACAGACTTACCAATTGAAAGCCAACGACAACGGCAACTGTCTCCATGGTGGTGGCGCAACAGGTTGGTTGAACCAAGTGTATGACGTAACAGAAAAGAACGACTCTTCTGTTACCTTCACAATCAACGCAAAGGATGGCGAAAACGGTTTCCCAGGAAATGTCACAGCAACAGCCACATATACCGTCAAGAGTGACAACACTCTGGACATTGTGTTTGGAGCTACTACAGACAAGGAGACCGTAGTCAACATGACTAACCACTCTTATTTCAACCTGAATGGTGATCCTTCAAAGGAAGGTTTTGATCAGGTGATGTACATCAATGCCGACAAGTTTACTCCAGCTGACGCACTCTACATTCCTACCGGTGAGATAAAAGATGTGACTGGCACCCCAATGGACTTCCGCACCCCTACGGAGATTGGCAAGAAGGCTGACTATAACTTCGACCAGATCAAGAACGCCACAGGCTACGACCACAACTGGTGCCTTAACACATACAAGGACGGCAAGGGCGACGATAAGACCGTATGCGCTAGCCTCTACTCTCCTAAGAGCGGCATCCTGCTCGAGGTGTTCACCAACGAGCCTGGCATCCAGGTGTACACAGGTAACTTCCAGGGAACAGGCATTGCCTGCAAGCACGGCATCAAGTACCCCAAGCACGTGAGCGTATGCTTCGAGAGCCAGAAGTACCCCGACTCTCCCACCAAGATTTCAGAGGGCGTGAAAGACTGGACTGATGCCACTCTGAAGCCCGGCGAGAAGTACTACTCACACTTGGCCTACAAGTTCAGCGTGAAGAAATAATAATAACTATCTATATAATAAGGAAAAAATATGAATTGGAGTTCAACAGAATTCGTGTGGCTCGACTGGGCTGTGCTCGCCATTGGCGTGGTGGGCGTGATCTGGGCAGTATGGCATGCGATCGTTAAGGACAGAAAGGCTCAGAAGGGAGAGGACTCTTCCGCCTACCTCTTCGGTAAGGGCGAGCCTTGGTATGTAATCGGTATGGCCATCTTCGCCGCCAACATTGGCTCGGAGCACCTCGTGGGTCTCGCTGGCACTGGTGCCAAGAGTGGTGTCGGAATGGCTCACTGGGAGATGCAAGGATGGATGATTCTCATCTTGGGCTGGTTGTTTGTACCTTTCTATCAGTTGCTCATCAACAAGATGGGTAAGATCATCACCATGCCAGACTTCCTGAAGTTCCGCTACACACAACGCACAGGTTCATGGCTCTCTATCATCACCCTCGTGGCTTATATCCTTACCAAGGTGAGCGTGACAGCTCTCACGGGAGGTATCTTCTTCGAGTATCTTTGGGGCTTGAACTTCTGGGTGGGCGCCATCGGCTTGATTGTCCTCACCACCATCTTCACCGTGTTCGGCGGCATGAAGGGCGTGATGACCCTCTCCACCATCCAGACACCTATCCTCGTGGTTGGTTCGTTCCTTGTGCTCTTCCTCGGTCTCTCCACCCTCGGTGGCGGCAGCATCGCTGCTGGCTGGGCAGACATGATGGACTACTGCGGCAAGCTGAACAACGGCTACGGCACCACTCACATGTTCCACTGGGAGGCAGGTGACTCGATGTATCAGGAGTATCCTGGTTTTGTGGTGTTCATTGGTGCCACTATCATTGGTTTCTGGTACTGGTGTACAGACCAGCACATCGTGCAGCGTGTCTTGGGCCAGGTGCCTGGTGAGAGCAATGAGGAAGTGATGAAGCGTGCCCGCCGCGGTACCATCGCAGCCGGTTTCTTCAAGGTATTGCCTTGCTTCATGTTCCTCATCCCAGGTATGATCGCCGCCGCCTTGGCACAGAAGGGTGCCATCCAGATGGAGAACACCGACGCAGCCTTTGCCATCATGGTAAAGAGCGTATTGCCAGCAGGTATCAAGGGTGTCGTTACCATCGGTTTCGTATGCGCCCTCGTAGCTTCACTTGCAGCCTTCTTCAACAGCTGCGCCACCCTCTTCACCGAAGACTTCTACAAGCCTCTGAAGAAGGGCATGAGCGAAGCCCACTATGTATTTGTAGGCCGTGTGGCAACAGTAGTAGTCGTAATCCTCGGTTTCGCCTGGTTGCCCATCATGATGAAGATGGACACCTTGTACAACTACCTCCAGGGCATCCAGTCACTGCTCGCTCCTGCTATGGTGGCAGTGTTCGCCATGGGTATCTTCTTCAAGAAAATCACTCCAAAGGCTGGTGAGTACACCATGATCACAGGCTTCCTCATCGGTATGCTCCGCCTCGTGACCAATGTCATTACCGACACCGGCAAGGCAACGATGGACGGTGCCTTCTGGGAATATACCTCATGGTTCTGGCAGACCAACTGGCTCGTGTTCGAGTGCTGGTTGCTCGTATTCCTCATCATCTACATGGTAGTGGTTAGCTGCTTTACCCCCGCCCCAAGCAAGGAGCAGGTAGAGGCCATTACTTTCACCTCAGACTTCAAGAAGTCTATCCGTGAGAGTTGGGGCGCTTTCGACGTGATCGGTACTCTCGTGGTGATCGGTCTCTGCGCTGCATTCTACTGGTACTTCTGGTAAACGACATAAATTTCTCCAAGCTGGAAGAGGGAGGCGCGGCTTTCCTCTCCCAGCTTACAAAAACAACAACATTAGCATCGGAACTTAAATCCATACAACTCTCATGACGCGATTTTACAACGAATATTCCAAGGTGTTGGTATCCGTAGACTGCATCATCTTCGGTTTCGACGGTAACGGCCTACAGTTATTGATAGGCAAACGCCAGATGGACCCGGGACGCGGCGAATGGTCACTCTATGGTGGATTCGTTGGAAACAGTGAAAACCTTGAGGATGCAGCCAACAGGGTCATCCTCGAACTTACAGGAATGAAAGGCCTCTATATAAGGCAAGTGGGTGCATTCGGCAGAGTAGACCGAGACCCTGGAGAGCGAGTAATCTCCGTGGCGTACTGCACTCTCATCAACGTCGCAGACTACGACGACAGACTGCGCGTTGAGCATGGCCTGGAATGGGTGAGCCTCAATACACTCCCCCATCTCTACTCCGACCACAACAAGATGATTACCGACGCCATCGCACAGATTCGCCGGCGTATCAATCACGAGCCACTGAGCTTCAAGCTTCTGCCCGAACTTTTCACCCTCACGCAGCTACAACATGTGTTCGAGGCTGTGATGGGAGAAGAGATAGACAAGCGCAACTTCCGCAAGCGCATCAAGGACATCGAATTCATCGAGAAGACCGAACTCATCGACAAGGTCACGTCCAAACGGGGCGCCGCCCTCTACCGCTTCAACAAGAAGGCGTACGAGGAGGATCCTTCGTTTAACCTGAAATAGAAAACAACTCTTAATATATATATTATGTTAGAAGAATTAAAGGAAAAAGTGTTCAAGGCTAACCTTGACCTCGTAAAGCACAACCTCGTGCTCTTCACATGGGGTAACGTGAGTGGTATTGACCGTGAGAAGGGTCTCGTGGTGATCAAGCCATCAGGCGTAAGCTATGACACCATGAAGGCAAGCGACATGGTGGTGGTAGACCTGGAGACAGGCAAGGTGGTGGAAGGCGACCTGAATCCTTCCTCCGACACCCCTACCCATTTGGTTCTCTACCGTGCGTTCCCTGAGTTGGGCGGCGTGGTTCACACACACTCCACATACGCCACAGCCTGGGCACAGGCTGGCAAGGACATCCCTAACATCGGCACCACACACGCCGACTACTTCCACGACTGCATTCCATGCACCGACGCCATGACAGAGGACATGATGGCAGAGTATGAGCACAACACTGGCGTCGTGATCGTAGACCGCTTCAAGAAGGACAACATCAACCCCGTCCACACTCCCGGAGTGCTGGTGAAGAACCACGGTCCCTTCACATGGGGCAAGGATGCCGACGAGGCTGTTTACCACGCAGTGGTGGCAGAGCAGGTGGCAAAAATGGCGTTCATCTCCTTCAGCGTGAACCCAGGCACCACCATGAACCCTCTGCTCGTGGAGAAGCACTTCAGCCGCAAGCACGGTCCTAACGCCTACTACGGACAGAAGAAGAAGCACTAATTCTATTAAAAATTGAGAATTAACGAGCAACATAAACTAACAATTAAAAACAATAACAATCATGATTAAAGCATTTGAGAATTTTGAGATTTGGTTTGTAACCGGCGCACAGCTCCTTTACGGAGGCGAAACAGTGAAGATAGTAGACGGTCACTCAAAGGACATGGTAGACGGTCTCAACAACAGCGGCATCATCCCTATCAAGGTGGTTTACAAGGGCACTGCCAACTCATCAGCCGAGGTGGAGGCCATCATGAAGGCTTCCAACAACGACGACAAGTGCGTGGGTATCATCACATGGATGCACACCTTCTCTCCCGCAAAGATGTGGATCAAGGGCTTGCAGGCTCTCAAGAAGCCTCTCCTCCACTTCCATACACAATACAACGCCGAGTTGCCTTGGAAGGACATCGACATGGACTTCATGAACCTCAACCAGTCAGCTCACGGCGACATCGAGTTCGGTCACATCTGCACTCGCATGCGCGTGGCTAGAAAGGTGGTCGTTGGCTACTGGAAGAGCGAGGAAGCTCAGAAGCAGATCGCTACATGGGCTCGCGTGGCTGCCGGTGTTGCCGACGCTCACAACGTACGCTGCCTGATGTTCGGTATGAACATGAACAACGTGGCTGTTACCGACGGCGACCGTGTGGAGTTCGAGCAGCGCCTTGGCTATCACGTAGACTACTATCCAGTGTCTTCACTCATGGACTACTTCAAGAAGGTAACCGACGAGGAGGCTGACGCTCTCGTTGAGGAGTACAAGAAGGAGTATACCATCAAGATCGACGAGAGTGGCGAGGAAGTATACTGGGAGAAGGTGAAGAACTCTGCCAAGGCTGAGATCGCCCTGCGCCGCGTATTGAAGGACGAGGGCGCCATCGCCTTCACAACCAACTTCGATGACCTCGGCGACGCTGATGTCAACGATCCCAACTTCTGCGGCTTCGACCAGATTCCAGGTTTGGCTTCACAGCGCCTGATGGCAGAGGGTTATGGTTTCGGTGCTGAGGGCGATTGGAAGACAGCTTGCCTCTATCGCACACTCTGGGTGATGAACCAGGGCTTGGAGAAGGGTTGCTCTTTCTTGGAGGACTACACCCTCAACTTCGCTGCCGACAAGACTTCCAGCCTTCAGAGCCACATGCTCGAGGTTTGCCCACTCATCGCAACCGACAAGCCAAAATTGGAGGTACACTTCCTCGGCATCGGTATCCGCAAGTCACAGACAGCTCGCTTGGTGTTCACATCCAAGACAGGCAAGGGTATCAAGGCTACAGTGGTAGACCTTGGCAACCGCTTCCGTCTCATCGCAAGCGAGGTAGAGTGCATCGAGCCGCAGGAGATGCCTAAGTTGCCAGTGGCTTCCGCCCTCTGGGTACCACAGCCTAGCTTCGAGATCGGCGCAGGCGCATGGATTCTCGCCGGCGGTACTCACCACAGTGCCTTCTCTTACGACATCACCGCTGAGTACTGGGAGGACTTCTGCGAGATCCTCGGCATCGAGTTCGTCAACATCGACAAGAACACCACGATCCGCAGCTTCAAGGAGCAGCTCCGCAACAACGAGATCTACTACATGCTCAACAAGGCATTGAAGTAATACTCACCTGTCTAAACTAGAGAAAGACTCTTCAAGAATTTTCACCTCGTGGAAATAAAATTTCTACGAGGTGAAAACAATATTTTAACCTCCTGAAAAGACTTTCTCAAAAAAACAATGATGCTATGAGCAACGCAAAAGAAACAATAGAGACTGGCAAGTCAATTTTGGGTATAGAGTTTGGTTCTACCCGAATCAAGGCCGTCTTGATAGATGAAAACAACGTCCCTATCGCACAGGGCAGTTTCGAGTGGGAAAACCAATTGGTAGATGGTCTGTGGACCTACAGCATTGACACCATCTGGAAGGGCTTGCAGGATTGCTACGCAGACCTTCGCAAAAACGTGAAGGCTGAGTATGGCTGCGAGATCCAGCAGCTCGCTGCCATCGGTATCTCTGCCATGATGCACGGCTACATGGCGTTCGGCAAGGACGAAAACATCCTCGTGCCTTTCCGCACATGGCGCAACACCAACACGGGCAAGGCTGCAGCTGAGCTTTCTGAGTTGTTCCACTTCAACATCCCATTGCGTTGGAGCATCTCTCACGTTTACCAGGCCATCCTCAACGGTGAGGAGCACATAGGCAAGATCGACTTCCTTACGACTCTGGCCGGCTACATCCACTGGCAGTTGACAGGCAAAAAGGTATTGGGCGTGGGCGACGCATCAGGCATGCTTCCCATCGACTCCAACACCAACGACTACGATGCCGACATGGTGGCTAAGTTCGACAAGCTCATCGAGCCTAAGAACTTGGGCTGGAAGATTCTCGACATTCTCCCACAGGTGTTGAACGCTGGCGAGGACGCAGGCGTGCTGACCGAGGAAGGAGCCAAGAAGCTCGACCCATCCGGCACATTGAAGGCAGGCACTCCTCTGTGTCCTCCAGAAGGCGATGCAGGCACGGGCATGGTTGCCACCAACGCCGTTCGCCAGCGCACAGGTAACGTGAGCGCAGGTACATCTTCATTCTCCATGATCGTATTGGAGAAAGCATTGAGTCAGCCTTACGAAGTGATCGACATGGTGACCACTCCTGACGGAAGCCCTGTGGCTATGGTTCACTGCAACAACTGCACCTCGGACCTCAACGCCTGGGTAGGCTTGTTCAAGCAGTATCAGGAGTTGCTCGGCGTGCCTGTAGACATGAACGAGGTGTTCGGCAAGCTCTACAATCACGCTCTTGAGGGCGATGCAGACTGTGGCGGTCTTATCGCATACAACTATATCTCGGGTGAGCCTGTGACAGGATTGGCAGAAGGCCGTCCTATGTTCGTTCGCTCTGCTAACGACCACTTCAACCTCGCCAACTTCATGCGCGCCAACCTCTACGCTTCCGTAGCAGTGTTGAAGATTGGCAACGACGTGCTGTTCAAGGACGAGAAGGTGCAGGTGGACCGCATCACGGGCCACGGCGGTCTCTTCAAGACCAAGGGCGTGGGCCAGCGCATCCTCGCCGCTGCCATCAACTCTCCCATCTCTGTGATGGAGACCGCTGGTGAAGGTGGTGCATGGGGTATCGCTCTGCTCGCCGGCTACCTGGTGAACAACGATGAGAAGCTGAGCCTCGCCGACTACCTCGACAATAAGGTGTTCGCAGGCAACACGGGCGTAGAGATCGCTCCTACCGCCGAAGACGTGGCAGGCTTCGACGCTTACATCGAGACCTACAAGGCTGGCCTTGCCATTGAGCAAGCTGCCGTTGAGAACAAGAAATAAGCGAAAATACCGATACGCTTGTGGGGCATTCCCCCACAAACGTATCTCTCTTAAAGCACCATACTGTCCACTCTCTGAGATTACGAAAATCAAACCATCACTAACGAGTTAGAAGAAATTATGAACAGACTTTTCGCTACCGCCCTATTGTCCGCCGCCATCGCCTTCCCTGCCATGGCACAGGATGTGACAGGCACCATCCATACCGGCCAAGGCACGCAGAAAATCAACCGTGAAATCTACGGTCAGTTTGCCGAACATCTCGGAAGCTGCATCTACGGAGGCCTCTGGGTAGGTCCCGAGTCAAACATCCCCAACACGCAAGGCTACCGCAACGACGTGCTCCAAGCCCTCAAAGACCTCAAAGTGCCCGTACTGAGATGGCCAGGCGGCTGCTTCGCCGACGAATACCACTGGATGGACGGCATCGGCCCTCGCGCCAACCGACCCAAGATGCAGAACAACAACTGGGGCGGCACCATCGAGGACAATTCCTTCGGTACCCATGAGTTCCTGAACCTCTGCGAGATGCTGGGCTGCGAGCCCTACATCAGCGGCAACGTAGGATCGGGCACAGTGGAAGAACTCGCCAAATGGGTGGAATACATGACCAGCGACGGCGACACCCCCATGGCCAAACTGCGCCGACAGAACGGCAGGGAGAAAGCCTGGAAAGTGAAATACCTCGGAGTGGGCAACGAGAGCTGGGGCTGCGGCGGCAATATGCGCCCTGAATACTACGCCGACCTTTTCCGCCGCTACTCCGTATACTGCCGCAACTACGACGGCAACGAACTCTATAAGATTGCCTCAGGTGCCAGCGACTACGACTACAACTGGACCAAGGTGCTGATGGATCGCGTGGGGCATCGCGCCAACGGCATATCCCTCCACTACTATACCGTGACGGGATGGAGCGGAAGCAAGGGTTCTGCCACTAAGTTTAGCAACGATGACTACTATTGGACGATGGGCAAATGCCTGGAAATCGAGGACGTTATCAAGAAGCACGAGACCATCATGGACAAGGCTGACCCAAAGAAGCAAATCGGCCTGCTTGTGGACGAATGGGGCACATGGTGGGACGAAGAACCCGGCACCATCAAGGGACACCTCTACCAACAGAACTGTATGCGCGATGCCTTCGTGGCCGCCCTCTCGCTCAACGTGTTCCACCGCCATGCCGACCGCGTGAAGATGGCTAACATAGCCCAGGTGGTGAACGTGCTGCAGTCGATGATTCTCACTGACACCAAGGGCACTGGCCACATGGTTCTGACCCCAACCTACCACGTGTTCAACATGTACAAGGGATTCCAGGACGCCACCTATCTGCCGATGGACGTGAAATGCGACTCCATGGAGGTGCGCGGCGACAGCCATGCCAAGGATGGCCGCAAGATACCGATGGTATCGACCTCGGCAGCCAAGAAGGCTGACGGCACCGTGGTGGTATCGCTCGCCAACGTCAGCCTCGACAAGGCACAGGAAGTGGAGCTGAACCTCGACGGCATGAAGGCTCCGAAGGCCGTGACCGGACAGATGCTGAGCTGCAAGAGCATAGCCGACTACAACGACTTCGAACACCCCGACGTGGTTAAGCCCACCGCCTTTAAGGATGCGAAGCTCAAGAAGAACGTGCTGAAAGTGAAAGTTCCAGCAAAGTCGATTGCAGTACTGGAAATCAAATAGATAACATATATAAGCAAGCAAAAACATTAACAATATAATAAAATAGTGTTATGAACGACATTAAAGTAATGAATCATGCAGCCGACAACATCCGAATCTTGGCTGCCTCAATGGTAGAGAAGGCCAACTCTGGTCACCCAGGCGGTGCCATGGGCGGTTCCGACTTCATCAACGTGCTCTTCTCCGAGTATCTGGTTTACGATCCAGCTGATCCTACATGGACAGGCCGCGACCGTTTCTTCCTCGACCCAGGTCACATGAGCCCCATGCTCTACGCAGGTTTGGCAATGCGCGGTTTCTTCTCTATGGAAGACCTGAAGCAATTCCGCCAGTGGGGAAGCGTAACTCCTGGTCACCCAGAGCTTGACCTCGAGCGCGGCATCGAAAACTCATCAGGTCCTCTCGGCCAAGGTCACGCCCTCGCAGCAGGTGCTGCCGTGGCAGAGAAGTTCCTGGAGGCTCGCCTCGGTTCAACAATGATGCAGCACAAGATTTACGCCTACATCTCCGACGGTGCCGTAGAAGAGGAAATCTCACAGGGCGTGGGCCGCATAGCCGGCAACCTTGGTCTGAACAACCTCATCATGTTCTACGACTCCAACGACATCCAGCTCTCTACAGAGTGTGGTGTGGTGATGACAGAGGACACTGAGATGAAGTACAAGGCTTGGGGCTGGAACGTGATCAAGATCAATGGTAACGACGTGGCTCAGATTCGCGAGGCTCTCGACGCTGCCCAGAAGGAGCAGGAGCGTCCTACCCTCATCATCGGTAAGACCGTGATGGGCAAGGGTGCCCTCCGTGCCGACGGCACAAGCTATGAGGCTTGCATCAACACTCACGGCGCACCTCTTGGCGGCGACGCTTACACCAACACCATCAAGCACCTGGGCGGTGACCCAGAGAACGCCTTCGTGATTTTCGACGACGTGAAGGAAATCTACGCCAAGCGCGCAGAGGAGCTGAAGGGTATCGTGGCAGAGCGCAAGGCCGCAGAGGCTGAGTGGCGCAAGGCCAACCCAGAGAAGGCCGCCCAGATGGACGAGTGGTTCAGCGGCAAGGCCCCCAAGGTGGACTGGAGCAAGGTGGAGCAGAAGGCTGGATCAGCCACACGTGCTGCCAGCGCAGCTTGCCTCGGCGTACTGGCTGAGCAGGTGCCCAACATGATTTGCGCTTCCGCCGACCTTTCCAACTCCGACAAGACAGACGGCTTCCTGAAGAAGACCAAGAGCATCGTTCGCGGTGACTTCTCTGGCGCATTCTTCCAGGCAGGTGTGGCTGAGTTGACTATGGCAGACATGTGTATCGGTATGATGCTCCACGGTGGTGTGGTGGCAGCCATGGGTACATTCTTCGTATTCTCCGACTACATGAAGCCAGCAGTCCGTATCGCTGCCTTGATGCAGGTACCTGTGAAGTTCATCTGGACTCACGATGCATTCCGCGTAGGTGAGGACGGTCCTACCCACGAGCCAGTGGAGCAGGAGGCACAGATCCGCTTGATGGAGAAGTTGAAGAACCACGCAGGCAAGGACAGCGTTCGCGTGTTCCGTCCTGCCGATGCCGACGAAACCACAGTTTGCTGGAAGCTCGCCATGGAGAATGTTGAGACTCCTACAGCCCTCATCTTCTCTCGCCAGGGCATCGCCAAGTTGCCAGAGGGAACAGACTACGAGCAGGCTGCCAAGGGCGCTTACATCGTGGCTGGTAGCGACGAGAATCCTGACGTAATCCTCGTGGCAAGCGGTTCTGAGGTTTCTACCTTGGAGGCTGGCACAGAGGCTTTGCGCAAGGACGGCATCAAGGTTCGCGTAGTGAGCGTTCCTTCCGAGGGCTTGTTCCGCGGCCAGAGCAAGGAGTATCAGGAGAGCGTGCTGCCCAAGGGAGCCAAGATCTTCGGTATGACTGCTGGTCTGCCTGTGACCCTTGAGGGTCTCGTAGGTGCCAACGGTAAGGTTTGGGGTATGGAGAGCTTCGGTTTCTCTGCTCCTTACAAGGTGCTCGACGAGAAGTTGGGTTACACCGGTGAGAATGTGTACAAGCAGGTGAAGGCCTTCTTGGCTGAATAGTTTAATTGCTATCGGCTGAAACTTTTTTGTACTCAAAAAAGTTTTTCAGTCGATAGCTAACTCTCTGATTTTCAATATGTGCTATGTAATAGCACAAAAAAGTGATGAAATCATATCGGCTTTTCACTGTTAAGGCGTTGCCTTTTCAGTGGAAAGCCGTTTCCTTTTCAGTGCAAAGGCAACATCATTTCAGTGCAATGCCAATCCCATGACTTTACCTGAAATCCTGATTTATGAGAGGACACCCCTCTACAATCTTTCCAATTCTTCATTTGCAGCACTTTCTCCCTTATACCGTTTCTTATCCTTGAACGTGTATCTCACCAAAAGACTGACGCGACGACCCACATGGGTATGGTAGGCCACACTCGCATTGACGGCAGAATAATGCGAGAAATTATCCGGTTTCGACACTGCTACCAACGGATTGTCTTGTCGAACCATATTGGTCGAAATGATATAATCCTCTACCCTCTGATAGTTCACTGAAAAGCGCAACTGGTGCCATTGCAACGAGTATGATACATCTGTGGTATATTGAGGCAACAACCACGGATTGCCCGCCTCGACGGAATAGCGATTGAAATATTCCTCGCTGTTGCGAAGTTCATAATAGCTGGGGCGCTTCACCTTGGTGGTCATGCTCAGCCCCATCTCTATGTTCTTGAGCGGCAAAGACAAAGAGAAGTAAGGATAAAGATGACGTTGCGTCTTATCCACCAAAGACTCCCCAGAGATAGCATCACGATACAACATATTGAACGTCTCATAACGCAACCCCAACTGAGCAGATACTTTGGCTACTGAAAAATTACATCCCGCGAAGACTGCAAACTTGCTCTCTTCGGCACGAAGCCGACTTGACGAGTTGGTCTCTTCATTCTCCAAACTCTGATAATCTTTCTTCTCATCCACATAACTTGCATCCGTTCCCACATGGAATGCCAATGTCTTATTTGCCTGGTAGCTCACCTTCACGTTACCAGCATAGATATTGTGAGAGGTCTCATTCACGTTTTTTGCCTCGTGCTGGGTTGTCATACTTCCCGACTCTTGGTTGAGTCGGTCATCATTGGCTTTGCGATTTACATAGTCTGCGTTGAATGCAATCTTCCATTTCTCAGCCAAAGTTCCATCGTAAAAGATGTTGCCTATCCACTGATCATAGTTGGCATGGGAATGAATGTTGGAATACAAATCCTCAAACAAGTCGGTATTATAAAACATCTTGCTGATAGATGCGCCGCCCCACTTGTCAGTCTCCTTCGAGTATGCCACACTTGCGCCAACCACATGATTTTTAGCCAACTCGGCACTGATGCCACCATTGATGGTCTGGTTATAGTAGTTTGAATTCCATTTCGGCATATCGGTTTCCATATACCAAGTATCATCCCCTACCATGGTCTGCTCCACATTGGTTTGGTCTGTCTTATAGCGGTTACTTGAATTAGCGAATGTCAAGAACGCATCACAGGGCGACGGTGCGTGTCCACGATGCAACCTATCATCTTGGCAGATGCCTTCTGGGTACATTCCACCATGATGACATCGTCTTCCACCTGTGTCATCTTGATGGGATAAAAGCCAATCAACTGGCAGATGGCATCGGGCACGCTCATGCTTCGGATGCTCTTCGTCACCTTAAAGTCCTCCAGCTCATTATACACGAAATTGATGGCATATTGAGACTGTGCAGCATTCAAGTCTTTCAATGCCGCAGAAAATGACACATTATTATATTGTCGGGTGATGCGCTGGGCTGTTGCTGACAGCTGGAAGTAGATTGCACAGAGCATCAACAGCATCACTTTCTTTATTTTCCCCATAATACTTTTCTCTTCTTTTTCGGGTTCATATACTATATATACAGTTCTGAAGACCAAAGAACTAAGAGGAAGCTAAAATATTTATGATTTTAAATGCAAAAAAACTAAATGATTTGGAACATTCAACAACAAACACTATTTTTGCAATATAATTAA
>CAVAGT010000035.1:0-28118 GCA_963588155.1 Lachnospiraceae bacterium | reverse complement strand
TCACAACAGCAACAAGAATAGTAGTAGAACCTGTAGGAGTCGGAACGCGCTGTGCAGAACCGATCAGCTTACCATTGAGCTCAGGGATAACCAAGCCGATTGCCTTGGCAGCACCAGTAGAGTTAGGAACGATGTTCTGAGCACCAGCACGTGAACGACGGAGGTCACCCTTGCGCTGGGGGCCGTCCAGAATCATCTGGTCGCCTGTGTAAGCGTGGATGGTAGACATGATACCTGACTGGATAGCGGCATACTTGTTCAGTGTGTCAGCCATAGGAGCCAAGCAGTTGGTGGTGCAAGAAGCTGCAGAGATGATTGTATCCTCAGCTTTCAGAGTCTTGTGGTTGGTATTGTAAACGATGGTAGGAAGATCGTTGCCAGCAGGAGCTGAGATAACAACCTTCTTGGCACCAGCCTTGATGTGGGCAGAAGCCTTTTCCTTAGATGTATAGAAACCTGTGCACTCGAGAACAACGTCAACGCCGATCTCACCCCAAGGGAGCTCAGCAGCGTTTGGCTTAGCGTAGATAGTGATCTCCTTGCCATCAACGATGATAGAGTTGTCTGTTGCCTCAACAGTGTGCTTGCCCTCGCCGTACTTGCCAGCGAAACCGCCCTGAGCAGTGTCGTACTTCAGGAGGTGAGCCAACATCTTAGGAGAAGTCAAGTCGTTGATAGCGACCACTTCGTAACCCTCGGCCTCGAACATCTGACGGAATGCGAGACGGCCGATACGACCGAAACCATTAATAGCTACTTTAACATTTGCCATTTTACTTGTGTTTTATAGTTGTTAAAAATATAACTTTCAGTTGCCTGAACACTTTCGTTTTGCAAGGAGAATTCGTGGTATGGTTCATAGACCTATAAACATCCCCGAAAATTCCCCTTATACGTGTGCAAAGATACAAAGTTTTTTTTAATTTTGCAGACGAATTGAGTATTAAATATATTAAAAAGAGAGACGGAAAGTATGGAAACGTTGTTGCCGGTGCATGAAAGCGCATGAGTGCAACACCGAGATTACAAACGACCAACGCACTTCAAGCATTACACATTATTAAATAATATAACACGTTATGGGAAAGTTTATCAAAGAGTTTAAGGAATTTGCAGTCAAGGGCAATGCCGTGGATATGGCTGTCGGTGTGATCATCGGCGGCGCGTTTGGCAAGATCGTGAGCAGCATTGTCGACGACATCATCATGCCGCCCATTGGTTGGCTCATCGGCGGTGTCAATTTCACGGACTTGAAGTTCACGTTGCCCACCGTGGAGATCCCCGGTGTGGAGAAGATGGCAGCTGCAACGATAAACTACGGCAACTTCATCCAGACACTTCTCGATTTCGTCATCATCGCCTTCTGCGTGTTCCTATTGGTAAAGGGCATCAACGCGTTGGCCCGCAAGAAGAAGGAAGAGCCTGCGGCGGCACCGGAGCCCACACCAAGCAACGAGGAGAAGTTGCTTGCCGAGATCAGAGACTTGCTGAAGAAAGAAGCGAAATAGTCACGTTTACATACGTATGAATAGCAGGGGCGGGCCCTGTGCCCGTCCGCAATCCGAATGGCTAAGAACCATGTTCGTTTATATTAGTTGCGGACGGGCACAGGGCCCGCCCCTGCAAGTCATACGTGAGTTACCTTTGAGCCGTAATCCGCAAAAGCCACTGAGGCGGAGTTATTTTCGGATATAGTCTTTTGACACCAAGTCGTAGTAGAGCGATTCCAGTTCGCCGAGCGTTAGCCGCTCCACGCTGTGCTCAATGATGCGTATCAGTTCATCGCGACGGGCGTCGTTGTCGTTGTCGAAAGACGTGAAGACCTTTGTCATGGCATTGATTTTTTTGTGAATGTTGGTTTACAGTGCAAAGTTACGAATAAAACATCTACACCTTAGAAATTTGAATATTTTTTATACCTTTGCACAAGAAATTAGATACAAGGCGATAGTCCTTGGCGTGAGCATAAAGGACAAAAAAGTATAAGAATCTGTCAAATGCCGCATACTATTGCTATGTCTTGAAACCTTGGCACAGTCGCTTTCACACAGCTATTTGAAGCCGTAATAACCATTCTCCTTACCTTATCAATATAGTATCATTACCCTTAAAAGTCGCGTGATTTTGATTTATATCAAGATAGTATCATTAACTAAAAACATAGTGTCATTTCATATCAAGCATTTGTAATAACTTTGCAATCGATAAAAGATAGCAATGCTATCTCGCGAAAACCATGAGAACGAACAACTATCAAGACTCCGTGGAGTGATGATACTATATACATAATAATAAATTTAAAACAAAACTTTTAAATCAATCACCTTATGAAAAAAGTAGTGATGCTCTTTTTGGCTCTTATGCTCACGAGCCTATCATTCGCGCAGACGAAGGTGACCGGTAACGTGAAAGACGATACCGGAGAACCCATCATCGGCGCTACAGTGACCGTGAAGGGCGTTAAAGGTGCGGGAAGTGTTACCGACTTGGACGGCAACTTCAGCATCAGCGTCCCCAAGGGCATGAAAGAAATTGTGGTGTCTTACATTGGCTATGTGACGCAGACCGTCAACGTTGACGGCAAGAGCAGCGTGAGCGTAGTGATCAAAGAAGACAACAAGACCCTTTCCGAGGTTGTGGTCGTGGGTTATGGAACGATGAAGAAAAGCGACCTCGCCGGAGCCACAGGCTCAATGGACGAGAAGCAGCTCAAGGGTTCCATCATAACCAATATCGATCAATCGCTTGGCGGCCGTGTGGCAGGCGTTACCTCCATGGCGACCTCCGGTGCCCCGGGATCCTCCACCTCGATACGCGTGCGTGGCCAAGCCACCATCAATGCCGGTGCCGAGCCCTTGTATGTGGTAGACGGCGTAATCTGGAACAACTCCAACACGTCAGGCTCATCCGTAGGCTTGGGCGACGCCCTTGGCAACGGTGCCGTGTCTACCGTCTCCCCCCTCTCATCCCTCAACCCTTCCGACATCGTGAGCATGGAGGTGCTTAAAGACGCCTCTGCCACAGCCATCTACGGCGCGCAGGGAGCCAACGGCGTGGTGCTCATCACCACGAAGCGAGGCAAGGCAGGCGAGGCAAAGTTCACCTACGACGGCATGGTGGCAGCCCAGCGCCAGACAAAGCGAATAAAGATGCTCAACCTCCGCGAGTTTGCCGAGTATTACAACGACATGGCAGCGCAAGGCCTCGTGACCGGAGAAGACCATTTCAGCGACCCATCCGTGCTTGGCAAGGGAACCAACTGGCAAGACGCCATCTTCCGCACAGCCTTGCAGCACCAGCACCAGGTGAGCGCGCAAGGCGGCACAGACAAGGTGAAATATTACGTGTCGGGCAACTACATGGATCAGGACGGTACCATCATAGGCTCAGAGTTTAAGCGCTATGGCGCGCGTGTCAATCTCGACTCACAGTTGAAGTCATGGCTGAAGCTCGGCTTGAGTGCCACATACAGCAACACCGACCAGCGCCTGCTGAAGGCCGACCAGGAAGACGGTGTCATCACCTACGCCCTCACCACCAAGCCCGACATTCCAATCTACGACATTGACGGCAACTACACGTCCATCTCGCAGCAGGGAGTAACCAACCCCAACCCCGTGGCACTCGCCCTCATGGACGACATCCTCTACAAGCAGAACCTGCTCACCGGCAACGTGTTTGCCGAGGTGACACCCATCAAGAACCTCGTGTGGCACACAGAGATAGGCTATTCGTTCAACTGGGACCGCGCCGAGGTGTTCAAGCCCACCGTGTCGCTTGGCAACTGGACAAGAACCATGAACAGCAACTCCATCCAGAAATCAACAGGCTCCTTCGTCCAATTCAAGAACTACCTCACCTACAACGGCAACATAGACAAGCACAGCTTCACGGCAATGATTGGCCAGGAGTGCTGGAAGAGCAAGTGGGACAACGCCCGCACAGAGGCAGAAGGCCTGCCCTCCAATGCCATCCACAACCCATCGCTCGGCGACGCCACCTCATTCAAGATAAACAACGGTTTCGGCACGTCAGCCATGGCGTCGTTCTTCACCCGTGAGACCTACAACTATGACGACCGTTACCTCCTCACCTATACCTTCCGTCGCGACGGAAGCTCCAACTTTGGTCCCGACCACCGCTGGGGCTCGTTCCACTCCGTGGCAGGCGCATGGCGTTTCTCAAACGAGAAGTTCGTTCAAGACCTCGTGGGCAAATGGCTCACCAATGGTAAGCTGCGCCTTGGCTGGGGTCAGACAGGTAACTCGAACATCGGCGGCGGCAAGTGGTCGTCGGACATGCAGTCGATAGGCACCGGCCTCGGCACCTCATACCGCCCATTGCGCATCGCCAACCTCGACGTGCACTGGGAGAAGCAAGAGCAGACCAACATCGGTCTTGACCTCGGCTTGCTCAACGACAAGATAAGCCTCACCGTCGACGTATACAAGAAAGTGTCCAACGACATGCTCATGCCCATGCAGCTTCCCTCATACATGGGAACATCGGGCAACGTGAGCTCAGCCCTCGCCGCGCCTTACGGCAACTTCGGCTCCATAGAGAACAAGGGTCTTGAGATCTCCGTCTCGGCTCACCCCATCACCACAAAGAACTTCTCCTGGGACACCCAATTTGAGATCTCATGGAACAAGAACAAGCTCACCAGCCTCTCCGGCACCTCGAACGCCGCCATCCTCGGCACCGGCCAGTGGAGCGACGTGGTAAGCAAGAGTGACGTAGGTCAGCCCCTGTTCCAATTCTACGGATATGTGACCGACGGCGTGTATACCTCTTACGAGGACATAGAGAAATCGCCCAAGCCCGTGTCGTATAACGGCTCGAACGGCTACAACCACTACAACACCGTGTGGGTGGGCGACGTGAAATACAAGGACATCTCAGGTCCTGACGGCAAGCCCGACGGCAAGATCGACGAGAACGACCGCACCTATATCGGCAACCCGATGCCTAAGTACACCTTCGGTTGGACCAACACCTTCCGCTACAAGGATTTCGACCTCACCATCTTCCTGAACGGCTCCGTGGGCAACAAGGTGTTCAACTACCTCAGAATGAAGCTCGACAACATGAAGTCGGTTTGGTCGAACCAGGCCGCCACGGTGAAAGACCGCTCTACAATCACCGCCATTGATCCCAACAAGGACTACACCAATGGCTACAAGGGCCACAACTCGGGCCTCGTCTACCACTGGTACGACGACATAGACAACGTTCAGGTGGTTAACCCCACATCTATCCCCGCCGCACGCCTCAATGACCCTAACGACAACGCACGCGTGAGCGACAGGTACGTAGAGGACGGCAGCTACCTGAGAGTGAAGAACATCACATTGGGCTACACCTTCCCGAAGACATGGATCAAGCACATCGGCTTGGAGAACCTGCGCATGTATTGCAACATCCAGAACCTCTTCACCATTACGGGCTACAAGGGCTACGACCCCGAGGTTGGCGCCTCGACATCCGATGCCAACGGCTATGTGTATGGTCTCGACAACGGTCGTTACCCATCTCCAACCGTTTACTCTTTCGGACTTAACGTTACATTCTAAAACACAGCAGAATCATGAAACTCACAAATATCAAGACCGTAGCGTGTGCAGCCATCTTGTCGGTTATCACATTCTCTTCTTGTGATAATTATCTCGACTGTCCGACAGAAGACGCCATCAACACGTCAAACTATTATAAGACCGCAGAGCAGTGCCGCGCGGGTGTCAACTACCTCTACAACTCACCGTGGTACGACTTCCAGCGTGGATTCTTCAAGGTAGGCGAGGTGCTCTCCGGCAACTACTATTGGGGCGCGTCTCCATACCTCACGTTCACCCTCAACGGCTCGGATACAGACCTGGCAAACATGAGCGCGTCGCTCTGGTCGGAGAACACCCATGCCGCGACGGTGTACGACAACCTGAAGAACTCCACCGAGGCCCCCGAGGACGTGAAGAAAAACTGTATGGGCGAGGCCCTCACGTGGAAAGCCTTCGCCTACTTCTATCTCGTCCGCTCGTTTGGAAGCGTGCCAATCATCCACAACGCCGTCGACATCATAAACCAGCAGAAAGCCAACGACGTGCGCAAGGCGAAGATCAGCAACGTCTACGACTACATAGTGAAGTTGCTTGAGGAAGCCATCACCCTGCTGCCAGAGAGCGACGCCACAGGCAAGGGCCGCCTCGACAAATATTGCGCCAAGGCATTGCTCGCCAAGGTCTATCTCACGAAGTCGGGCTTCTCGGAGGAGAACACCAAGTATAACACAGGTTCATACAGCTACATCACCTGCACCGCCCACCAGCGCAACCAGGCAGACCTCGACAAGGCCGCGGAGCTCGCGCTCGACGTGATCGAACACAGCGGACGCTCATTGGAGCCAGTCTACTCAGACCTCTTCCGTGGCGACCACAACGTGTGCGCCGAGAACATGATATCATGGGCATGGAGCACACAGGGCAACTGGACAATGCAGAACTCGCTGCAGAGCGACCTCGCCATAAAGGGATTTGACGAGTATGGCGACTGCTGGGGAGAGTGGAACGGCCCTTCCGTGGACCTGCAGGACGCCTTTGGCGAGAATGCCCTCAGCAGCAACCGAATGAACGTTGACGACCGCCGCAAGGCCACCTTCATGCTCCCGGGCGACAAATATGATTATTTCTATACCGACTGTGGCGGTTTCGACTACCTCAAGTTCTTGTACAACGGATATGAGGACCACAAGTCGCCAGGCGAACTCGACAACCCCACCGGCGCGGCAGAGGTCAAGCACCTCTATGGCGACAACGCCGACCACTTGAAATATTTCAATATCGCCGCCTCAAAGCAGACATCAGCCCTCTATACCCACCTCCTCCGCCTTGCCGACGTTTACCTTATCTATTGCGAGGCAAAGATTGGCAACAACGGCTCGACGAGCGACCCGAAGGCTTGCAACCTCTTCTATCAGGTGCGCCACCGCTCAGTGAAGAGCTACGACAAGGATCCATCGTCGATCACTTGGGAAGATGTCTGGAAAGAGCGTCGCCTTGAGCTCGCATGCGAGGGTGACCGCTGGTACGACTTCGTTCGCCGCTACTATTATGACCCAGAGGGAGCAATCAACGAGTTGAAGGCACAGCGCAGGAACGCCTATGGCGACAAGGACAAGCTCAACGAGCTCTACAAGAACTACTACGAGAACGGCACATGGTCAGTTCCGTCAGGACTGAAATACGACGATGCCACAGCTGCGCCCAACGTCACCGACCGCAGCTTCACCCTGCCTCTGCCGTCATCAGACATCACTTTCAACCCGTTGTTGATGGAGGCACCCGTCGACTATGATTTAAGTGACATCACATTCTAATAATATAACGAGACAATCACATGAAACGCAATAACATATTCCACAGCCTAACGTTGGTAGCGATAGCCGCCTTTGCCGGCCTCACCATGCAGTCGTGTGAGGACGAGCCCGACAGGTTCGAGCAGACAAGCGGTACTCCGACCATCTATTATATCCGTCCTGCCAATGTCGCGTCAAAGGACAGCCTGATCACCGCCTCCAGCCCTTCGAATGTAATCTGCATCGTGGGCAAGAACCTGACGAGCATCAACAAGATGCTGTTCAACGACCAGGAGGCAGTGCTCAACACCAGTTATATCACCGACAACACCTTGCTCGTGGATGTGCCAAAAGACATTCCCGAAAAGGTAACCGACAAGATATACATGATCACCCAGGGCAATGATACCGTGACCTACGACTTCCACGTTATCGTTCCCGCCCCGGTAGTCGACGAGATGTCGTGCGAGTATGCCAATGCCGGTGACGAGGTGACCCTCAGCGGAAACTATTTCATCGACGACCCGTCGAAGCCCATCACCGTGACCTTGCCAGACGGACAGGTGGTAAAGAACTTCACCAAGAAGACCCGCAGCACCCTGTCGTTCACCCTGCCAGAATGCACGGTGGAAGGTCCGATGACCGTCACCACTATCTATGGCACGTCCAAGTCGAAGTTCCATTACCTTGAGAGCCGTGGCATCCTCTTCGATTTCGATGGCCTGACTGGTCTTGGCAACCACGGATGGCACGATTCGACCATCAAGTCGGACGAGACCTCGTTGACAGGCAACTACCTGCAGCTGGGCGACGGCACGACAGCCCTTGAGGACGACACATGGTCGGAAGGCACGTTCTCGTTTGAGTATTGGCCAGGCGAGTGGACTACGCCAGTGTCCTACGTGAAGGGAAAGAGCGAACCCCTCAACGAGCTCGTGGACTTCACCAACTATGAGAAGATGGCCATCAAGTTTGAGGTCTGCATACCATCGACCAACCCCTGGTCAAACCTCTCATTGCAGATCATACCCAGCGCGCTGACCGATGTCACGCTCTCAGGAGCCGGCAAGGACGTATATGGCAACGACGTGCCAGGCAGCAATACCCAGTATTTCCAGAACGACAATTTGCCTCGCGCTCTCTGGTGTCCATGGGAAGACACGGGCAGCTACGACACAGGTGGCAAGTGGGTGACAGTGACCATACCTATAACCGACTTCAAGTATGGCATCAGCGGCGTGATAGCCAAAGGACTCATCTCTGCCAAATCGTTTGCCGGCCTGGAGCTGTTCGTAGTGGGTGGCGGCATCACGGGCAAGACCTGCAAGCCAATCATCAAGATTGACAACATCCGTGCGGTGGCAATCAAGTAAACCAACAAAAACATTGAAACCATGAAAAAGAATTTCAATATATTCATGCTTGCGGTGATAGCCCTTCTCGGGCTCTCACTGACGGCTTGCAACAACGACGACCTCAACACCGACCAGTATGGCTCCGATGTTAGGGTGCAGGCTTTCGGCCCTTGCCCAGTGTTGCGTGGCGGAACATTGTTCTTCTATGGCTCGCATCTCGACCAGATTAGCGAGATAGACCTCCCCGGCGCAGACCCCATCACGTCAATCGACGTGTTGGAGCAAGGCGAGCACAGCAAAATCTCCATACAAGTGCCAGCCGAGAAATGCGACACCGGCATAGTGGTGTTGAAGACACAGAAAGGCGGCGAGATACGCACCGTCACGCCCGTCACCTACCGTGAGGACGTAAAGATGGACAAGTTCTATGTGGGCACCGAGGGCAACCTCTCAGGCAAGCCCGGTGATGAGCTCACGATCAAGGGCGACTATCTCAACCTGATGCATGGCGTGATATTCGCCGACAACGACACCGTGAAGGAAAAGGGTTTCGTTTCGCGTGACCGTTATACCATAGTGGTGCGCATCCCCGAGACGGCGTGCACGGGCAACATCAAGGTAACAGACCTCGCCGAAGAGCCTTCCGAGCTTGAGTCGGAAGTAGCACTCGACGTGAAAGGCGCTACAGTGGAAAGCCTCGCTCCAGCCAAGCCAAAGGCAGGACAAACCGTGACGATAAAAGGCTCGATGATGCAACTCGTGCAAGCCGTTTACCTTAATGGTGCCACTGTCTGGGCAGAAGATTTCACGAAGCATGACAATGACGAGATAGCGTTCACACTGCCCGAAGTGGCTACCGACGGAGAGGTGACACTGCTCTTGAAGTCGGGCATTGATGTTCCGGCAGGAAGCATTGAGACCGTTGTGCCAACCAACCTCAACGCCACGCCATCGCCCGTGAAGAACGGTGCTACGCTGACAATCAGTGGCAATGACCTCGACTTGGTGATAGCCGTATCGTTCCCGACATCCGAACTCACGGTAGACGCTGAGATCTCAGCAAAGGGCGCGTCAGAGCTGAAGGTCATCGTGCCGGAGACCGCACAGAGCGGCAACGTGATGATGACTCTCGCCAATGGCAAGCAAATCCCAGTGGCATGCGCCGTGAAGGCAGCCACGATATCAGCCGTGTCACCCCAGTCGCTCATGGCAGGCGAGCGTCTCGTGATTCGTGGCACAGACCTTGACCTCGTGGCTTCGATAAGCTTCCCAACCAATCAGACCGTTGATGCCAAGGACATGAAAGTTACCTCGCAAGCCATTGTCGTGACAGTGCCCTCAGGCGCGGCAGGCACCGGTTTCGTGATGACACAGAAGAATGGCGTCAAGGTGGAGAACCATACACTCGTGATTCGTCCTTCAACCGATCCTACCATGACCAACGCGCCAACCGGCAACCCGGGCAAGAGCGTGACGATAGAAGGTTCCAACTACAACAGCGTGGAGGCAATCTACATTGGCTCGACAAAGGTGACCAAGATAACCGACCGCACCGACACCAAGATGACATTTGATATTCCTTCAAGCGTTGAGGCAGGTGAGTATAATCTCATTCTCACGACTTCCGATGGCGGCAGCTACAACGTGGGCAAGATAACGGTGGTTCCCAACGAGATAGACCTCTCCGGCAACCTCGTCCGCACAGACGACGGCACAACCAAGGTGAGCTTGCCCATCTCACTGACATGGGGCGACGATGGCCGCTTCTACGTGATGAAGACAGGAAGCGCCGACGTGTCGAAGTACACATGGACGGCAGGCAAGTCAAAGTTCCGTATGTATGTTGACCCGACAATTGGCGGCAAGGCACAAATCAACGATTATTGCTGGGGCAACACCTTCTATCTTGAGGACTACGACGGCCAGCCTTATGTGGAGTTCACGCTAACGGCATCTCAGATAGCTTATTTCACAGGCGAGGCAGATGGCTGGGGCCGACTCTTCACCATCCAGGGCGACCAGCTGAAGGTTACAAAGATAGTGGCGATACCTTAGAAATCTGACAAGACAATGATTATCATTGTCGTATAGACGTGGAAGGAGGGGCTTTCCCCTCGTGATAGGGCTTTGCCCCTCCTCCTTTAGTCAGGTTGCAAGGATCCTTCTTGACACATGGTAAACCACCGTCAGATGTCGAATAAGATATTGATTAAGTTGCCATTCAGAAATAACAACTGAGTGTCTGACTTTGAACCATCAACAAGTCATGAATCCTAAAGTTCAGTGTCAGATACAACCACGCGGCTATCAATTGGATAAGATGACATTGCGGTTGTGCCCTGGTGATAGAGGATAAAAGGCATCATCACTATGATAAATAGAACCAACAAACTTACAAACATAAACAAACAACTTTAAACGTATGAAGAAATTATTGACGACATTGCTTGTGGCCCTTGGCGTTTTCGCCTCGGCCTCGGCTTCCGACGAGGCGTTGAACCTCAAGATGAAGGACGGCACGGTTCACTCGTTCGTTCTCAACGAGAAACCCGTGGTTAGCATGGGCGACGGCAAGCTGAATGTCGCCACCGACGCTGCCACCGCCACCTACAACCTTCATGATGTCAGCGAGTATAGCTTCGGCAAAGCCACAGGCATAGGCAGCGTGAAAACCGCGTCTGGCTTCTCGCGCAATGGCGACAACCTCGTGTTTCGTGGGGTAGAAACGGACAGGGTAGAGGTCTTCGCCGTCAATGGCACCACTGCAAGGGCAGAGATCCACGTTGCCAATGGTGACACGATGGTGTCGCTCGCCAATCTCCAACGTGGGGTGTACATTGTCAAGGTGTCGGGGACTTCCATTAAGATAAACAAGAAATAGCAGGCTATCATGAGACATACCATGAACAACATACTCGCTTCTTTCACTCTGGGCATCGCCCTTGCAGCCTCACTTCCAATGACGGCACAAACCGACAATGACTCAGTATTCGTGTATTACAAGGATGGTGCGACAGTGGACAAATACTCCTGTACGGAGATAGTGAAGATAGCCCACGACCAGAGCAAGACCTATGTGTATACCGATTTGCTCGGTAGCGATGCCCCCCTTACGGAAACAGAAAACAGCGACATCGACAAGGTCGTTTTCAAGTTCGCTGAAGATGACAACGTCACGGTGGACATCGACGGTTTGCAGCTCGCCGACAAGAACGCGAGCGATGCCACGAAGATTCTCTATGCCTATATGAAATATTATTATGGCAAGAAAATCATTACTGCCGCAATGGCAAAGGTGAGCTGGAACACCACCGGAGCCGAGAGCGTGAAGAAGATAACTGGCACTTATCCTGCCATCAACTGCTACGACTACATCCAGATACCCTATGATGGCAACTGGATTAACTATTCCGACATCAGTCCCGTCACCGATTGGGCAAAGAAAGGTGGCGTGGTCTCGCTCATGTGGCACTTCTATGTGCCCGCTAGTGAGGAAGACTACAACAATGGCAACCTGGACAACCTGACAGACTCGCCAGACAAAACCACTTGGGACATGGACAACATTTGGAAGGAAGGCACATGGGAGAACAAGTGGTTCTGGAACCAGATGGACAAGGTGGCAACAAACATCCTCAAACTTCAAGATGCTGGGGTAGTGGCGTTGTGGCGTCCGTTCCATGAAGCGGCTGGCAACATGCTCAACAACCAAGGATGGACACCAAAGGCGTGGTTTTGGTGGGGAACCAAAGGCGGAGAGACATACAAGAAACTGTGGAAGACTATGAAGGAGTATTTTGAGGAGCGTGGCATCCACAATCTCATCTGGATTTGGACAGGCACAGCCAAGACCTCGACCAACGACAGCGATGAGTGCTATTACCCGGGCAACGACTTGGTGGACATGGTTGGCTGCGACTGCTATGGCTCGACCGCAGCAGAGCTGAAGTCACAATATGACGGACTCACGAAACTCTACCCCTCAAAGATGATAACGCTTGCCGAATGCGGCAACAACACCTCCGACAATAAGCAAATGGCATCTATCTCTGAGATGTGGAACGCCGGAGCCAAGTTCCTCTATTTCATGCCGTGGTATGATTACGACTATGAGGACGGCAAGTCGCAAACAAACAATATGTTCGCTACCGACTATTGGAAAGATGCCATGAACATGCAGAGCGTGACCTTGAGCAATTGGGGTAAGAAATAAGAGCCTTTCGGGAAAAGAAAGGTTCAGAAAGAAACAACAGAAGAGAAGGAAATGAGAAAGATAGTTTATTTGATATTGTCGATGCTCGCCATCACTTCTTGCTCAAGATCCAAGAAAACCTACGAGGAGATTGCCTCGTCAGGGCTTACAACCCGCACTGAAAACTTGCGCCGTAACCTTTTTGCTTATGAGGACCGCGGAGTGATGTTGGGCCAGATGTATGCCACGGCAGAAGGAATAGGCTGGCAGGGCGACTCGTGCCGCAGCGACCTCAACGAAGTGACGGGCGACAACCCTGTCGTGACAGGATATGAGCTTGCAGGCATAGAGAGTGGGGCTAAGCAGAACGTGGACGGCATGGACACCGCGTTGATACGCCGTACAGCCATAGAGTTCATGCGCCGTCAGGGGCTTGCCATAATGCTTTGGACGACACCCTATCCGGGTGAGAACGCTTTGGAGAACGGCAGTCCAGCCAACAAGAAGTTGAAAGCGTGGACGCTGAAGATAGCCTCGTTTTTGGGCTCGCTTCACGACGACTATGGAATAAAGTTGCCTACGCTCATGTATCTCTATCCAGCCGGGATGGGGAAATGGTATGACAAGCTTTCCGCTGAAGACTACAACCGCCTTCATGCGCAAACCGTGGAATGGCTTCGCGATGACGGTGAGACAACCAATGCGTTGTTCGGGTTCAGCAATGCCTCTATGGAAGACTCAGCCGAGCAGTTCATGGCACGTTGCCCAAAAGAGAACATAGATTGCGTGCAGCTGATGTTGCTGACAAGCGACTCGGACAGCTACGCTTCAGACCTATTGCGCATGTCAAGGCAGCTGTCGGTCTATTGCTCGTCAAACGCGAAACCGTTTGGCCTGTACACGGGGCTGAAAGGACTTGGCGCCAGTGCCGAATTTTGGACAAGAAGCCTACTGCCCATAGTGGAGCGATGCCGCTTGAGCTACTTGATGCTTGGTCGCAACCATGGCGATTTCCAAAAAGGCGACTTCTGTGGGCCGTATCCAGGCAACGCCTCGGTGTCAGACTTCATGAAGCTATACAACAACCCAAGAACCATCATGGCAAAGAGCCTTAACGGGTTGTGGTTGACGAAGTAGAAGAACATGATTAAAACACGACAAAATAGGGGAGACCACACAAAAATGCTGTTTGGGATTGGATGTTTGTAGGTTTTAGTTTGAGGTTGACGGTTGGCTGACCGTTTCCGTCTATACGGCGAACGTGTGGGATCCCCCTCTTTAATTGATTGAATATAGGTTTCTTATAACAACTATAAATATTGACATGAATAAGATATTAACAACCTTCGCGGTGCTTGCCGTTGCAACCCTGTCGATGGCGACATCGCGCCGGCCGGCCATCAAGCTTATCAATCGTTTGGCTGCCATCCAGAAGCACGGCATCATGATAGGCCATCAGGATGACCCAGTGTATGGATGCTCATGGAAATGGGAAGAGAACCGCTCCGATGTCAAGGAGGTGTGTGGCGACTACCCTGCGGTAATGGGCTTCGACCTTGGCGACTTGGAGCTGGGGAAGTCGAAGAATCTCGATGGAGTGCCATTCGACAGGATGCGTACCGAAATAATCAAGCAGCATGAGCGTGGTGGCATCGTAACCCTGAGTTGGCATCCCAACAACCCTGTCACGGGCAAGAACGCATGGGACTTCTCGGGAGATGTGGTGAGCAAAATATTGCCAGGAGGCAAGTTGAATACGACATTCAACTCTTGGCTTACGAAAGCGGCCCGTTTCATCAACTCGCTGAAAACCGCCAAAGGCGAGAAAGTGCCAGTGATCTTCCGCCCATGGCACGAGATGAGCGGCGGATGGTTTTGGTGGGGCGACGGACGCTGTACCGCTGAACAATATAAGCAGCTCTATCGTTACACTTACAAGTTCATGGCACGCCAAGGATGCACCAACATCGTGTGGGCATATTCGCCCAACCTCGCCGACCAGACGGAGACGGTAGAGCATTATGAAAAGTTCTATCCCGGTGACGACGTGGTTGACCTTTTGGGCATCGACATTTACCAGCGTGAACCCAATAACGCGCAATATCAAGGATGGCTGCGCTCTGAGCTTGACGTGGTGAAGAAGGTTGGCGAGAGCCGCAAGAAACTCATTGCGCTGACGGAGACAGGTTACAACAACGTGCCAGACTCCACATGGTTCACCAAGACCCTTATGCCTGTGTTGAGCGAATATCCGTTATGCTACGTGCTGTTGTGGCGAAACGCATGGGATAACCCAACGGAGAACTACATTGCCGCTCCCGGCAAGGCTTCGGAGAAAGACTTCAAGTTGTTTTACGCAGATCCAAGGACATTGTTCGCGAAAGACATCGAGGGCATACGTTAACAAACGACATTCATAAATAAAGAAAAAACAAAAACGACATTTTATAACTATGACTGATTTCGCAAAACGAGTTGAGGCTCTTCGCGCACATCATGAAGAGCTTCTCACAAGAAAGAACACCCCGAAGAGCTGGGGCAATGGCATCTACACCAGGTATGAGTATCCCATTCTCACGGCTGAGCACACGCCGCTTGAGTGGCGTTACGACTTCAACGAGACAGACAATCCCTACTTGATGCAACGCATCATGATGAATGCCACGCTCAATTCTGGCGCGATAAAGCTCAATGGCAAATACCTGCTTGTGGTGCGTGTGGAAGGTGCCGACCGCAAGAGCTTCTTCGCTGTCGCAGAGAGTCCCAACGGCATAGACAACTTCCGTTTTTGGGACGAGCCAATAACCATGCCCGATGATGTGATACCGGCTACCAACATCTACGATATGCGTCTTACCCAGCATGAGGATGGCTGGATCTACGGTGTATTCTGCGCAGAGCGCCACGACGACTCGCAGCCTGGCGACCTCTCCGCCGCCACGGCAACTGCCGCCATTGCCCGCACTCACGACTTGAAGACATGGGAGCGCCTGCCCGACCTGAAGTCACGCTGCCAACAGCGCAACGTTGTGCTGCACCCTGAGTTTGTAGATGGCAAGTACGCGTTCTACACTCGTCCGCAGGATGGATTCATAGACGCAGGCTCAGGCGGTGGCATAGGTTGGGCTCTCATCGACGACATAACACACGCGGAGGTGAAAGAGGAGAAGATAATCAACGCGCGCCACTATCACACCATCATGGAGGTGAAGAACGGCGAGGGGCCCCATCCAATCAAGACTCCCAAGGGCTGGTTGCATCTTGCCCACGGTGTTCGCGGTTGCGCATCTGGACTTCGCTATGTGCTTTACATGTACATGACAGCCCTTGATGACCCTACAAGGGTAATAGCACAACCTGGCGGCTACTTCCTCGTGCCGGAGGGCGAAGAGTATGTTGGCGACGTGATGAACGTCACCTTCGCCAATGGTTGGATAGAAGACGAGGACGGCCGCGTGCTGATTTACTACGCAAGCTCAGATACGCGAATGCACGTGGCGGTGTCTACGGTCGACAAGCTCGTGGACTATTGCATGAATACCCCTGAGGACAAGTTGTCGACCTCTGAGAGCGTGGAGACGATAAAGAAACTTATAGGGAAAAACAGAAAAAACAATCGATAAGTTACAATACTTAGCGGGATTATGATTACCTTTGGGAAAGCGTTGAGCGATTAGCGGCTTACCCATAGCGTAATCATAAATCTGATTGATATTAAAGCCTTTAAACCATGATTAAACTGAAGGAAAAAATAGGCTACGGCTTTGGCGATATGTCGTCATCGATGTTCTGGAAGATTTTCGGAGCCTACCTTATGATATTCTATACCGATGTCTTTGGCATTTCCGCGGCTGCCGTGGGCATCATGTTCGCCGTGACGAGAGTATGGGATAGCGTGTTCGACCCTGTCGTTGGCATCATAGCCGATCGCACGGAGAGCAGATGGGGCAAGTTTCGCCCATATCTGTTTTACCTGGCGGTGCCATTTGCCTTGATAGGCATCTTGACATTCCTCACTCCTCCGTTTGGCGGAGCCTTCAAGATAGTGTATGCCTATGTCACATACACGCTTATGATGATGGTTTACAGTGCTATCAACGTGCCTTACGCGTCTTTGCTTGGCGTGATGAGCCCCAACCCTGTCGAGAGAAACACTCTTGCCACCTACCGCATGACCTTTGCCTATATTGGATCTTTCCTTGCGCTATTGTTGTTCGACCCATTGGTAAGCCTTTTTGGAGGTAAGCGCAGTGCTGACATTACGATAGGCTGGATGACGGCACCTCAGTTTGGATGGTTCATGACGGTCGTTGTCATCGCGATCATCTGCGCCTTTCTTTTCTTCGGCTGCTTCTCCTTGACAAGGGAGAGGGTGAAGCCGGTAAAGGAGGCAAAGACACCCTTGAAGAACGACATTCGGGACCTCTTCCACAATCGCCCTTGGTGGATTCTCCTTGGAGCAGGAATAGCGTCGTTGGTGTTCAACTCAATAAGAGACGGTGCGACGGTTTACTACTTCAAGTATTTTGTTGACGAGACGGCTTTCGGCAGCATAAAGTTCGTCGGCATTCCTTTTGCCCTCAGCGGATTGTATCTCGCTGTAGGCCAGGCTGCAAACATCGTTGGCGTACTCCTCGCCGCGCCAGTCAGCAACCGTTTGGGCAAGCGTCATACCTTCATGGGTGCCATGCTGGTAGCCACAGTGCTAAGCGTGATGTTCTATTTCTTCGACAAGAACCAGCTCGTGTTGATCTTCGTCTTCCAAGCTCTCATCTCCGTATGCGCAGGCAGTGTCTTCCCATTGCTTTGGAGCATGTATGCCGATTGTGCTGACTATAGCGAGTTGAAAACCGGCAATCGTGCCACGGGTCTCATCTTCTCGTCGTCGTCGATGAGCCAGAAGTTTGGTTGGGCCATTGGCACTGCCTTGACAGGACTGCTCCTCAGCGTGTTCGGTTTCGTAGCCAATGGCACACAGAATGCCGAGACAATCAAGGGCATAAAGATGTTCCTGAGCTTGCTTCCCGCGGCTGGGGCTTTCTTGAGCTTGGCATTCATCACGTTCTATCCTCTGTCGGAGAAGAGAATGAAGGAGATAACTGAGGAACTTAACGAGAAAAGACAAAAATAAGAACCTATGTTTATGATGAACAAGATACAGACATTGAAGCAGGAGATGGAGAAAGAGCTCAATGACAATATTCTTCATTTCTGGCTCACGCGAATGATAGATAATGAGGAAGGCGGGTTTTACGGACGCATAGATGGAGATGGCAATCTTGTGCCTGATGCCGAGAAGGGAGCTATTCTCAACGCCCGAATCCTATGGTCGTTCTCGGCGGCTTACCGTGTTACGGGTAAGAATGAGTATAAGGAAGCTGCCGACCGAGCTGCCAAGTACCTCATGGCAAAATTTATTGACCATGAATATGGTGGGGTCTACTGGAGCCTGTACAGCGATGGCAAGCCCAAAGACACGAAGAAGCAAACCTATGCCATTGGTTTCGCCATTTATGGCTTGGCTGAATATGTGCGCGCCACGGGCAGTGAAGATGCCCTGAAATGCGCCGTTGGCCTATACCACGACATTGAGGCGCATGCTTTCGATGCGGTGAACAATGGTTACACAGAGGCGCTGTCGAGGGATTGGAAGCCGATAGCCGACATGCGCCTCTCCGACAAGGACGAGAATGGTTCCAAGACCATGAACACACATCTGCATATCATTGAGCCTTATACCAACCTTTACAGGGTGTGGAAAGACGAGGGCTTGCGTGGCAGGTTGGTGAGCCTTCTCCACATTTTCATCGACATAATGCTTAACCAACGAACCAACCATCTCGACCTCTTCTTCAACGACCAATGGCAAGGCTCGCGCAACATACAGAGCTTTGGCCACGACATCGAGGCCTCGTGGTTGTTGCACGAGACGGCTCTCGTGCTTGGAGACCCAACCATATTGAAGGCGGTGGAGCCGAAAGTGAAAGCCATAGCGGTGGCAGCCGATGAGGGAATGTGCGATAATGGTGGCATGATATACGAGCGTTGGACTGACACGGGCCACACCGATAGGCAGTTCCAATGGTGGGTGCAATGCGAGAACATCATTGGCCATGTGAACCTATACCAGTATTTTGGCGACAAGCAGGCTCTGGAACAGGCTTTGAAGAGCTGGGAATTCGTAAAGGAGAACATCGTCGACAAGGAAAAGGGTGAATGGCTGTGGAGCCTCAACGAGGACGGAACGCCAAACCGCGAAGACGATAAGGCCGGCTTCTGGAAATGCCCCTACCACAACAGTCGTATGTGCCTTGAACTGATTGAAAGAAACTTCTAAAAACACCCTTTGCCATGAAAAGCCAGGAAACAACAGGACACGTGCTCCACGAGATAACGCCTCTTGAGGACAAGGATATGCTTTACATTGCCGACCGCCACAAGAAGGAGTTTACTTATCCCATACACAGCCACGAGGAGTTTGAGCTTAACTTTGTCGAGCATGCCACCGGGGTAAGGAGGGTCGTGGGAGACAGCAATGAGGTGATAGGCGACTACGACCTCGTGCTTATCACGAGTGGCAACTTGGAACACGTGTGGATGCAAAACGAATGCAAAAGCGAAGACATCCACGAGATTACCATCCAGTTCAAGTTTGACATCTCCGACGACAGCTTTCTCTCCAAGAATCCTTTCTGTGCCATTCTTGAGATGTTGAAACTGGCCCGCAACGGCCTTTGTTTCCCGATGGACACGATAATAAAGGTTTACAACCAGCTTGTGAACCTTAGCAGCGTGAAGGATGGCTTCCAGTCGTCGCTGCAGTTTCTTGCCATACTCAACACCCTCGCCCATAGTGAGGGAATGCGCACGCTCGCCTCAAGCAGTTACGCGAAGGTGTCGCTTGGCGAGAACTCGCGGCGCATACTCGCGGTGAAGGCCTTCATCGATGCTCACTACGACGATGAGATAAAACTCAAGGACCTTGCCAACGTGGCTTGCATGAGCGAGGCCGCCATGAGCCGTTTCTTCAAGCTCCACACTGGCAGGACCATTAGCGACTATATCATAGACATCCGCCTTGGCAATGCCGCCCGCCTTCTGGTGGACACCAACCAGAGCGTCGCCGACATAAGCTATCAATGTGGATACAACAACCTCAGCAACTTCAACCGCTTGTTCAAGCGAAAGAAAGGGTGTTCGCCAAAGGAGTTTCGCGAGTATTACCACAAGGTGAGGGTAATAGTGTGAGTTAAAATAATAACGTATCAATAATCAATTTAGATTTCTGGAAAGATGAAGAACAACAAAAGACTGGCTTCCTTGCTTTTTGCTTGCCTTTCGGCGTTGGGATGCCTTGCGGACAATGTCTGCGTGTCAACTCCGTCGACATCGCTCGTCGTTGACGCCACAAAGGGCAAGGAACTGAAATTCTTATACTATGGCCAACACCTCTCGGCGACCGACATCGACAACCTTGAGAGCGCTGGCACTCCAAGCCTCGCCGCCTACCCGGTTTATGGCATGGCGGGCGCGTCTCAGTGGGCTCTTGCCGTGAAGCATGCCGATGGCAACATGACCTTGAAGATGAACGTGGAAAGCGTGGAGCAGAAGCAGGACGGCAACGCGTCGCTGACCATTGTTCACATGAAGGACACTTACTATCCCCTCTATGTCGACATCTGCTATAAGGCATATAGCGACGTTGACATCATCGAGACGTGGACTAAGATAAGAAACGGGGAGAAGGGCGGCGTTACCCTAAACCGTTTCGACTCTGGCTGCCTGCCCATCAGACGTGGCAACGTGTGGCTGTCGCATCTATACGGCGCATGGGCCAACGAGGCACAACTCTCTGAGGAACCTTTGAAGCCTGGCATGACGGTTATAGAGAACAGGGATGGAACACGCAACGCTCACACCTCCCATGGCGAGGTGATGTTCTCGCTTGATGGTAAGGCGCGTGAAAACGAAGGCGAGGTGATAGGCGCGGCGTTGGCCTACAGCGGCAACTACAAGCTGCGCGTCAACACCAACGAGAGCGATTACCACCAGTTCTTCGCAGGCATCGACCCCGACGAGTCTGAATACCACTTGGCGAAGGGTGAGACCTTCACCACGCCAGTATTGGCGTTCACTTACAGCCATGAGGGACTTGGCGGAGCCAGCCGCAGCTTCCACAAGTGGGGACGTGAATACAGGCTCATGCATGGCAACCGCGAGCGCAAGATATTGCTCAACAGTTGGGAAGGCGTCTATTTCGACATCAACGAAAAAGGGATGGACCAAATGATGGCAGACATCGCCTCGATGGGTGGAGAACTTTTTGTGATGGACGATGGATGGTTTGGCAACAAGTATAAGCGCAAATCGGACAACTGTGCGCTTGGCGACTGGGTTGTTGACAAGGAGAAGCTGCCCAACGGCATCGACGGCTTGCTCGACAGTGCTAAGAAGCATGGCGTGAAGTTTGGCATCTGGCTTGAGCCTGAGATGACAAACACTACGAGCGAGCTGTATGAGAAACATCCCGACTGGATCATCAAGCCTTCCAACCGCGAGCCCGTGTTGGGACGAGGCGGCACGCAACTGGTGCTCGACCTTGCCAACCCCAAGGTGCAAGATTTTGTATTCAACGTGGTCGACGAGCTTATGACCAAGCATCCAAGCATCGACTACATAAAGTGGGACGCCAACATGGACATGGCAAACCATGGCTCGCAATATCTATCTGCCGACAAACAAAGCCACTTGAATATAGAGTATCACCGAGGTTTCGAGAAGATTTGCCAGCGCATTCGCCAGAAATACCCTGACCTTACCATCCAGGCTTGCGCCTCTGGCGGCGGTAGGGCCAACTGGGGCGTGCTGCCTTACTTCGACGAGTTCTGGGTCAGCGACAACACCGATGCCTTGCAGCGCGTCTATATGCAATGGGGCACGTCATACTTCTTCCCCGCTATAGCCATGGGATCTCACATCAGCGCGGCTCCCAATCACCAAACGTTCCGCACCATACCGTTGAAATACAGGATCGACGTGGCAATGAGCGGCCGACTGGGAATGGAGATCCAGCCAAAGAACATGACCGACGAGGAGAAAGACCTTTGCCGCAAGGCCATTGCCGACTACAAGAAGATAAGGCCCGTGGTGCAGATGGGCAACATCTACCGCCTGCTCTCGCCTTACGACCACAAGGGTGCCGCCTCGCTGATGTATGTGAGCGACAAGAAGGACAAGGCTGTGTTCTATTGGTGGAAGATGGAGACGTTTGTCAACCAGCACGTGCCTCGCGTGAGGATGGTAGGCCTTGACCCTGACAAGACATATCGCGTCACCGAGCTCAACCGCATAGACAACGAACCATTGAGCTTCGAAGGCAAGACGTTCACGGGCGCGTTCCTCATGGCAAACGGCTTGGAAATGCCTTACAACCACAAGGTTGACTATCACAAGCAAAACGACTATGCAAGTAGGGTGCTCTACTTGGAACAACAATAATCAGACGATAACACCAGCTCCAAAACACTTAACAATACAAACAAGACTGACTATAAGGTAATCTGCCTTAATCATATTGTCCCGTCGATGAATGTCATCGGCGGGATTTTTTTATGTAAAAAACAGCCTTGCTGATATAATAAACAAGGCAAGACTCAAGTTATATATTATAGGTATAATAGTATATAAAAACAACACACAATGAAAACAAGCCTTTACCCTTATCTTTTTGACCCCAATCTCCATGAGACAATTTGGGGTGGCGACAGCCTTTGCCCATTCAAGGGCCTGACTCCGCACGATAATCCCGTTGGCGAGAGCTGGGAGGTGAGCGCGGTGCCATCAAGTCCCGACACCATAAGCAACGGCGCGGAAAAAGGCAAGGATCTTATCTCGGTCATCGCTGCCGATCCTGAGGCTATCCTCGGCAAGGCGGTGAGCAAGCAGTATGACGGCAAGATGCCGTTGCTCGTCAAGTTTATCGACGCCAAGAAGGATCTTAGCATCCAGGTGCATCCCAACGACGAGATGGCAAACCGCGTGCACGGCAAGATGGGCAAGACGGAGATGTGGTACGTGCTCGATGCCAAGCCGGGCAGCTATCTCTATTGCGGTTTCAAGTCGGAGATTTCAAAAGAGGAATACAAGCAGCGCATTGCCGACGGCACCATTACCGACGTGCTGGCTCGCCATGAGGTGAAGGCTGGCGACGTGTTCTATATACCCGCAGGCAGGGTTCACGCCATCTGCAGCGGCATCATGCTCGCGGAGATCCAGCAGTCGTCGGATGTGACATATCGCATCTTCGACTACAATCGCCCGGGACTCGACGGCAAGCCGCGCGAGCTTCATACCGAACTTGCGGCTGAGGCTCTCGACTTCAGCGTGTCAGACTCTTACGGCTCCGACTACTCGCACGAGGCAAACAAGCCAAACGTCATCCTCGACACTGAGTTCTTCTGTGTCAGGGTGAGCGACCTCGACAAGCCATGCCATTACGACATGAAGGGCTTCGACAGCTTCGTGGTCTGCATGTGCCTCAATGGTGACTGCAAGATAAAGGTCAACGAAACTGGCGATGAGTTGGTGCTCAAGGAGGGTTATACGTGCCTGATTCCAGCGGCTATTGCCGACTACGAAATCACGCCGGTGGGAGAAAAGACGAAAGTGCTCGACGCCTTCATCGACAACAACATTAAGTGATAAAAAAGTGTCGTTTTTTTTGAATCTGATGGTCAAAAAAACGTACATCTTATATTTCGGGTCGGCTTCACGGTGAAAGGTTTTTGCCTTTACGCCGTGAAGCCGTTGACATTTCAGTGGAAAGCCATCGTCATTGCACTGGAAAGCCGATGCCATTGCAGTGCAATGTCATTGCCTTTCCAGTGCAATGCCGAAGCCTTTTCAGTGACCAGCAAAATAAGGACAATGAACAATTCCCAACGGGTAGTGTGGCTCGACGTTGTGCGCCTTGTGGCCATGTTCACAGTGGTGTGCTGCCACTCAACCGATCCCTTTAATTTCTGCCCCGACCCTTCGGTGCCCAACATCGGCGAGATAAAGCTGTGGGGTGCCGTCTATGGGGCACTTTTGCGACCGTGCGTGCCGCTCTTCGTGATGCTCACGGGAGCGCTGCTGATGCCCGTCAGCACGACCGGTACCGCCGCGTTCTATCGCAAGCGCATCGGGCGCGTGTTCTTCCCGTTCGTGTTGTGGGGCATACTCTACAACCTCTTCCCGTGGTTTCTCGGCATGCTGGGTTTCGCGCCCGACACGCTGCTCAACTTCTTCCCCTACAGTGGCGACGATGCCACGCGGCAGTCGCTTGCCGTGTCGATGAAGTGGATATCCGAGATGCCGCTCAACTTCTCGCCTGTGCCAGTACACCTGTGGTATATCTACCTGCTCATAGGCATCTATCTCTACATGCCCATATTCTCGGCATGGGTGGAACGTGCGTCGGAAAAGGCTAAGCTGTGGTTTCTTGTGGCATGGGGCGCAACAACGCTTCTGCCTTACTATTTCGAGTATGTGTCGCCCTATATATGGGGCTCGTGCTCATGGAACCAGTTCCACGCCCTGTATTATTTCGCCGGCTTCAATGGCTACTTGCTCCTTGGCCACTATCTGCGCCACCACGTAGCCTCGTTGTCGCGTGTCGTGCTGTTTGGCTTGCCGTCGTTTGCTGTCGGCTATGCCGTCACGTTTCTCGGTTTCCGCCATGCCACGTCGCTGCCAGAGTGTACCGACGAGATGCTGGAGCTGTTCTTTACCTATAACTCGCTCAACGTGGTGATGATGACCATACCCATCTTCATGCTCATAAGCCACGTCAGGATAGCGTCGCCCCGCATTGTAGCCATGCTCGCCAACCTCACGGCATGCGGTTTCGGAGTTTACATGGTCCATTATTTCCTCACAGGCCCGAGTGTCGAGCTTGTGCGCATGGCTGGAGTTCCCATTCCGTTGCAGATACCGCTCGCCGCCGTAGTCGCGTTTGCCGTGTCGTGGGTTGTCGTAGATGCTATAAGGAGGGCATGCGGGCGTTATGCGCGTTATGTCGTGGGGTGACGTGACAAAATTGAATTTTCAAGCAGATAGAATAATGTGATATTCTTATAAAAGAACGATAAACATTTGGCTATAAATGTAATTTGTCGTATATTTGCGAATTGGGGCAGACTAAAGGGAAATATATATGATAGCAAAGGTAAAACTTCAAAATTTGGTAGCGAGATACCAGTATGCCAAGGACAATGGGCAACTTAAAAATGCTTCTGAGGCTACTATGCGAACATGGATAGATGAATTGCTGTCTGTGTTTGGATGGGATGTGCGAAACACCCACCAAGTCTTGACTGAGCATTCTCTTGGCAAGAACGAAAAAGAAAAACTGAACCAAATTGGCTCAACCAATACACGCCCTGACTACACATTGGTTAATGGCAACGTCATGTTGGTTTTCGTTGATGCCAAAAGGCTTACTGTGGATATTGAGCATGACAAAGAGGTCGCTTTCCAAATACGTTCTTATGGTTGGTCTATCGGCGCACCCTTTTCTATTGTTACCAACTTCGAGTCTCTTGCCATCTATGATTGTTCACCGATGCCTAATTCGGAGGATTATGCTAATGTTGCAAGAATCGGCTTCTTGAAGTACAACCAATTCGTAGATAACTATGAGATTCTTGACAGTTTTCTATCAAGAACCAATGTCATATCTGGAAATCTTAAATTCATCGGCAAGAAAGCAAACAGTTTGGATGAGACTTTTTCCAAAATGTTGGGTGATATTCGCAAGAAACTTGCCAAAGTCATCCTTGATGGTAATCACATAGAGGATATCAATACACTCAGTTATTATGTCCAGACCATCATCAACAGAATCTTGTTCATTAGAGTTTGCGAGTCTCGTGGATTGGAAAAGGAAGGCTTGTTGCGTGACTTTGCGCAAAACGATTTTTGGGAAGAGTTTAAGTCTTGCTCTTATGCCGAGTTCTACAATCGGTATGACGGTCCGATGTTCAAGCGGATACCACCTCTACAAAGTTTAAACATTACAAACGAAGTCTTTGTTGATTTCGTAAAATGTTTATATTACCCATCGCCATACAGATTTGATGTCATTCCTCTGAAAACATTAAGCGACATTTACGACCTTTTCCTTGGTTACCAACTTCTAGTCAAGGACGGAGAAGTGGCAGATGAATTGAAAGCTGAATTTAAGAAGAGTAATGGTGCTGTGACAACACCAGCAAATCTCGTAAGTCAGGTCATCAAGTCAACGATGCCAGACACATACATAGGTAATCATACGGCTAATCAACTCCTATCGTTGAAAGTCATAGACATTGCTTGTGGTAGTGGTGTCTTTCTGGTTGGTGTATATGATTATCTTGCCCAAAACATAGAGAAGAAAATTTCCGAGGGAGAAGATTTTCCGAAAGAATACTATGTGGCATTGGATGGCAAGGTTGTCTTGACCTTGGAGGGAAGAAAAGCTATCATCAACAACTGCATCTATGGTGTTGACATCAATCCTGAGGCGGTAGAAGTAGCCAAGCTTTCGCTTTCTTTGAAACTGGTTGATGATTATCATCCTAAGGATTTTGATGTTGTGGGCATTCTTGGCTCGCAAATTCTAAGTGGAATAGGAACTAATATAAAATGTGGCAACTCTCTTGTTGAAGCCGACATCGAGAAAGTTTGCCCTTCGATTATCAATGACTTGCCTCAACTACAAGCCACCAATGCGTTTGCTTGGGAAGACACTTTCCCTGCTGTCTTTGCAGAAGGAGGCTTTGATTTCGTCGTAGGCAATCCACCATACGTAGAAGTCAAGAATTACAATGTCGGCTTGCCTTGCATGGCAGAATATATCAAGACGGTCTATTGTTCCAGCAAGAACGGCAAGATAGACTTAGCTATACCTTTCATCGAAAAAGGTATGGACATATTGAACCCACAGGGACGTTTGGGATATATTATACAAAAGCGATTCTTTAAGGACCAATATGGAAAAGGCATACGCAAGTATCTGACAGATACCGAGCATTATTACCTCAATGGCATTTACGACTATGAGGAAAATGATTTGTTTTCTGGAAGAACTACTTATGTTGCTATTCTTGTATGTGACAAAAACACAGGAAACAATAAAAATGTATGGTATTTCAACTCTGTGGATTCTGCAAAGAACCAACTTCTTGCCTCGGAGTCATTAAGCGAAACACCTTGGAATTTTGAAAGTGCCCAGCTAAATGCCTTACGTCTGAGACTATCTAAGGAATTGGGGACTTTGCAAGATGTTTGTCATGTGAAAGTTGGTGTGCAAGTTCTGTGGAATGATGCTTTTCAGATTGTCGCAGACAGAATCGAGAATGGAATCGTCTATGGACACTCGAAAATCGACAAGGATGTCATCGTGGAGTATGATTCTTGTAAGCCTCTGTTGTGCAATGAACAGTTTGCACCATTGACTAAACGAGAGTATAAGATATTTGCCTTGTTCCCATACGAAGTTTCTGAGAATGGAGAAATACGAGAGTTAGCCTTCTCGGAATATTCTGCCACCTACCCTAAGGCTGGTGCTTATCTTAACAAGCACAAAAAGCTGATATGTGAGAAGGTGCAGACATTGCCAGAAAAGAACAAGTCGTATGATGCCAAGGAACATTGGCACCTGTTTACACGTGCTAACAATCATGGGGCTATCTATCAGAAAATCTGCGTGCCTATGACGGCACAATATCCACAAGCTGCCGTTGTGTTGGACAAGCATGTGTATTGCGACAATGCCAATATGTTCTTCATTCAGATAGACCCAATAGACGAGACACGCCTATATGCTTTGTCTGCCATCATCAACTCCACGATATTCTATGCGTTTGCTCGTGGCATTGCCAATCCACAAAGGGGAGGGTACTTCAAGTTTAACAAGCAATTCTTAGACCCTGTACCAGTTCCAGCAAAGGCTTTCATGTCTTGTAACAAAGACATAAAGAAACTCGCAGGCATCGCCCAGCAAATAGAAAGAACCAACGAACAAATCAAGACAAGCGCCGGTGGCAAGACCTCTGGCTTGGAGCTATCTCTTAAAAGCCTTTGGAGAGAACTTGACGAACTATGCATGAAGCTATACAGAATCAAGAAACCAGAGGACAAGGCTTTGTTAAATTCAGTTGTACGTAAAGACAGAATGATATATGGACAAGAAAGTTAATTT
>CAVAGT010000034.1:0-28150 GCA_963588155.1 Lachnospiraceae bacterium | reverse complement strand
GTCATATGCCTTATATGAAGTTTCTGTCCGTTAGACCAGATGTTTGCCGCCAGCTTCTTTCAGATTTCACCTCGCGATGAACACCCTTGCTCTTGGCTATGTAGTTCCCGCTATTGGGGCTTACTCGGGACTTCCACCCGTTAGACAATGCTCATGCCGAGCATACAAATTAGGACAAAAGCACACAAAATCATGCTTTTGCCCTAACTTGTTTTTTTACCCTAACTTGTTTTACAACATGGCCTTGAGAACCGTGACAGCCTCTGCCACGCTTGGCACATTGCTGATCTTTATTAACCTGTGGCCTTTGCTGTCCTTAAAATTGCAGCGACGGGGATTGTCCATCACATATTTTATTATGCGCCCAAAGGTCTTGCTTTGGTAGAATGGGGACGACTGGTTGGAGACAAATTGCATTGACATCACGCCTTGACGCAACATTATTTTCTCACAACCGAGCTTCCTGCCAAAACGACGCACCAAGACCACTTGCATGAGCTCCTCACCCTCACGTGGCACAGATCCGAAGCGGTCAACTATTCGTTGTCGGTATGCTTTAAGGGATTCGTCGTCAGAAATGCTGTCGAGCTCCCGATAAAGCAACATACGCTCTGAACTGGTGGGCACATAAGTGTCGGGGAAGAACATTGGCAAGTCGCTCTCCACGGCGCAATCCTCCACAAACTCATCGCCCGAGACCTCGCGGCCTTCCTTGATGTCGTCGGCATAAAGGTCTTGGAACTCGTCGTTCTTCAGCTCGGTGACGGCTTGGTTCAGGATCTTCTGATAAGTCTCATAGCCCAAGTCTTCCATGAACCCGCTTTGCTCTGAGCCCAACAGATTGCCAGCACCACGAATGTCCAAGTCTTGCATGGCAAGGTTGAACCCGCTACCGAGGTCGGAGAATGTCTCAAGAGCCTCAAGCCGACGGCGTGCCTCAGGTGTGAGAGCGGAACGTGGCGGCGCCATGAGGTAGCAAAATGCCTTCTGGTTTGAACGCCCTACCCTACCACGCATTTGATGCAAGTCGGAAAGTCCGAAATGATGAGCGTCGTTGACAATGATGGTGTTGGCATTGGGAATGTCTACGCCGTTTTCCACGATTGTCGTGGAGAGCAGCACATCATAGTCGTAATTGATGAACCCCATGATAATCTTCTCCAACTGCTCCGGCTGCATCTGCCCATGCCCTATTGCCACACGGCAATCGGGCACATATTGGTGGATAAGCTCCTCAATGTGGGGCAAGCTTGAAATCCTGTCGCTCACAAAGAACACTTGCCCCGAGCGGCTCATCTCGAAATTGATGGCATCGGCTATTATCTCATGCGAGAAAGTGCAAAGCTCTGTATGGATAGGATAACGATTTGGAGGCGGAGTGCGCATAATGCTCATGTCGCGGGCACCCATAAGCGAGAACTGCAAGGTGCGAGGTATCGGCGTTGCCGACATTGTGAGCGTGTCAATATTAGTCTTGAGCTTGCGAAGTTTCTCCTTCGTGGATACTCCAAACTTCTGTTCCTCGTCTATAATCAACAATCCCAAGTCGTGCCACTTCACTGCCTTGCCTATCAGCTTGTGGGTTCCGATCACTATGTCGACACGCCCCGACTCCAGGCCTTCCATCACCTCCCTGGCTTGCTTGGCGGAGCGCGCACGCGAAAGATACTCCACGTTGACGGGGAAGTCGCGCAGTCGCTTCTTGAAAGTCTGGTAATGCTGATACGCCAACACCGTTGTCGGAACCAGCACGGCGCTTTGCTTTCCGTCGCAAGCAGCCTTGAAAGCGGCACGCACGGCGAGTTCCGTCTTTCCAAAGCCCACGTCTCCGCAGACAAGACGATCCATGGGCACGGCACGTTCCATATCGGCCTTGATGTCTTGCGTTGCCTTGAGCTGGTCTGGCGTGTCTTCATAAAGGAAGCTCGCTTCAAGCTCATGCTGCATGAAGTTGTCTTGAGAAAACGCGAAACCCTTCTCGTGGCGACGTTTGGCATAGAGACGGATGAGGTCGCGGGCTATGTCCTTGATTCTCTTCTTTGTTCGCTCTTTGAGCCTGTCCCACGCCCCTGTGCCCAAGGTGGAAAGCCGAGGAGGTTCTCCGCTGTCGGCTGCCTTGTATTTGGATATTTTATAAAGGGAGTGAATGGACACGTCTACCTTGTCGTTTTTCTGGTATATGATGCGAATCACCTCTTGGTAGCCACCTTGCGGGCTTGGCACCTTTATCAAACCGCCAAACTTGCCGATACCCAAGTCGACATGCACAAGAAAGTCGCCTGGCTGCATCTCCTGAAGTTCCTTCATGGTGAGTGCCATCTTGCCGGAACGAGCCTTGTCTGATGACAGGTTGAACTTGTGGAAACGGTCAAATATTTGATGGTCGGTAAAGACACAGGCCTTCAAGTCGTCGTCCACAAAACCAGCGTGAACAGTTCTGTCTACAGCGACAAGATGGTTTCCAAGCTTGTCTGATGCTCCTTCGGCAGACATGTCGTTGAGGATATCACGCAGGCGCTGCTGCTGCTTGTCGCTATCAGCAAGGATGTAGACATGGTAACCTTGCAAAAGCGCGTCCTCCAACGACTGTTTCAGATAATCAAAATTCTTATGGAAAAGCGGCTGTGGCTTTGTATGGAAAGCTATTGTGGCGTTGGCACCTTCTTTCTCCGCGAGTCCGTCGTTGGTAATGGTTATTTTTTGGAAGCGAGCCAGTTCATCGGCAAACACGCTTGGTTTGCACAAGACATTCTCACGGCTCATTTCCCTGCGTATCTGCTCCTGTTCCAATTCCGTGGCACCATCCATTCGCTCTGTCATGGCCTGAGACGAGAAGCCATCGTTAAACGTGCGCTGAATGATATCCAGCACGAAACGCTTGTCTTTCATCACGATTATGGCGTCGTCGGGCAAGAAACTAAGGAATGACACCTTTTCCGTTTCCAACGAAGCCAGCTCGGGCACGATTTCCACTTGGTTCTTTCTGTCTAAAGACAATTGGTCTTCCACCGAGAACGTGCGAATCGTATCTATCTCGTCTCCAAAGAAATCTACGCGGTACGGCAATTCGCAACTGTAAGAATAAACATCCAAGATGCTTCCTCGTATCGCGAACTGTCCAGGCTCGTAAACATAATCAACCTCTGCGAAATTCAATTCACGCAAACGGTGCCCAAGGTCGGTTATGGCAATTGTCTGAGATGTTTTCAAGGAAATCCTGCGCTCGTCCAAATGACGCTGAGAGACAACCAGCTCCGCAACGGCTTGTGGACTTGTCACTATCATCAAAGGTTCACCGCCTTGATTCGCCATGGCTGCCAAAGTCTCCGTTCGCGATATTTCATTCGCCGCGTCGCGCTGGCCGTATTTTACCGACCTCCTATATGCCGACGGGAAATGGTAAGCCTTCGATACCGACAAGTCGTTGTAGAAATAACCTGCCTCATCGGCATCGTCAAGGACAAACACAATCGTGCGGCCTATTTGTTTTGCCAAAGACGAAAAAAGAAGGGGAACAGAAGAACCGACAAGACCTTGAAGAACAACATTGCTAACAGTCTTGTCCTTCAAGGTCTTCAATAGGGCGCCAGCCTGAGGCAAGCGCCCATACAAATCGACTAATTCATTAAATTTCATTCCACGGGCTTTGGATATTTCTTGAACCATCCGTCAAGTCTCAACCGCATGACTCCAAACAAGGCCTCTGAGAATATGCCACCGCTCATCTTGCTGGTGCCCTCCCTACGGTTGACGAACACGACAGAGACCTCCTTGATCTTGAAACCTATCTTATAGGCGGTATATTTCATCTCTATCTGGAAAGCATAGCCCTTGAAACGTATCTTGTCGAGGTCGATGGACTTCAAGACACGACGACGATAGCAAACAAATCCTGCGGTGGTGTCGTGTACGGAAATGCCCGTTACAATCCTGACATACTTTGAGGCAAAATAGCTCATAAGCACTCTGCCCATGGGCCAGTTGACCACATTAACCCCAGAGACATAACGCGAGCCCACTGACACGTCTGCCCCCTCGTCGTGGCAAGCTGCATACAAGCGAGGAAGATCGTTGGGGTTATGACTGAAATCAGCGTCCATCTCAAAGACATACTCATATTGCCTCTGCAACGCCCACTTGAAGCCAGTGATATAAGCCGTGCCAAGCCCTTGCTTGCCTTGACGCTCGATAAGGAAGAGACGATCGCCAAATTCCTCTTCGCGCAACTTCTTGACAATCATGGCCGTACCATCAGGGCTGCCATCATCTATCACCAATATATGGAAACACTTATCAAGGGAGAATACTGCCCTGATAATCTTCTCCATGTTCTCCTTCTCATTATAAGTTGGAATTATAACTATAGAGTCACTCTCATGCATAGGTGTTTTTTTTAGTGCATTGCAAAATTAAGAAAATAATCAGATAATTACATCTTGTCCTAGTAATTATTTTCAATGAATTAGATATATATTTGGGATTTATTACTAATTTTGCACCCACAAAAAGGAAAAACAACATGAAAGATAAAAAGGCTATTTCGATTAAGACATTGAACAAGAGCAATGTTTGGGAGATTCAGGAAAATGACGTCGTCAGGATGTGGGAAGCCGCCGAAAAGGATGCCGACTTCAAGGAGAAGCTGCGTCATTTCAAAGACACCATAAAGACGGCGTTCGAGATAGAGGATGTCAAGGTAGACAATCCCATAGTGATTGACAAACTTGAGCAACGCGGTTTCAAGATTGGCACTATCTCTTATGACGAAAAGACCTCTCACAAGATTGCCATCAAGAAGCGTGCGATAAAGCGCGTCACCGACCTCACCTACGAAAACGTTGGACACATCTCCGCGACAAAACTTGTCGAGGTGCTGGAGAGAAATTTCGGCAGTGGATGGGAAAGCCTGCCACAGAGCATACAAGACATCATTGAGAGTGCCTTTGACATATCCACCACAACGCTGCCAGCTGACCGATTGCACAAGGCCGGCGGGTTATACGACAAGAAGGTAAACGATGGATATGAGGTCCTTGAGATCGCAAAGGGTTCGTGGACCGAAGCCATCTTCATCAAGGAGAAGCCGAAAGAGGAACTGAAAGCGGAATTGGAAGAGCCAACCATGCTCAAAGGTGACGACTTCGACAGCGACGAGGACGATGACGAGGATATGCGCGACGACCTTCACGATGACGACGATGACGATGACGACACCTTCGATGACGACAGGCTCACCGAAGAGAGCTATCGCACCACATACGAAACCAATCCCGATGACCTCAACTATGAGGCTGAGGAGATCAGTGATGATAGCGCCGGCAACTATTAATCATCGACTCATGTCAAGCACATTGAATTAACTGACAATTCATATACATTTAGACGCTTATTCAGGCGAGACTATTTCAACGCGATATAGTCTCGCCGATATTTTTTAAAACATACAATAAATGAAAAACCTTTGGCGAACATTTTTCGGCTTCTCAGACGACGGCGCTGACGAGACTTTTGCTCAAGCAATGGAACGTGCTAAACACTTGCTGGAGATTCACAACTATGAGGATGCGTGCAGGGTCTTAAAATACGCCGAGAAATACGGCAATGCTGAAGGCATATATGAATACGGATGGTGCTGCTGGAGAGGGACTGGTGTCGTGGAGGATGCTGCAAAGGCTGTGAGGTTATGGAAAAAAGCCGCTTCCATGGGCTATAAGCCTGCAATGGAAAGATGCGAAGCCATAAAAGAGTTTATCGCTTCAATCAAATGAGTCGAAACATTGTCAACTTTTCCACATTCAAATTCACATGAATCGTCTACTTTTGTTATTGCAAATAACCTTATTGCTTGTAGCTAAAGCCACATTGGTATGCGCTAAAGGTTATACGTGGCAAACCATACCATTGAAAAAGGCATATATTTATCGCCTTTATCTTAACGACAAGCAGCATTCGCCATACTCAATAGACCATCCTGAGAAATATCTATCAGAGAGGGCGATTGGCCGAAGGAAAAGACAAGGCATAGCCATCGATTCAACCGACTTGCCCGTATCTCCAACATACATTAACAGTATTAAGTCGAAAGGCTTGACAATAATGGGCACAAGTCGTTGGCACAACACCATAACGGTCGCGTCAACGACGGACAATGTTGCACAGACTATCGAAGGACTACCTTATGTCAAGAGCTGTCTTCGACTCTACAAGTCGCCTGACTCCTTGGTGGTTTACCCAAGGGAGAAAGTGGGCAAACTCACACCCATCGACTCAACTACAACTTCGGAATATGGTGACGGATTCAACCAGATCAACTTGCTGAACGGCACGGGACTTCATGCCTCCGGCTTCAAGGGCAAAGGAATGCTCATAGCCATCATAGACGCTGGCTTCCGAAACGTTGACAAAATCAGCTCCTTGAAAACAAACATTAAGGCCACTGCCGATTTTTCGCCAAGACGCACAAACAGTATTTTCACAGAGCACTATCATGGCACGATGGTACTTTCCGTCATGGCTGCCAATAAACGTAATGTATTGATAGGCACGGCTCCCGAAGCCGACTACGCCTTGATACGCAGCGAAGACATCGAAACGGAGACCCGTGCCGAGGAGGACTCTTGGACCATGGCGACGGAGTTTGCCGACTCTATTGGTGCAGACCTTATCAATTCTTCCTTAGGATACACACATTGGGACGGCGACTCCATAGGCCCTCGCCTGCGCGACCTCAATGGTCAAACCGCTTACATAAGCCAAACTGCTGCCATGCTCGCGTCGAAAGGCATTGTCCTTTGCAATTCGGCTGGGAATGAGGGCAACTCCAGTTGGCATAAAATAAATGTTCCTGCAGACGCGGACAATATCTTGACAGTTGGAGCTGTAGACTTCAACAAGAAGAGCACAGCGTTCTCAAGCCTCGGACCTACACAAGACGGCAGGGTTAAACCCGACGTTTGCGGACCAGGGAAAAACGTCTACGTCGTAGACGGCTCCGGAACGATGACCACAAACAGTGGCACTTCCTTTGCCTCGCCAATAATTTGCGGAATGACAGCTTGCTTATGGCAAGCGCTTCCGGAGCTTACCGCCAAACAAATAATCAGCTTGGTAAGGCAATCGGCAGACAGGCATCAATGGCCCGACAACGTTTATGGATATGGCGTGCCTGATTACACGGAAGCCTTGTCTATTGGCAAGAAAATGGTTAGCGCGACTGGCGAGTGGGATGCATTGAGCCGATGAATATAAGGTAAAAAAAAACAGTCCAAAGCTTTTCTTTTGGACTGTCACACAATAGTAGTTAGAGATGTCTAACCTGGCACTGATGTTCTATTAAGCGAGAACCACCTTGCCGTCCTCACCCTTGAGCTTGCCTTCCTTAAGAAGCCAGCCGATGCCCAAGAGAACCTCAACCTCCGTCTTGCCTGTAAGCTTAACGAGCTCCTTTACAGACTTTGCACCCTCGTTATCGTGAAGTGCATTGTAAACATCACCTGCACGGAAGCCAGCATTCTCAGCGTCAACGAGGACTTCGTCCTTCTTTACCACCTTCTTTTCTGCTGTTTTCTTCACAACTGCCTTGGTTGCGGTTGCCTGCTCTGTTGCTTTTTTCCTTACCATAATTAAATAAAGTTTTTATACAAAACTAACGATTTTATTTCTAATTGTTTATTTATTGTTTGCAAATATAGGCATTTTATATTATAAACAAACAAATTAAAAGAAAGAAAATCCACAAAAACAAACGGAAATATCGAAAGAATGAAAATTATTGATACATATCAACCCCAAAACGTTTTTCAGTTGATTTGCGTCAAGCGAAAAAGCCTGATTATCAATCAATGACAATCAGGCTTCCATATAAGTTCTAATATTTTACTTGTTCAAATTTATTGCCAACTGAAGCTCGTCAAGCTGCTTTTGGTCAAGCTCTGAAGGAGCGTCAAGCATTACGTCGCGTCCGCTGTTGTTTTTCGGGAAGGCAATGCAGTCGCGAATGGAATCAAGACCAGCGAGAATGCTAACGAAACGATCAAGACCGAAAGCAAGACCTGCGTGAGGTGGCGCGCCATACTTAAAGGCATTCATCAAGAAACCAAACTGTGCCTCAGCACGCTCCTTGGTGAATCCAAGTACCTCAAACATCTTCTCCTGAAGGTTGGTGTCGTGGATACGCAACGAACCGCCGCCGACCTCAACACCGTTGCAAACAAAGTCGTATGCCTTTGCGCGAACCTTCTCCGGATGACTGTCGAGCAATGGAATATCATCAGGATGAGGCATGGTGAACGGATGGTGAGTCGCCATCAAGCGCTGCTCCTCATCACTCCACTCGAAGAGTGGGAAATCAACGATCCAAAGACACTTGAAGACATCCTTGTCGCGAAGGCCAAGACGGTTGCCCATCTCCAAACGAAGCGAGCACAGTTGCACGCGTGTCTTGTTCACCTTGTCACCACTAAGGATAAGAACCAAGTCGCCATCCTTGGCGCCTGTAGTCTCCTTCACCTTCTGCAGCTGTTCAGGAGTATAGAACTTGTCGATGGAGCTCTTCACAGTTCCGTCGGCATTATATTTAATGTAAACCAAGCCCTTGGCACCAATCTGTGGTCTCTTCACGAAGTCGGTAATCTCGTTGAGCTGCTTACGGCTGTAGTCAGCGCAACCAGGCACAACGATACCGCCAATATACGCAGCCTCGTCGAACACAGAGAAAGAACCCGTGCCTTTAAGGTCGTCCATAAGTTCCACGAACTCCATGCCAAATCTCAAGTCTGGCTTGTCGGAACCGAAGCGTCTCATGGCTTCATCCCATGTCATCTGCTGCAATGGCTCGGGAAGGTCTACACCACGAATCTCCTTGAAGAGCATACGGCACATTGCCTCAAACAGATTAATGACATCCTCCTGATCTACGAAACTCATCTCGCAGTCGACCTGTGTGAACTCGGGTTGGCGGTCAGCGCGAAGATCCTCGTCGCGGAAGCACTTCACTATCTGGAAATAGCGATCCATTCCCGCCACCATGAGCAACTGCTTAAGGGTTTGCGGACTTTGAGGAAGCGCGTAGAACTGTCCTGGATTCATACGAGAAGGCACCACGAAATCGCGTGCGCCCTCAGGCGTAGAGCCTATGAGCATAGGCGTCTCAATCTCCATGAACTGGCGCGCGTCAAGGAAGTTGCGAATAAGAATAGTCATCTTGTGCCTCAGCTCAAGGTTCTTGCGAACGCTATCACGGCGCAAATCCAAGTAGCGATACTTCATGCGGAGGTCGTCGCCACCATCCGTCTTGTCCTCAATGGTAAAAGGAGGAGTGAGCGACGTACTGAGAATGGTCAGCTTGTTGACGATAATCTCTATGTCGCCCGTGGGCATCTTGTCATTCTTGTTCTGGCGCTCAGAGACCACACCCTTCGCTTGAACGCAGTATTCACGTCCCAACTTGTTGGCAGTCTCCCAATCTTCCTTGTTGGATGCCTCGTTGAAAACCAACTGGGTAATGCCATAACGGTCGCGCAAGTCCACGAAAGTCATGCCACCCATTCTTCTGGTGCGTTGCACCCAACCAGCAAGCGTCACTTCACGCCCAGCGTCGGAGAGTCGCAACTCTCCGCAAGTATTTGTTCTATACATATTATAAATGTAGTAAATCTTTTCTTGACCGCAAAATTACAACAAAATATTTGAAATGGGTAAAAACTATGAAACAAGCTGCAAAAATAATGTTAAATATCTTCTAATAGGTAACAAGGAAATAAAAGATTTCTTATTTTTGCAACATTGTTTGCCAATGACAGCATTCAATAGATGTGTATCAACCATCAATGTGTAATAATAAAATTTATAACAATAAAGAAATAATGAAGAAATTGCTTTTTACGGCTTTCCTGTTTTTCGCGGGATTGACGGCGACATTCGCCCAAGCCAAGATTTCATTCGACAAGCTCGTAAGTAATTTAGGCACATTCTCAGAGGACAACCCCGTGCAAAAATGCACATTCACGTTCACCAACACTGGAGACAAGCCATTGGTCATCAACCAAGCCTCCGCAAGTTGCGGATGCACTGTCGCCAACTACACGAAGGCGCCTGTCAAACCTGGAGAGAAAGGAACGGTCACCGTCACTTACAATGGCAAGGGAAAGTTCCCTGGCCACTTTAAAAAGGCCATTACCGTTCGTTGCAACGGAGAACCGGTGATAACCCGCATCTACATTGAGGGTGTAATGACCGAGACCAAGGAGAAATAAGCATCTCCGTTAGACAACCTTCTGCCTTAAACCTTCTTTTGACCATTACTAAAAACTTATAACTTATGCAAGAACCAGAAACATCTACCATGTCCTTATCGGACAAACTAGACATGAAGAAATGTATCTTATTCTTCGTGTCAATCATCTTGACCGTAATTGTTTGGAACCTTCCTTCCACTTGCTTTGGAATCGAAGGTCTTACAACTGTTCAACAACGCGTCATTGCCATATTCGTGATGGCCGTCATGCTTTGGCTTACAGAGGCGATACCGGCTTGGGCAACATCTGTGACCATAATTTTCGTGTTGCTTTTCTTTGTAAGCAATTCCTCGTTCAAGTTCATGCAAGGAAGCGAGGGCGAATATGGCCAACTGCTCGACTCCGTTGGTATAATGGCTTGTTTTGCTGACCCCACTATCATACTCTTCCTCGGAGGTTTCATTCTCGCCATAGCCGCGACCAAGTCGGGACTTGACGTTTGGATGGCAAAGACCATGATAAAGCCTTTCGGCAACAAGAGCGAGAACGTGCTGCTTGGATTCCTGCTTATCACCGGCATTTTCTCCATGTTCATCTCCAACACCGCCACGGCTGCCATGATGCTAACGTTCCTTACCCCAGTATTCAAGGCCCTCCCCGCAAACGGAAAGGGACGTATAGCGTTGACAATGGCAATACCCATAGGCGCAAACCTCGGCGGCATGGGCACACCAATCGGCACACCTCCTAACGCCTTCGCCTACAAGGTTCTCAACGACCCAACAGGCATGAACCTTGACATCAGCTTCGGACAATGGATGGCTGTCATGGTGCCACTCGTGATAGTGCTCCTCATCATTGCTTGGTTCCTGCTTCGCAAGCTATTCCCGTTCTCGCAGAAGACCATAGAACTGAAGATCGAGGGCGACGTGAAACACAATTGGCGCTCGGTTGTCGTAGGCGCTACTTTCTTCGTTACCATTATCTTGTGGATTTTCGGCAAGCAGATTGGCATCAACGCCAACACCGTTGCCATGCTCCCTATCGCGGTGTTCGCTTTCACAGGCGTCATCACGGCAAAAGACTTACAAGGCATCGACTGGGGTGTCATCTGGATGGTGGCTGGCGGCTTCGCGCTCGGTTTGGCAATGAACGGCACAGGCTTGGCTAAAGTCGCAGTAGAATCGATACCGTTTGGCAGTTGGAGCCCGATTGTCATTCTTCTCATCTCCGGTCTCGTGTGCTTCTTCCTTTCCAACTTCATAAGCAATACCGCCACAGCCGCTTTGCTCATCCCTATCCTTTCGGTGGTTTGCAGTGGAATGGGCGACAAGCTTAACATGATTGGCGGTGACGCTACTGTTCTCATTGGCATAGCCGTGGCAGCATCCGCAGCCATGTCGCTTCCAATATCAACGCCTCCAAACGCCATTGCCTACTCCACCGGACTTATCCAGCAGAAGGACATGGCAAAGACGGGCCTCTTGGTAGGAATAATCACGCTTGCATTAGGATTCAGCGTGCTCGTATTCGTAGGTAAGTGCGGCTTGCTATAAAGTCTCTCTATACCTCTACAGTGGAAAAGCCGTTGCCTTTAAAGTGGAAAGGCAACGGCTTTTTAATGCAGAGGCAAAACGATTCAAGTGGCAAGCCCCAATGTTTAAACTGATGGTTATTTCTCAAGCATTGGCTTGAGGAATCGCGGAGTGTATCCTATCGAGCCTGACGCAACTTGCTCAGGCGTGCCAGCAGATATGATTTGTCCGCCACCACGGCCTCCTTCAGGGCCAACGTCAACTATCCAGTCGGCAAGTTTTATGACATCGAGATTATGCTCGATTATAACGACCGTGTTGCCACGATCCACCAACTTCTGCAAGACATCCATCAGAATGCGTATGTCCTCAAAGTGCAAGCCTGTTGTCGGCTCGTCGAGAATATACAAGGTCTTGCCGGTGTCACGCTTGGAAAGTTCGGTGGCGAGCTTAACACGCTGGCTCTCACCACCCGAAAGAGTGGTGCTGCTCTGTCCAAGCTTGATGTATCCAAGGCCCACCTCTTGCAAGCTCTTGATTTTCTGCAATATATTCGGAACGTTCTCGAAAAACTCCACGGCCTGGTTTATGGTCATGTCGAGCACGTCGGCTATCGACTTGCCTTTATATCGCACCTCCAAGGTCTCACGATTGTAGCGTTTGCCATGACATACCTCGCATGGTACCGTGACATTGGGCAAGAAGTTCATTTCGATGACCTTATAGCCATTTCCACCACAAGCCTCACAACGCCCACCTTTTACATTGAACGAGAAGCGCCCGGGCTTATATCCCCTTATCATTGCTTCCGGCAAGTTGACAAACAGGCTGCGAATGTCGGTAAACACGCCCGTGTATGTCGCGGGGTTGGAGCGTGGTGTTCGTCCAATAGGACTTTGGTCAACGTTCACCACCTTGTCGACAGTGTCTAATCCCTCAACCTTATCGTAAGGCATCGGCCTCTTGAGCGACCGATACAAGTGTTGGGACAAGATTGGGGCGAGGGTCTCGTTGACAAGGGTTGACTTACCAGACCCCGACACGCCCGTTACCACTATAAGCTTGCCAAGTGGGAACTCCGCGTCAACATGCTTGAGATTGTTGCCGCACGCGCCAAATATCTTGATGCTTTTACCATTCCCCTGGCGTCGGACGGCAGGCACGGCAATCTGGCTCTCACCATTGAGATATTGAGCGGTTATGGTGTGGGTCTTCAGCATTTCCTCTGGTGTTCCCTCAAAAACCACTTCGCCACCTTTGCGCCCTGCCCTGGGGCCAATGTCCACTATCCAGTCGGCAGCCCTCATCATGTCCTCGTCGTGCTCAACCACTATGACCGTGTTGCCAAGGTCGCGCAATTGCTTGAGCGAGCGTATGAGCTTCTCGTTGTCACGTTGGTGAAGGCCAATGCTCGGCTCATCGAGGATGTAAAGCACGTTGACAAGTTGCGACCCTATCTGCGTGGCAAGCCTTATGCGCTGGCTCTCGCCACCCGACAGCGAAGCCGACTGCCTATTGAGCGAGAGGTAATCGAGACCAACTTCCAAAAGGAAATTGACCCTTGTCTTCAACTCTTTCAATATCTCATGAGCAATTTTCCTGTTCTGTGGTTCCAACTTGTCCTCTACGGTGGAAAGCCATTCGCTAAGCTCGGAAATATCGAGACTGGCGACCTCGAAGATGTTCTTGTCGCCAACCTTGAAAGCCAACGACTCTTTCTTCAGCCTTTGGCCATGACACTCAGGACATTCGCTCGTGGCTAAAAACTGCGCCGCCCACTTTTGGCTGGCTGCGGAATCGTCATCATTCATCACGTCGGTGAGGTATTTGACAACTCCATCGAAGGAGACAAAATAATCGCTCGAGGTATGCACTATGCTCTTGTCGATGCGAACTGCCTCCAACGAACCATTCATCACTTCGTCGATAGCCTCGCCGGGAATATCCTTATAGGGAGTTTTGAGGTTGCAACCGTGTTTTTGAAGAATGGCATCTATCTGCCAGAATATCATCTGGTTCTTGTATTTACCCAAAGGAGCAATCGCCCCGTCGTGAATGCTAAGGTCTTGGTTTGGTATCACTTTCTCCAAGTCGATCTCGTCGACAATGCCAAGTCCGTGGCATCGGGGACAAGCACCCTCGGGCGAGTTGAACGAGAACATGTTTGGCGCGGGGTCACCGTAGGAAAGACCCGTACTGGGGTCCATAAGGCGCTTTGAGAAATTGCGCGCCACGTCTGAATCCTTGTCGAGAACCATGATGGTGCCATCGCCCTGTTTCATGGCCGTGGCTATGGAAAGGCGCAAGCGTTCATCGTCTTTTTGCTCAACCTTCAGCTTGTCTATCACGACCTCGATGTTGTGGTTCTTATATCGGTCGACCTTCATTCCTCGCATTATCTCCTTTATTTCGCCATCGACACGAATGTAGAGATACCCCTTGCGGCGCATCGACTCGAAGAGCTCCCGGTAATGGCCCTTGCGCTGCCTCACGAGTGGGGAAAGTATAAAGACCCTCTTGCCTGCATACTCGTCAAGGATGAGGCTCACCACTTTCTCTTCCGTATACTTCACCATTTTCTCGCCCGAGACGTAGCTATACGCTGTGCCCGCACGGGCGAACAGCAATCGCAGGTAATCGTAGATCTCAGTGGTCGTCCCCACGGTGGAGCGTGGATTCTTGTTGGTCGTCTTCTGCTCTATGCTGATAACCGGGCTCAAGCCACTTATCTTGTCAACATCAGGCCGTTCCATGTTGCCAAGGAAATTGCGGGCATAAGCAGAGAATGTGTCGATATACCTCCGTTGGCCCTCAGCATAAATCGTGTCGAAGGCAAGCGATGACTTTCCAGATCCGGAAAGACCTGTTATCACGGTCAACGAGTTGCGTGGTATCTTAACATTTATGTTTTTAAGGTTGTGGACGCGAGCACCCTCAACCGTTATCCAATCATGTGTAGTCATTGTCATTTTGTAGTCTGTGTCTCAGTGTAACCGCGAAGCAGATTAACGTCTTTCTTTATATTGAACTTTCTTCCGTCAGCCCCACGCGCCTTAACCAAAAGGAAATAAACTCCTTGGCTGACGTCTTTGCCATTGAACTTTCCATCCCATCCACCCGAAGGGTCATCCCATGAGTATATTTTCTGCCCCCAACGATTGAATATGGTGGCATGAAACTCTGTTATGCTCTTGTATCCGTCCTTTGCCTTGAAAATGTCGTTTATGCCATCACCGTTTGGGGAAAAGGCGTTGGGGAACTCAAGCTTGCTCTCATAGATGGAAACCGACAAGGGCGTAGCATCAGAGCTCCAATAGTCGTTGGCATAACTTATAGTATCGTTGCCGTTCACGAATGTTGCCCAAAGCTCTATAAGGTGGCTTCCCGACTCTGTAAAAGTGAATTCTGTGTCCTCCTCATGCCTTACCACATAAGGATTGTCGCGCTGTCCTTGCCGATAAAATCGCCATTCGTAATGAACGGTCCATCCTTCCGTATTTTCGGCTCCGCTCGAAAAAGAAACCACTAACGGAGCCGACTCACTTGCGCTCGTGATTTCAGTTTGCGAGTTTCCCTCGCTGTCGGTATAACTCATAAGCGGGTTAATGGTAGGCGTGGCAGTCTGCCCATAAGCCTGGCCTGTGGCAAACAGCACGATGAAAAGAAGAAAAGCGATATGTTTATTCTTAGACCGATGTCTCATTATTAGAATTATTAGAAATGCAAAGATAGTGCAAACCGAATGCAGAACATCAAGCTTGCTTGAATGTTATGCTAAGGCGCAGCCTATCTTATGCAAAGATACGCAACTTTTTTAAAGGATGCCGCTTGTATGTCATATTTTTTATGTAAGTTTGCACAATAAAAAATAAAACTGATTCTTCAGAAATGAAAATATCGTTACGATTTGCACTTGTAGTGCTTACGTCGTTGTTTTGTTTTCAATGCTTCGCACAGAACCAAAACTGGCGGGAAAAGTATCAAGTAAAGAAAAAAGACACACTTTATGGCATAGCCAAGAAATATAACATTTCCGTGGATGCCCTTATAGAGGCGAACCCGGAGATGAAGGTAGACGGGTTCGAGCTCAAGAAAGGCAGCTATGTTTGCATTCCTTATGCAAGCTCCACTACTTCGGGGCAAGCCAACAACAAGCCTGTACGCACACCAATTCAAACGGTTAAACTTCCGTTTTCTGGCAAGACCGTACGGGTTGGCGTCATGCTTCCGCTTCACGATGTCGATGGCGACGGCAGACGCATGACAGAGTTTTATCGCGGAATGCTCATCGCCTGCGACTCGTTGCGCGCCATGGGTATGTCTATCGACATCCACGCTTGGAACGTAAATATCGACGCTGACATTACCAATTTTATCAAGCAACAAGGAGCCACAAAATGCGACATTATTTTTGGCCCGTTGTATAGCAAGCAAGTACACGCCCTCGCTGAGTTCTGCAAGGCACGCGACATACTAATGGTCATTCCCTTTTCCATCACGGGCGACGACGTGTCGATGTACAGACAAATTTTCCAAGTTTACCAAACCAACGACCGACAGACAAACAACAGCATAGAAACTTTCCTGAAGCTCTTCGGCAATTGCCATCCCGTCTTCATCGACTGCAACGACAAGACTTCCACCAAAGGAAACTTCACTTTTGGGCTGCGCACTCGCCTTGAAAGCCACAATATAGGCTATGGCATAACAAACGTAGGCAGCTCGGATGACGTTTTCGCCAAACAGTTCAATTCCTCACTCCAGAACATCGTAATACTGAACACAGGCCGCTCTCCAGAGTTGACTTTGGTGCTCAACAAGCTCGCCATATTGAAAGCCACAAGGCCCGAACTGAAAATAAAGCTCTTCGGATATACAGAATGGATGATGTATCTTGGCATTGACGAGGCAAAGTTTCACGAGTTTGACACTTACATACCTTCCACATTCTATTATAACCCGGCAAACCCACGAACGCAATCGCTTACGCGAGCCTATCGCCAATGGTTTAAGCAAGACATGCAAAATGCGTTGCCACGCTTCGCGTTGACTGGCTACGACTACGCGCAATTCTTCCTCCGTGGCATCGCCAAATATGGCAAGGCGTTCAGGGGTGTCAAGAACCAAAACACATGGAAAGCCGTGCAAACTCCATTACAGTTCAAGCAGGTTGGCTCGGCAGGCATGCAAAACGATTTCTTCCAACTCATTCACTTCATGCCCAACGGCAACGTTGAAGCCATTTCATATTGATAATTATGAGATTACCATTCAAAATATTAATAGCAGCGATATGCTTCCCCCTGTTTGCCCATGCGCAGATAGGCGAACACCGCAACACGCTCTCCATTGGAGCGAACGCGGGATATAACATGACGACCATACGCTTTACGCCAAAAGTGTTGCAAGGCATGAAGGGAGGCATGAACTTTGGTTTTACCGCTCGCTACTCCGTGGAGAAATATTTTGGCACAATAGCCTCAATCCAAGCGGAGGTAAATTACAGTCAGTTGGGATGGAAAGAAGACATACGCGACATGAACAACCAGCCCGTGATAAACTCCGTCACGAAACAAGCTGAGGAATACGAGCGAACAATCAACTACATACAAATTCCCTTCTTCGCTCACCTCGCCTGGGGAAAGGAAAACAAGGGATTCAATTTCTTCCTCAATGCCGGTCCGCAACTTGGCGTCTACATGAGCGAAAGCACCAAGTCTAATTTTGACTGGGCAAGTCGCAACGTAGAAGACCGCTCAAACAAGGTAGTGGCGCAAGACACCATGAGCGTCGAGAACAAGATAGACTATGGAATAGCCGCGGGTCTCGGAGTGGAATGGGCCACGAAGAAACTCGGAAGGTTCACCCTTGAGGCACGTTATTATTATGGCCTCGGCAACATATACGGCGACTCCAAACGCGATTACTTCGGATCAAGCAATTATGGCACGATAACCATCAAGTTTGGGTGGCTTGTCGACATAATGAGATAACCATAAAATCCTCGGATAGCATTTTATATTAAACCATAAACTTATTTTATATGTTTGAAAACCAACCAAAAGGACTTTATGCGCTCGCCCTTGCAAATACAGGTGAGCGTTTCGGCTATTACACTATGCTTGCCATCTTCGTTCTTTTCCTTCAATCCAATTTCGGATGGGGAGAGGGATTGGCGGGAACCGTCTATGCCACATTCTTGATGCTCGTTTATTTCCTGCCTATCGTAGGCGGAGCCGTAGCTGACAAGATCGGCTATGGCCGATGCGTAACATTCGGCATCATCGTAATGTTCATTGGATACCTGTTGCTTGCCGTTCCTGCCGGTGCCGGAGCTGCCGCAATTGCCATCATGTCGCTCGCCCTGTTACTCATAAGCATGGGCACTTCGCTATTTAAGGGCAACTTGCAGGTGATGGTAGGCAAACTCTACGATGCGCCAGAATACGCCAACCAACGCGACGCAGGCTTCTCCATCTTCTACATGGCAATCAACATTGGCGCGCTTTTCGCTCCTACCGCCGCAACAAAGCTTCACGCCTGGGCCATGACCGCCCTTAACGCGTCGGAGTCTTCGGCATATCATTATGCCTTTGGCGTGGCGTGCTTGTCGCTTGTATTTTCTATTGCCATCTATTATGGCTTTAGATGGACTTTCGCACAAGTAGACAACACCGCGAATAAGACCAAGAAAAGCAATGACAGCAAAGCCATCGAGACTCATGTTGAAACACCTGAAGAAAAAGCAGACACCCACAGCCGTCTCGTTGCGTTGTTCCTCGTGTTTGCCGTTGTCATTTTCTTCTGGATGGCATTCCACCAAAATGGTTTGACACTTACCTATTTCGCCCGCGACTTCACGCAGACAACCGCTACAGGCCTCGTTGGAATGTTGTTCGACGTTACCAACCTGCTCGGTGTCATCGTTTTGGTTTACGCTCTCTTCGCCATTTTCCAAAGCAAGACAACTAAAGGAAAGGTAATCTCGGGCATAGTAATCCTTGCATGTGCCGCATTCCTCGGATACAGGATTTTTGAGTCGGCAGGTGAGACTGTCAACGTTGATGTGCCTCTCTACCAGCAGTTCAACCCTTGCTTCGTCGTAATGCTGACTCCGGTCAGCATGGCGCTCTTCGGCTGGCTGGCATCAAGAAAGAAAGAGCCATCTGCACCACGCAAGATCGGTCTTGGAATGTTGGTAGCCGGCATCGGATATGTCATCATGATAGCCGCGTCTGTTGGATTGAGCTACCACGCCTCATACGTTGCCGATGATCCTCAGCGCGTTAGCCCATTGTGGCTTGTAAGCACTTATCTCGTTCTTACGTTCGCCGAGCTGCTTCTCTCTCCGATGGGCATTAGCTTTGTAAGCAAAGTGGCACCGCAGAAATATCAAGGCGTAATGATGGGTTGCTGGTTTGGCGCTACCGCCATTGGCAACTTCCTCGTTCAGATTCCAGCATATCTCTGGAACAACGTGCCTCTCACGGCCGTCTGGGGCGTGCTTGTGGCATTGTGCCTCGCAAGCTTCGTCTTCATCTTCTCCGTGATGAAGAAACTTGAGAAAGTGGCTTAAACAAAAAGGTCATACGAAATGAGAATTATCATTCTATTGTTGATAATATTCTCATCCTTATCAACCAATGTCACAGAGCCGCAGAGGTGGCTCTGTGACATTGAATAACGGGACTCGCCACTTCAAATTACTTGCCTTTTATTTGTTAAGCCTAAATGAAGATAGCCAAAAAAGATGAAAAAAACACGAATAAAAGATTTTGATTTTAGCATTTTATTCGTAACTTTGCACCTATAAGAAATTTATTTAAACGCTTCCTGTTCTTTGGAAGTGTTGCTCTTATTTTTTAAATCAATATTTTCATACATTATATATGTACAAAAAGGAAGAATTATCTGTCATGGGTAAGGATGAGCTTGCCGATATTGCCAGAAAACTAGAGCTATCCCCGGAAACTTATACGACAAATGAGGATTTGGCTTACGCGATTCTTGACAGACAAGCCGTGATAGGAAGCAAGAAGAGGCCAACCAACGACAAAAAGCAACAATTGGAGAATGCCCCCTCACAAGATAAGAACCAAACACAAGAGACATTGTTCAGCGAAACCTCTGATCCCAAACAACTTCTCGCGGAACTTGAGGAGACATTGAAAAACCAACCTAAACACCGTGGCCCCAAAACCAAGATTGAGCGCGAACTGATAGCCAAAATTACAGAAGTGAAAAAAATAATGGCTTCAGGCACAAGCACTAATGAGCAAACAGATGCACAGGCGGTCGACTCGAACATGCCAGCCACGGTGACGCATAAAGACATTTTGCCAGCCGTTACACCTAAGGAAAATAGCAACAATGAAGAGTCTACAAATATTATTGCAAAGTTCCAAGCTCAAGTCACGGCTGAGAACGAGAATTCCGAGGTAGAGAAAGGAAAACCAACCGATGCCCCTAATACCCCTATTGACAATAATGTTACAGATACCGTTTGGGACGGAGACCCAGCAGATGGCACAGACTTCATCACTGTTGTCGACATACCAGTAGAAGACCAAGGCATTACGCCAAACTATGATATGTTTGACCACCCCACCACTGGCCCATCTTTTGTTCAGCAAACACCGGTTGAAACCGAAGTTCTCCAGAAAGACAATATCATAGACTCTCCTGAGCCATTCGACTTCAACGACATTATCTCTGCCAACGGAGTGCTGGAAGTAATGGCAGACGGCTATGGTTTCTTGCGTTCGAGTGACTACAATTATCTTTCCTCACCAGACGACGTTTACGTTCCCAACAATCAGATCCGACGCTATGGCTTGAAAACAGGAGACGTTATCGAAGCACGCGTACGCCCGCCACACGATGGAGAGAAATATTTCCCGATGACAAGCATTGTCACCATCAACGGTCGTAGCCCTGAAGAAGTGAGGGATCGTGTGCCATTCGAAAACCTCACACCCCTGTTCCCTGACAGTAAGTTTGACCTTACCGGTGATCCTGCCACAACAAACCTTTCGACCCGAATAGTTGACTTGTTCGCTCCAATAGGAAAGGGGCAACGCGCGTTAATCGTTGCTCAACCAAAGACTGGTAAGACCATTCTTATGAAAAACATTGCCAATGCAATAGCGGCAAACCATCCAGAGGCATACCTCATGATGCTTCTCATAGATGAGCGTCCAGAGGAAGTTACCGACATGGCGCGCACCGTCAACGCTGAGGTTATAGCTTCAACATTTGACGAACCAGCCGAACGCCACGTCAAGATAGCCGGAATAGTGCTTGAAAAGGCAAAGCGAATGGTGGAATGTGGACATGATGTCGTCATTTTCCTTGACTCCATAACACGTTTGGCAAGAGCTTACAACACGGTGTCTCCTGCATCAGGCAAGGTACTTACAGGTGGTGTTGATGCAAATGCATTGCAAAAACCTAAACGTTTCTTTGGAGCTGCGAGAAATATTGAAGGTGGTGGCTCACTTACGATTATAGCAACGGCCCTCATAGACACCGGCTCAAAGATGGACGAGGTAATCTTCGAGGAATTCAAGGGAACAGGCAACATGGAGTTGCAACTCGACCGCAGTTTGTCAAACAAGCGCATCTTCCCATCAGTTAACCTTGTTGCGTCAAGCACAAGACGTGATGACTTGCTTTTGGATAAGACTTCGCTTGACAGAATGTGGATTCTGCGTAAGTATATTGCGGAAATGACACCATTGGAAGCCATGAACACTATTCACGACCGAATAGCTCACACCCGCAATAACGTTGAGTTCCTTGCCTCAATGAATGGTTAATCAACACCAGCCATAATCAATCGGTCAATTTCAGAAATATCATAACGATCTAGCAAAGACGCATCTTCCTTAAACTTATCCGAAAGGATGTTTTCGTGGAGATGTGTCTTTGCTTTTTCTGCTTCTTCTGCCTTAAGCGACACAAAAACGGCAAAATGCTTAGCGGCAGCTTCTCCTTCGCCCATGAACCATGAGCAATAACCCGCGTTGAGATGGTCTACAGCTACGCCATTGCCAGAAGCAAGAAGGTCTGCATATAATTTTGATGCCTTTTCTGTCTGTTTTGTGCATAGAAGTCCCCAAGCCAACACACGCCTTACGTCGATATTATCTTGGTTGTTATAATACAACTCATAGAGTTTTTTAACCGCTTCCTCTTCCCTATTGTCATTAATAAGAGCTATCGCCTCATTCATCTTGTACTGTTGCTTGTCAGGAAACAGTTCCTCCAAGCGGCGATAGAGCTCTGTCGCCTTAGCATAATGAGCACAATGAAAACTTGCCAGAGCATAACCTTTCAACGACTTCTCACCGTGTTTCTCAATTTCGTATGCCTTGGCAAACAACTTTTCTGCCGTGTGGTAGTCACAGTTCTTTAAGGCTATTCGAGCAGCTAAAAGATTATCATCCAGCTGGTTTTCATCGAAATAATTGTCAAGCATAGCCTTGGCAACAACATACATCTTTCGTTTTATTAGAAACCCCACAATGCTTATGGCCCCATCGTGCATAGCCCCATGGAACACAGAATTGTTGAGGAACATCTTATTGCTTTCAGAATCAAAGGGATTACCAAAAGCCTTACGACTATCGTTGATGCGGAAAAACCTGTACAAGTCTTGAAGATATTGTCTACGGAAAAACGCAGGTGTATTCATCACACCTTCCATTCCCGACATTACCATGTCTGAGTTGTTGCCTATCATCTCCTTTATATTATTAGGGAGTTGAGGAAACACCGTAGCCATCGCCAATGCGAAACTGTATTTGTCAGAATCACAAAAGGGCATGGTTGATAGCAAATTAGACATGAACTTTGTATCTCTTATCTCTTGTGACAAATGACCAAGCCCTGGATGTTGCACATAAAATGGGGTAAACCAATTGGACAAGGTAAAGAAGAAACCAAACCTCTTCATCTTGGAGAAACCACCAAAATATATGTCAGCGCCACGCTTCTGCATTTCTGCCATCTTACGTACGCTTTGTTCTATTTCCTCAATTTTCTTGTCACTGCTATCACCATGCAGAATGTCATCCATTGGATTTTCATCCTTCTCTCTTATGCCAAACCTTGTTACCTCTATATTTTGGTTCTTGATTATGTTTGGCATTACGTCCCTATTTATCGTTTGAGTGTCTTGCTCGGCAGACATGCAAAACACCACCTGCATCTGCAGTTCTACCAACTCATCACGAAAACCCTTGTCGGTCATCAAGAGCTTAACTTCCTTAGTGATATTCGGGAATAAACTGAAATCTCCATTATCCAACGCAAACACCCATCCTATGAGAGCCCTTTGCCTCAACTTATCATCAGTAGCCTCCTTGTAAATCTTTAGAAGTAGCAACACCTTAACTGGGTCTGGCGACAAAAGCGATGACATCATCACTGCCGCACACAAGGAAAGGGCGTCGGTGTTCTCGATTATTGGAGAAAGAATGAGGTTGGCAATATCAACGGCATGCTCATTGCTCCACTGCCCGGAAAATAATATTTGGTTGAAAGCCTTGGACATTATATTATGCCGATTTTCATAAAGAGCCTTGCGTTTCTCCGTCACCATCCGCTCGGGCTCCAGAGTCAACATAGCCAAGTCAGACACGAATAGCTCAAGATTGCTTCTAAGGCTATCTACGTCAAGTTGGGTGGCTTCACGAGAAACTAACGCTCTTACCACAGGATCAAACTGTTTGCGCACTTGCAATGTTATATCTGACAGTTTTCTATAAAGACGCTGACACAGTTTGCCATATAGGTCAGCACGTGTATTGTCCTGAAAACCACGCAGCATATAGTCGCTCATCAACCGATAGCTATCGCCAATGCTCTCCAGTTCATCATCTGTCGGACGCGAGTAATCTGCCATAAGCGTCTTTGTCTTATGCAATATTGAACCAAGAGGTTGCTTGTTCGACAGCTGTTCCATCAGTGTGTCAATGCTCCCTAAAAAGTCTTTCCAGTTGGTATTGTCAAGCCTTGTCATATATTTGTCAGTATCTTTTAGCAATGTTTATGTCATGCTCCCGTGGCTGTTTCACACGGCTGAACCGCAGCTTAGGCAACGCCTTAATCGTCTTACCATCCGCGTTGGTATATTTGCTTATGACAGCTGCATAGTGTTGCAATCCAAAGCGATTAATTGAATCCACTGTCATGTTATACACTTTTATGAAGGAATCAAGTTGCTTCTGCCGTCTTTTGTCCTTTAGTGCTTCTTCCCTGAATGCAATCACCCCAAAACGAACGCCCTTGTCACGGCTATCCATTAGCATGGGGTTATTATACAAACGTGCCGTTGTCGCCTGAGGTTCTGTAAACAACGCAGCATCCATCTCGTTGTTGATAACCATCTTTATACGAATGCGAGGATCATTTATTTGAACCTTAAAAACGTCAAATTTGGGTTTTGCGCTATCAATAGCATAATCGGCAAGATAATCAGTCACCGAGAATCTTGTCATGGCTATCATCTTGTCGGACAATTGATTAAGTTCTTTGATTCGAGAAATACGATTTGTGTATAGTTGCCAATAGGCATCGGTAGCCGTTACATATCGCAACGTCACGCCTCCCTTCTTCAATCGTTCAGTTCGTATAAGATCGCTGACCATTCCTTCAATGTATTTGCCTTTCATCAGTGTGTCGCAATCAATCTGAGCGTTTCTCAACTTTAAATGCACGTCAACACCGTTTCTCTTGAAAAGACTATCCTCCACTCCTATGAAAAGTGGCAAACAATCAAGAGTAGGCACCGTGGCTATTTTTAGCGCAAGACTATCCTTGCGCAACAATTCTTTGCGCGACAATTTCTCCTCTTGCTTTGCCTCTTTATAACTCTTGTTGCAAGAAGATATCAATGTGGAGAACAATAAGAGACCTAAAATAGAGGCAAATGCCAATCTATTGTTGAAGCGCCCTATAATCCTATTCTTCTTCATATTCCGTAGTGTCGTTGATGCCTGCCTCGCTTAGGGCTTCAATACGTTCCCTGCAAGTGCCACATTTTCCACAATGTTTATGGCCTCCCTTATAGCAGCTCCAAGTCTCACTGTAGTCTATCCCAAGTGCCTTGCCATGCCTCGCTATGTCTGCCTTTGTTATATTGGTATAAGGGGCCAATATCTCCACATCAGCATAAGTGCCAGCCTTTGCTGCCGCCGACATATTATTTACGAACTCCGGGCGGCAATCTGGGTAAATGGTATGATCACCACCATGATTTGCCATCATCACATATTTCAGATGGTTAGACTCAGCAAGTCCAACGGCAATCGATAGCATTATTCCATTGCGAAAAGGAACAACCGTCGACTTCATGTTCGCGTCGTCATAGTTGCCCTCTGGAATAGCATCAGCGCCTTCCAACAGACTCGACTTGAAGTATTTAGACATAAAGCCAAGGTCTATTGTTATATGTGGGATTCCCAAACGCTTGCAATGCAGCTCAGCAAAAGGTATCTCCCTTAGGTTATGATTGCTTCCATAGTTGAACGAAACACCCATGGCTATGCGATCCTTATACTCGTAAAGCATCGTAATGGAATCCATTCCACCACTTACAATAATTATACTGTCTTTCATACGTAAATCATTATTCATTAATTAAACAAAGCCCTAAGCGCCTCCTCCACTTTCCTTACAGGATGAAGTTGTATGGCATACTTCTTAGGGTTTATGCCTTTCATGTTATAGGCTGGCAAAATAATATGATTAAATCCAAGTTTCTCGGCTTCCGCTATCCGCTGTTCCACCCTACTGACAGGCCTCACTTCACCGCTAAGACCTACCTCTCCACACATGCACCAACCATTCTCGATAGGCGTGTCTACATTACTTGACAACACTGCGGCTATCACGCTCAGATCCATAGCCATGTCCGTGACCCTCATTCCACCGGCAATATTGAGAAACACGTCTTTTTGCACAAGCTTGAAACCAACGCGCTTTTCCAATACGGCAAGAAGCATATTCAGCCTTCGCTGATCAAATCCGGTTGCGGAACGCTGGGGCGTGCCATACGCCGCTGTTGAGACAAGTGCCTGGGTCTCAACAAGGAATGGTCTAAGACCTTCTACGGTTGAGCTGATGGCGACGCCCGAAAGGCCTTCATGGTCTTCGGTCAACAGAAGCTCGGAAGGATTGGATACCGCACGCAAACCATCTTGCCGCATTTCATAGATTCCAAGTTCCGAGGTGCTGCCAAAACGGTTTTTTATACTTCTCAATATTCTGTAAACATAATGCTGGTCGCCCTCAAACTGTATCACCGTATCAACAATGTGCTCAAGGATTTTAGGTCCTGCCAGAGTGCCTTCCTTGTTTATGTGGCCAATGAGAATGACGGGAACTCCACTGCTCTTGGCAAACCGAAGCAACGAGGCGGCACATTCCCTGACTTGAGAAACACTTCCTGGCGAAGAGTCAACTTGCTCGGTGGATATGGTCTGGATTGAGTCAATGACAACAAGACTAGGGTGCAATTGCTGAATGCCCGAATATATTTTCTCTAACGAGGTCTCACAAAGTATAAATACATTATTAATCTCATTGGTGATGTCAGCACTCCCACCTTCAGCAGTAGCGTTAGCAGCCACTGCTTTTTTAATTCGTTCAGCTCGCATCTTTATTTGGTGAGCGCTCTCCTCTCCACTGACATACAAGATAGGCATGCCACTCATGCCGAGCAGTGTCTGCAACGTAAGTGTCGACTTACCGATACCCGGCTCACCGCCAAGCAACACTATGCTGCCTGGAACGAGTCCACCTCCCAACACTCTATTTAGCTCTGGGTCCTCGGTGTCTATTCTCGGTGCGTCTTGCAAAGGAATCTCCTTCAGTCGCAACGGCTTGCATTCATCATGACCAACAACAGATTTGCCAACGCCCTTGCGCAATGACGCCGCAGTATTCTTGGCGTTCATGGAGCCAAAGTTGGCATCAACTTTTATCTCCTTGAAACTATCCCACTCGCCACAAGAAGGACAACGCCCAAGCCACTTCGCCGATTCATATCCGCAGTTGCTGCAGACATACATGGTCTTGTCTTTTGGCATGGCTACTGACTAATTATAATCTTTGTTCGTGAACAGTTTATCAATCAAGACCTCACCGGTCTTGCTCGACTTCATGACATAATGAAAATTATAGCCAGCTTGCTTGTATTCTTTCATGCTCGTGTTCTCTTTCAAGCTATTCAGAATGGTGGATATAATTTGTTTTTTATTAGTTTCTATGATGGCGGAATCATCCAGCTTGCCCGACAAAGAATAGTAATAACCGAACGTATGCGTTTCTCGAGAAAAAGTCACGCTGTCTGTTCGCTGACCGTTTTCTACCGGAGTTGGACAATAACGCTCCGTGTATTCCTCAGCCGTCTTTGCCGCAAGGTCTTCCAGTGTCGTGCGGTGACACGCCGAAAATAAAAGCATCGCAAAAGCAAGAACCAATAAATTGTATTTCTTCATCTATATTCTGTCTTTATTATGCATTCTTTTTAGCGCAAAGTTAAGAAAAATATGTAATTTTAGATAACCATTGTCCCATCTTTTTTGTAACTTTGCGACAAAGATTATAATTTTCGAATGGAAAACATCCGCAATTTTTGCATTATAGCTCATATAGATCACGGAAAGTCAACATTGGCTGACAGAATGCTTGAATACACCAAGACTATCAAGATAACTGAAAACCAGATGCTTGACGACATGGACCTTGAGCGTGAGCGAGGCATAACCATCAAGAGCCACGCGATACAGATGGAATATGAGCTAAATGGCCAGAAATATATTCTCAATCTGATTGATACTCCGGGACACGTCGACTTCAGCTATGAGGTGTCCAGAAGCATTGCCGCGTGCGAAGGCGCACTGCTCGTCGTAGATGCCACGCAAGGCGTACAGGCTCAGACTATATCCAACTTGTATATGGCCATTGACCATGACTTGGAGATAATACCTGTCATCAACAAGATAGACATGCCCAACGCAATGCCCGATGAGGTTGAGGACGAGATAGTGGACCTTATCGGCTGCGACCACGAGAGCATTATTAGGGCAAGCGGCAAGACGGGAGAAGGCATTCCCGATGTCTTGAAAGCTGTGGTGGAACGCATTCCAGCTCCTAAGGGTGACCCTAAAAAGCCACTGCAAATTCTAATCTTCGACTCCATTTTCAACTCTTTCCGTGGTATCATAGTGCTTGGAAAGGTTATCAACGGAGCTGTTCGCCAAGGCGACAAGGTGAAGTTTGTACAAACCGACATGGAATACACCGCCGACGAGGTTGGTGTTTTAAAGATGGACATGGAACCTCGCAAAGAGCTTTCAACAGGCGAGGTTG
>CAVAGT010000033.1:0-28878 GCA_963588155.1 Lachnospiraceae bacterium | reverse complement strand
TGCCGCCCACAGCAGTGTTTTCATGCCATTGCCTTTCTTCATATCTCTTGCTTTTTTGTTCATCTTTACTTGTTGTGTTCGTTCCACGATCCCTGACTAATAATATAGGTTATAACGATATTTACTGACGAGAGCTCCGAACTTTGCCGTCTTGGTTGCTGTGAAATACGGCACACTGTTCCCTGTGTACACCGTCCATTGCTGGTTGTCTATGTCCCAGGCATTCACGCGATAGCAATAGAACTGCAACGTATAGTTGTTTATCTTGCTCACCACTTGACCATTGAACAACAAATACTTGTAATAATCTTGGCAATCGCTTGGAGCATAAGCCCGCTGTTTAAGAGCCGAGGCATACAGTCGCCTACCGAACTGGCCGCTCTTGTCGATGCGCGGATGTCGATAGTTGCTTGCAGCACCCGTCAGCTTGATGGTCTTCGAAATGTTCATGCCATCAAGATTGGCTCCGTTCCACACGATGGCAAACTGGTCTTTTGGCACTTTTACCGTAAACCATGTTGAATTCGGTGCCAGGTCCTTCTTTTGACCTGCATACACCTGCAGATAACTCCTCCAAAGTTTCTTACTCCAATTGTATCCGCGGCTCAACTCGTCACTTATATTCTTAGACGCGGTTGTAGCACTGTTGTACAAGTCAACTATAATCCGCGTATAGGTCTTTCTATCCAAGTAGTGATAATCAGTGAGTCGGGCATCACTCTTCGTTCCAAGAGCAGACACGTATTCTTGACTGCCATTGGTGTACAATGGATAGGTGGAGCCTGTTATTCTTCTCAACCGCGCTAAGTTCATAAATGTATAATCGGTAAGTATATTGTATGCGCCTTGTATTTGATAGGTTGAGTTCTTGTTGCCAAGCGTCCATTCCCAGCTTCCGTATCTTGAGGAGATGTTAAGCGACTGGAGGCTCACCTTGCTATAGTTCAAGTCGTTCTTGCCCGACTCAAACTTGTGTCCGCCAATGAAGAACATACCGCTGAGATACGACAGATACACACGCGGATCCATCATCACTCTTGGCATTTGATTACGTGCTCCGTAAGTGAACGTCGGGAAATAAGCATCCCTTTTCAGTTGGCCCACAAAATACGTATCGTAGTGTGAAGTCCCCCTGAATTCGTCGTTTTCCCTTGGGAAGAATTGCAGCACTTCGGCTTGGAAGTAGCGCGAATACAGAGGCGCATCGTCGAAGTAATCGGTTTTGTCCGAGTAGCTTCTGTAAGCGTCCGCGTTCATGAATGCGAGGTTCTTGAAATGTTTTCTTTGCATGGTTTCCTGACCGTATTTATATATTGTCACCTTAAACTTCAGTTGGCCGGCATTGCTTGATGTAGTATTGCTGATATTGTTAGACAACGTAACTTTGCGGCCCTTGCTTGAATAAGATGTCCTTTCCTTATACGAATCATTGTATGTTCCATAATCGTTAAACACGTTGCTCTCCGCGCCGGTGAGATTCATCAAATTCACTTGCTGAACGTCTACGCGGTATAGCGGTTTGCTTTGCGATTTGAAATTCCGTATTCCTACACCAGTTGTCTTAATAGTCGTGTTGAATTTCTTTGCATATGTCTTATATACTTCATCTCGCGAGGTGCCATAGACCTCGTATGTCTTGAATGGGGTCCACGTCCATGCACCTGTAACGCTTTCGGTCCATTCGTACACGAGCCGAATGACATAGCTTCTGCCTTTATAGATACCATAAAAATTGGTCTCCGGTGTCAGTATCGACACTCCGCCTTCCTCAATCCACAGGTTTTCGCGCGTCTGCTGCGCTCCCGTAGTCTTGTCGGTCAAGATCCACTTGAGCTTGCCATCGGTATCATTGCAATAGAGCTTGTTCTTCAGCTTTTTGGTGAGCGAGATCGTCGGCCGCTCGATGTCTTCGATTGCCGCTGGGTTGGGATAGTCACTGCGTGATACAGAGCCTGAGCTTTGCATGTCAACAGCCATATAATCCTTACCATATATAATCTGCTTGCCCAACGTTCCATTGGTCGGCATATTTGGATAAGCCACGGCGACGTAGTTCTGCAGGTCGTCCTTGTCGTCGATCTTTCTCTCGTCCTCGTTGTTCGTAACGATCCAGAAGTTTTTCTCTTGCGTCCACTCTACCGACTCATACTTGTTCTTCAACGAATCCCACTGCTGGGTGTTGCGCCAAGCACTATTGTAGAATTCCCATGCCTTACCTTTCACTGTCAAGCAATAAATCTTGTTTTGCTTGAACTTAGAGAAATCGATGGTAACGGAGTTCCTGTCAACCGTATATTCTGCGTTGTACGTTTTTGCCACTTTGTTTTGCTTTGCTTTAAGCTCACTGTCGTATTCCTTAATCTGCACAGGATAGGATCCATACATTTTGAACTTGAACTGACGGCTTGCCAGGTCGTCGAGCGCATAGTCGCTCTTGCCATCGCCTGCCGACGAATTGGCTATTCGGTCACGGTCGGTCGGGTCAACCACTCTTATGATAGAGTTGAGGTCGCCTTGCGTATAGACCACGGGGCGTCTCTGCACCTCCCAGTCTATCGGATTCTTCTTTGCGTCTTCCAACGTCTCGCTGCCGATGTTGCAACTCTCAAACAGCTTATAGTTGTCGAGGGCTCCGCCAAGATACATTTGGCAAACCTGACCACACTCAAACTCGAACGACTTGTTGATGTTGACCAGTCCGCCGAGCATCTTCAGTTTGACGCGAGCCTTGCCCGTAAAGTAGTTGGGGTTAGGCAATGCACAATGGAACACTCCACCCAGTCCGGCGTTTAATATGTCGAATTTCTTCTTGAAGAAACCAAGATTGATATTGAGGCCGAACTTGGCATAGAGGTAAGCATAAAGCTGACCTTCGGCATACCATCCTTTCTTACCGGGCGTGCCACCGGTGTTAATACACTTGGAGTTGCCCGACAGCTTTCTTACCGAGATGTCGAAGCCCGCCGTGATGCCCATATCGCCATAGAACAATCCCAAATCGACGTTAACGTATCCCCAGACCGACGCGCCAACCATAACACCGCCATCGACCTTCGCATTGGCGAAGAATTTGGCCTTGGCCAAATTTCGCGCTGTCTCAGCCTTAGAGACATCATCGCTGGAAACGCTACCATGTTCGCCGCCGTCAAGGAACTGCCGCACCTTGGTAGGGATAGGAGGCAACTGGCCATCGTCGGGAAGCTCGGAACCTAAGCACAGGTAGGCGTTGGCGCCGACACCGACTGTTACAATCTTCGACTGGTAATCGATAAGCACTAATTTGCAACGCTCCGACTCGGTTGGCTTGCCTATGTAGACGTGCCACAAGCACGTTGAGAGATCCTTTCCGTCCTTTTTCGTCTGGATGCGGAGGTCAAGCGAAACCGTTACCTTGCCAATCGTAGCGGAAGAAGACGACTTGTCTTCATTCTGCTTATTCTTATAATTGGTCATATTCTGCTTATAAGCTTTAGACTCGGTCTGCTTGTCGGCAAACACGCCAGTCAAGCTCTTCTGCACACTCTCGCTTGCTATTTTGACATCATCCTTCAGCGCCTTGAGTTTCGTCTCCAGCGCGTTTACCTTATTTTTAACGCTTTCCAACGATCCCGCAGCCGATGCTTCAGCCGTGATATTGAGCTGGAAATACTGGTCTTTGTCATTGTTTACGTATTCCATGCTGACATCAGAGGTCAGCAGGTCACTCATGCACGACACGTTGCCGTTGAAAATAAACGAGGTGAGACCGTAACTGTCGCCCGACTTCTCGACCACGCACACCATTTCCATCTTGCCCTTGAACGTGACACCGTCGGCAGTGGCCAAACCCATGCCCGCGATGATACCGATTACGCCTTTCTTCGGTGTGGGGTGCGCCTCGTCCTTGGCATTGTACTTACAGTTGAAGTACAGACCACCGGCTATGTCGCTGATCTTGAGCGGCGGTATGGGGATGCCGCACGTTCCGCCAAGCTTGATGTTGAAGAAGCCCCAGCTGTAGTTGTTGTTGTCTTCCTCATGGTCGTAGTAGCCGCCCATCACGTCGACCTTGAACAGGCCCTCGGCTATATCAGCCTTCAATGTTCCGGTGTAGCCCTTGTCGCTGGTGCCGTCGCCCGCACATTCGAGCGTTCCTTCAAGCTTGAAGCCGACGGTGCTGACGCCAAACGTTGCCTCATGGAACTTGACCTCTTTGTATTCAAGGCTGAGCTTGCTGATGTCGCCCACGCCCTTTACCTTGCTCAGGTTTCTGACCCAAGCCTGGAACTCGAGTTTGGTCGACGCACTGATCTTCAGCTCGTCGCAGAACGAGATGGCGCCATCGAGCGTGATGCCGACATACGACTCACTGCCCTCCTTGTTGAGCTTGAAGTTCCATCCCTTCAGCTCAAACTTGAACGGACCAATCTTCTTTTGCGGTGACGCATAGCCCCACTGACCGAAGCTCCAGTAGAGGTTCTTCGTGTTTTCAAGTTCGCCTTCCGCCTCGGAGCTGACGCCCGTCTTGTCGTCTTCGTCCTTATTGCTCTTCGTCCACTCACTCTTCATGCTGAGCACCGTGGCCTTGGCAGCTTTGCGCGCCTCATCCTGCATGGTGCTTTCATACACCGACGTGAAGTTCTTGTTGTTGGCGATGCGCATGTTGCAGAACTTGATCTCCGGCAACGTGAGCTTCATCGGCAACTTGGCGAGCTTCTTGTTGATCATGTCGGCACCGGCGATGGTCACCTCGCCGCCCACGCACAGCTCCACGTTGGTCTCAAGCGCGCCTATATCATTGGGCGTAGCCTCAACGAGGAAATAGGTCATCTTCTTGTCGAGCGAGAGGTTGCCCAACATGAAGTCGAAGTCGAGGTTCTCTATCTGATGCGTCTTGAACACATAGGCGTAGCCCTGCTTCGTTCCCTTTCGGGTATAAGCCTGGTTGTAGATGTTGCAGGCATACTGTATGGTACCCTTGAACATCGGTATCTTCAGCGTGCCGTCGAAGCCGAAGTCGCGGAAGTTGTTCTGCACCACGCTTGCCCGGATGTTGTCCATGGTGAACGCGAATCCGCCGATGGTGCCCTCTTCGCCTCTTGTATAGTTGATGGCGTTGACCACCTTGCAGTCGACCGTGACGCCCGACTTGTCGATGAACATGTTGTTGAGCTGCACCTTCATGCGCTCGCTGCCGTTGCCTACCTTGATGTCGGCAGGGAACTCCATCGACAGCTCCTTCATGTAGAGGCCTCGCCACGTGGCTTCGTTGCTGTTGGTGATGCCCGCCTCGTCCTTCTTGTAATCGGAGGGGAAGGCCCCCATGGTCTTCTCGTTCTGCGTGAGCGAGTAGTCGATGACCACGTTCTGTGCCGTGAACACGTAGCCAGGAAGGTCGGCATGCTCAAACGGGTCGAGGTTGGCCGAGGCGTGCCAGTCGTCCCAGCTCTGTATCGTGGTCTGCACGTGCAGCTGCACGGCATCGTCGGTGGCGGTGCCGTTGCTGACCTTCTTCAGGTCGTCGGGCATCGTCATGTCGAGATCCACGTTGAGCGCCTCAAACTTGTTGTTGCTCCACGACATGAAGCAACCGTCGTTGTCGGGCTCCATCACGTTTTGCGGAGCCTTGAACTTGATCATGAAACCCGTCTTCGGGTCTTGTATCTCAAAGTCTTTCAGCAGCGACACCGCTCCCGCCTCGGGAATGAGACTGCTGGGGCTGATGCACAGGCGCGGCGCGCCAAAGACCAATATCTGGTTGTGCGTGGCCTCGGTCTCGGGCACCACAAACGTTCCGATGAGATCCATCGTGGCGTAGGTGGGCGCAAACTTCATGGTGGAGATCTGGAGGTTGACCGGCGTGGAGTTGAGCTCCTTGGGTATCTCCAGCGGGAAGGTGACGTTCTCCACGTTGCCCTTGAGCAGGCCAAGCACCTTGGCCTTGCCGTCCATCACCTCCTTATAATATTTGGCAAGGTCGTACTTCTCTGCCAAGCCCTTGATCTTGTCCTTCGCGGCGCTCTGCAACTGGCTGGCATAAGGTATGCCCGTGTCGCCGATGAGGTTGTCGATGCCCCAGTCGGAGAACAGCTGGTCCACGACCTGCGCACTGGTCATAGGGTCTTCGCCGCCATAGGTGACCACAAGACCCTTGTAGACTTGGTTTTCGGTGTTGATGCTGATGGAGTCGAACTTCACCGCGAGCTTCCATGTCAACGCCAGCGGTTCCCATATCACGTGGCCCGTGCCCGAGAACTTGCCGTCGCCTACATCCTTCAGCTTGCCGTCGAGCACGAGGTCGTACTCGCCAATGGTCACCGTCTTGCCCTTCAGCTCGTCCGCCTTCTTGGTGGTGGGGGTCTCGTTGTCGATGACCACCTGGTTGGCGCACTGGAAATAACGCTTGGTGTATTTCTCGGTCAGCGCAAAGTCGACGGTGTTGATGCTGTCGTTGAGATAGTGGATAGAGGTCTCGTTGAGCGCGCGCGGCTTGACGCGCAACAGGATATAGTCGCCCTTGGCCACCTTGTCCTTGAACTTTGCCCAACGCAGGGTGTCGGTGGTCTGCTCCACGCCCTCCACCGTATAGACCGGCTTCTGCAGGAGCATCGAGTCGCGCGACGTGTAGGTGTCAGCCCGGTACATCTCGATGTCGTAGACAAACTTGACGCTGTCGGGTGTCTCGCCACTTCCGCCCGAGAATTGCGGCTTGTGCCACTCCATGGCGATGTCGCAGTCGACGAACTCCTTGCGGGCAGCGTCGGCATCGAGGTAGCGCGGCAGCACAATCTCGGGGTTGACAAAGTTGTAAAGCGAGTCGGAGAGCTGCTCCGCGTCGGGTTCCTTATGGGTCACGAAGCGCGTCATGGCCGGCACCGACCTTCCGTAGTTGCGCAACAACTTCTTTACTTTGCTATTGTTCGACGCGCTATCCGGAACGGCGTATACGCGCATCACGTAGATGTTGTCCGTGCTTATCTCGTCGATAAAGCTCTGGGGCAGCGTGTGCGACGTCTCCGTAAGGTCGTTGGCCTCATAGATAGGCTCCACTTCCTCCACGGCCGCCTGCAGGTCGGAGAGGGTCAGATCGTATTCGTGGGTGAGCTTTATCACCTTCAGGTTATAGGTGAAACCGACCGTGACATTCTTGTTGCCGTTGGCTTCGGGCTTCTTCCATGACACCACCGGATTGTTCAATCCGATTTCGTCGATGTATTCGTTGGAAAGCTCCGTATAAGGTTTAGGCGCGATGAACTGTGGCGCGGAATATATCGTGACCGAAGCCGTATCGGACACGATGGCAGCCAAGGCCAGATGGCTTTTTCCGTCGAATGCCAGATGGTAGTTGTCTGCATTTTCAGCACCGTCGGCAAACCGCGCCGTCACTTGCATCAGGTGGATAAAGTCTTTGCTGGCGGTCTTTTCGAAGTTCTCAAAGAACTCAGCGTCCAGCTGCAGCGAGGTGCCCTTTATCCCCTTGCGTTCATAGACGGGTGTTTCCTCGTTGAAGTCATAGTCTCCAGTGGCATCAAAATCGGGTGCCATGATTTTCAGGTCGTACACAATCTCCGGCAGCGAGCCGCTGGTGGCCACGCCTTCGGCTGCTTTCCACCGGATAGTGGCATTGTTTGGGTCGATGATATCACACTTCTCATAGGCAGCCAAATCGACATTCCGGTCATACGTCGTCAACGGCGTGGGAAACAGGAACTCTGGACGAGAGATGACATTGTCGGCAGTAGAGAACATGACCACACTATAGCCGTCGTCCTTGAAGCTCATAGACCGGTAGGCGCCTGCCACCGTGTCGGGATGTGCCACTACAGCCAACAGGTACACATTTGAATTGTCGAGCCCTTCGAAAGCACTCGCCGGCAGTGTGAAGCTGGTTCCGGTGATGCCCGTCTGCTGCCAGTAGGGAGTGACCGTCTTTGCCGCCATGAGGCGATTCTCCGTGTATTGGGGGTCGTACTTGTCGGGAGAAAGGATCCTTATGTCGTAGGTGAAGTTGACTTTCTGTCCGCCTGCCACGTTGGGAGCAGGCGCTTTCCATTCCACCAGCGGATTGGACGCTGTGAAACTGATAAACTTCTGGTATTTCTGTTCCGCGCTCGGTGTGGTTATGGTGGGCGCGCTATACGTCACCTTCACGTCTGACGACTGCGTGTAATCCTTCACGCGGAACATCTTCAGGTCGCTCTTGCCGTCGTTTTGCAGATGGATATAGTCGAGCGCTCCCTCCTGGGTGGCGTTGGACCGGGTGGTGACCTGCGCCACATACGTCTCCACGGACGAGAACTTGCTGATGACGTGGGCGGGGATCATGCACTGGGGCATGGTGAGCCCCGTGGCCTGGTAGACCACAGGGTTCCGCTCGATGGCCTGGTCGATGGGCTGCAGCGGCAACTGCTGCACGATCTTCAGGTCGTAGGTATAGGTGCGCGGCTTGGGGTCGCAGCTCACCACCGGCGCCATCCACTGCAAGAGGGGTGCCTGCTGCGAAAGCGTGGCAATGCTGCGGTCTTCGTATTCGCCTGTGGATATGGGCATGACCCATTGCGGCGCCGAGGCCTCATAGCAGACATTGAACATGCACCTGCTGACGACAGGGTTGTTGACCACCACAGGCGTGGTGAGGCGCGGATCCCAGCGATATGCCGTCATGCATATCTCGTAGGTGCCTTCGGGCAGGTTGCCGAACGCCCCCGACGTGACATCGCTGAAGAGATTGGCAGGCATCACGATGTCTTCGCTGCGCACATGGTTGAACAGGGTGCGCATCTCGGCAGCGGTCAGCACACGCGTCTGCTGCGGCTGAAGCTCGATGGCCTGGCGAGGCATCGTCTTGCCGGGGACAATGATCTCGAGCGATGAAGCCGGCGTGAGCTGCCTTACCTCAATGCCGAAATAGATGCGTTGCGTCTCGTTGGTCGTGTTCTGCACCGACACGTTGAAATACTGGCCGGAGTTGGACAGGTAATACATTACCTGAGGCGGCAGTACGGTTCGCAGGGGAGTTATCGTGAGATTGACTTCCTGTGCCAGTAACGCCAGCGCATAGCCAATGACTAAAAGCAGCGTGCAGATGTATCGTCTTGTTCTCATACGTCGTCAGAGTTATATGGTGTTATTTGTTTTTTGCCTTCCTCTTGATTTCGAGCAACGTGAAGGTGTAAAGATAGTTGAGCGACACTCGTATGTCGGTTGCGTCGTAGGATGTTTCCGAGTCTTGCATGTTCACGTCGCCATACTTGCTCACCGATGCCGACAGGCTGACGGCATGCACCTTCTTTATGGTGTAGCTGGCAGTGAGGTCGAGGGCGAGCGAGAGGTTCCTCGTCTGGTTTTTCACCTCATTGTAGCAGAGCGAGACGGTGCCCGACGTGGACAGGTTTTTCTCTTTCAGGAAAGAGCGGCCGGTGGAGAGCGACATCACGTCCGAGGTGTACTCCATGTTGTAGCCCTTGGTGTTCTGGTGGCTCAACGAGAGGGTGAAATTGGTTTCCCATGCCTTAACGCCAAGGTCGTAGGAAGCGCCGAGGGCAAGCGTCTTAACGTCGTTTTGCCCATCGGAGAATCTATTGAGGTCCTTGTTGACCGTGTAGTTGGCGGAAAGCGACATGGCGTGGTCGTAGCAGTTGCCCATTATATTATATGTGGGCACGAGGCTCACGCTATGGAGCACGCGGTGAACCCGGGTGGTGTCGTTCACCTTTTGCGTGCCGTCGCTTTGGCTTTGCAGATAACCGTTGTACATGGCGGAGAGGCTGAAGTTGTCGCCCAGCCTGAGCGCAGCCACGGTGTTGTAGACATAGCCCTTGGTGGTATAGAGCTGTTGTTTGGCCAGGTTGTCGGCCTGTCCGGAGAACGAAGCCGAGAGCGAGAGGCGCCGGAAGAGGGTCGTGCCGAGATTGACGCCGAGGCTATGATAGTTGTTGGAGGTGTAATAGGTGCCCAACGACTGATAGTCGGGTTGCAATATCTTGTAACTTACCGACGCATGCATCCACGGGAACGTCAGCCCCAAGGTGGCGTCGCCCGCGAAGCGCATCGTCGTGGTGTAGCGGGGTTCGAAAATCTTGTCGAAACGTGTCGCCTCACCCGAAGTGATTTTTTGCGATTCCTTGTCGGCAGTGAAAGCCGATGTAGCTACGTTTGCCGAGAACGACAAGCAGCTCTGGATGTTGACCATGGTTTTCAATCCCACAAGGAGGTTTTCCTGGGGATGATAATATTGGTGCCAGTATTCGTCGATGGATCCTGGCGAGTCGTAGACGCGCAGCAGATAGAGGTCAACGCTGTTGCCGCGCCACGTGTAGCCAGTGGAGAAGCCCCATCCAAGGCGCCGGTATTGCGGTTTGCGCGGGTTGGGGTCTTCGGGATTGTCGTTGATGGCGTTGCGCAGTATGCCGTAGAACGCCGATCCCCTGAATCGGGCACCGTGGTACTCAAGGCCCACCCCATTGAACGACATGTTGAGTAGATAGTTGGAGAAAGGCATTGTCGATTGGCCGATGTGTGCCGTGAAGTTCTTGTAGCTCGGACTGATGTTGAACGAGAACTGGGGATAGCTGAAATCGAGGTTGCTGTTTGAATAATAGAAGGTGAACGGCATGGAAATGCCGTAGAGGCTGATGTTGAGATTGGCAAACACCGAGTTGCTGAGCGGCGACATATAGCCTGCCCCGCTGGTGGAATGGTAGTAGGTGTTGTTGGTGCCAATCGACCCGGTTATGATGAGCGGGTCGCTTTTCCCGATCTGGGATATGTCTTGTGCCGAGACATTCACCGTGCCAATCAGGCAAGCCACAACGAGAATTGCCGTAGTCAGCCTCCGGGACAGCAGCTTCTTTATGCGTACTGGTGATGTGTCTGTCATTTGCGTAGGTCTTTTGTCAAGCGGAAACGTCTGTCCGCCTTGAGTGAATGATTGGTTTTAAATATAAGGAAACCGCCCGTCCGCCTTTCTCGGCGGACGGAGGTTTTCCTACTGTATTTTATTTTCGCAAAGATGCGGTCGCACATTGGTTATTTGACAACCACTTTCTTCATTATAGTTCCAGCGGCAGTCTTCACCTTAACCACATAGACATCGGCAGCCAAACCAACAGGGCTTACGCGCTGGCCGGAGAGGGTGTAGACCTCCACGTTGCCGTTGGCGGCTCCGTCGACACTGATGCTGTTGCCGTTTACGGATATGTTGACGCCGTTGTCGCCAGCCACATTCTCGATGCCGGTGGTAGACGAGTGGAGAATGACAGGCTTGGTGAACGAGCCGGCAATGTCGCCAAACTTGATTTCCTCGGCAAAATTGGTAATCAATCCCGTTTGGCTGTCGTAAAGCTTGAACGTGATGGTCTCGTTGGCCTTGCCGTTGACGGTCATCAGTATGCGCCCGTTGACCACCGTTCCCTCGCCGCGGCACTCATCACCAACGAAAGCACCGATGGTATGGCGTCCCTCTACCAGGTTGGCGGCGCCTTTGGCTATGATGGCCATGTTGTCGGCAAAGCGGTGGCTGTCATAGAGCCATACCTTCTCGTTGCGCGTGGCAGCGGATTTAGCACTGTTGGCGGTCGTCAGCGTCGGCAACAAGCCTTCTGACGGGAATGCGATTTCCATGCTGCCCTCTGGCAGATAGACGAGGTAGCCCTCGCCAGCCTTCCAGGTCTTGATGGTGCTGCTCCATGTGCCTTCGGCGTAGGTAGCCATGCCGTCGCTCTTGGACAAGATTACGGCATTGTCGGGCAGCTTGATGTAGCTGAACACGTCGTCGAACGAATGGTTCTTGCAGTAAGGATTTGCCATCCAGTTCCATTGGGTTGACAGGTTCACGTGGGTGGTGTCGCCACGGTAGCTGTAACATTCGGGGATAATGAAATCGAGGGTCTGGCCTTCCTTCACTTGTATCTTGTAGCAGTTGCGCACTTCGAGACGCTGCAGGTCGCCGAAGAATCCGTATTCGGGGTCATTGTAGACCAATGCCGACTGGCTGCGCAGCTCCTGCGCGTTGTCGAAATACTTGCTCACGTCCACGCCGCCGCCATAGAGCGACACCCAGTGCCATCCGGCTTCCTTGTTGAGGTGCTGGGAAACGTTGAGCTGGGTTTCGCAACCATAGTTCTGATAGGTAAGGTTCACCATGCCTTCGCCGACACGTAGCGGGGTGATGATCCACTCGTTGGTACCGGCCACGCGCTCGAAGGAAGCCAATTCCACTTGGTTACTGAACGAAAGCTTAGCGTCATATTCGTTGAGGATATAACCCTCGGGCACGGTCGTTGCCACGAGGCGCACGCCAGTGTCTTCCATGCCAAGCTCCACGGTCTGAAGCGAGATCGACTCCAGTCCTTGAGAGATAACGAGCTTATAGGTCACGCCATATTCGTAGGCCTTGTTTGGCACAAACGTACCGTTCTCGTCGAAACCAGAAGCGGTGAAAGGCATATAGAGACGCACATTGGTAGAGCCATAGGCGTTGACGGTGGCGGTGGATTTGTCGTTGTCGATGGTGAGGAGATTGTCCTTACCTTCGTCCTGAGCTTCCTTCATGCTGACGCTGAAGTTGTAATTGTACCAACTGAGGAACTCTTCGCTCTTCTGTGCCTCGGCATACAGCTCGCTGCTGTCGTAGTTGTTCAACAAGGTGCGGTAGAGATTGTCCTGTCCAAACTCGCTCGAAAGCATTTCCTTCAGCATCGGGTTCTCTTTTGCCTTAATAAAGACGCTGTCGTTGGGAACGACCTGCACCACCACCGGTATCTGCGTATTGGGGATGTCTTGGTGGGAGACGTAGACCGTCACCGAGTGGCATGGAGTCTTGGCGGTGATGGTACCGTCGTCGTTGAGCTGCAGCGTCGGGGTGTTGTAGTTTTCAGATTCGATGGTATAGGTAAGACCTTCCGTCTGCGTTGTTGCGTTCTCGGGAAGAATCTTGATGGTGTGCTTGAGATACTGGGTAATCTCCTCGCCCTTGATGACGACGATGTCCTTATACTGCTGATCAAGCGACTCTACGGGCTGGATGACCTTCACCGTCACTGTGACCGAACCGCCGTAGGCGGCGCTTCCGGTCATGGTGTAGGTGCCGGGCGTAGCCGGGTTCCAATAGCCAGGATTGTCACCTTCGCCAGGCACCCACACGATGGCCTCCGCGTCGGACGGTTTCCACACCACTTTCTCCGTAGCGTTCTCTGGAGTAATCTTCACTATCTGGTCAAGCTTGGCGTTAAGGTCGTCAAAGTTGTTAACCTCCACCTCTATTGTAGCATCGGGGTAGTCGGGGTTGATTTCCAAGGAGGTAATTGGCTGGCGGACAAAGACATTCGTAGATGCGCCAACCGAGCCAGCTATCAATCCAAGATAACAACCAGATATGTTAGGCGAAATGGCAGACAGAATGTTGTTTTCTACATTTATATAGCTCTGTGCATTTGAAAAATCCCATACAAAGGCATCGGGCATGGTGGCATTGGCAGGCACGCAGGTCATCACCGTGGTCAAGTCCAACGTCTCGCCCATGTTGATGTCTATCTTTCCGGGCAACGTGATCGATGTGAGCGGCGTGTAGGTGAGCACTTTAGGGTTGGAAGGATTTATGGAGCCTACCGTTTCGTCGCCTCCAGACACTTCTATAGTTTCGGAAAGCGTAAACTCGGTCTGCCTCCAACCTGAACGGACGACAAACTTCACTTCTTTGCCTTTGTCTTCAGCCGCCACGCCGATACGGACAGTAAAGAGGGTCTGGCCGCTGTTGAGCGTCGTACTGGTGGCGATGGCGCGGCACTCGTCGCCGATGAATGCTCCAAGGTTGTCGTTGTCGCCGAGGGTCACGGCATTGCCGCCAGCATCATGCAAAACGGCATAGACCACGGCATGGTAGGCATACTGGTTCGTGTTGACGCTCCAGTCTCTCGCCGCATTCACCCGGAACACAGCAAGGATGAGCATTGCTGTTAGGAGAATAGCTTTTTTCATGTTCTAAATGATAAGTAAGTTAATAATTTGGTATTCTGTACTCGCTATATTGTGTTTATAAAGATATGTGTGTCAGGTGGCGGAAGGTTTCTTCTTGCCCGGTTTCACCTTTCCTTTTATGAACAAGGAGTTTTGGCGTGCCGGCGAATCGGTATAGATCACGATGCGCTGATGGAAAAACCCTTCCACATTAATTGGGTTGAAACAAACCGTTACATGGGCGGTGTCGGCAGGGGCAATCCTCTTCTCGGTCGACGTGGCGGTGGTGCATCCGCACGATGTCCTAATCTTGGTGACGGAGAACGGCTCGTCGCCGTTGTTCTTGAAAACGAACGTATGGCTCACGGTGCCTTTCTGTTGCTTGACCTCACCGAAATCGTAGACCGTGCCGCCTTGCCAACCTATCTCCGATTGAGCGGACACCGGCATGAATATTCCGATTGCGGCAACCAACAGGCCAACAACCTTGCCTGCCAAGCCCGTTTCCGCGCTTGGACGTTTCTTCTCCGCCTTTTCACGCGAACGTATATCCGCAAGGTGGTTTTCTATTATCTTATCAACTTCTTGATACGACAAACTTCGGTTTATTGTCTTGGTGTTTCTCTCTTCGCTCTTCATGGAAAACGTTGGGGTTAGTGTGGATTCTACAATATGTGTTAAAATGAATTCACTGCAAAGTAACAGAACAATGGCTATTTTTAATAGGATATTTTTTTCAAAAATTAGCCAATTTCTGCCAAAGCTCCTTAAACAAGGGCGTTTTAATAGAAATGTCACATGATATTGATAATAATATCCTACCCAACATTATCTTTTTTGGCTTTTTTTTCATATATTTGCACAATCAAAACAAAGAGCATAGACATAAATGAAGGGACACTACACAAGTACCAAGCTACGCAAAAGAACTATGAGAGTCATAATCCTTTCTACGCTCGCAGCGTTTCTGCTTGTTTCGTGCGCACGGCAAAAGCAACGCCCCGACATTTCGGAGCAGAGAGCCAAGGCCGACAGCGTGACGCAAGCCGTGGACGACACGACACAGCTGAAGGCACTTGCCTCAAGCTACAGGCAACGCCACGATGCCGTGAGCGAGATGATGGCATGCAAGCGATTGGGAAAGCTCTTGCGCGAGAACAACAACTATCAGAAAGCCATCGACTGGCATCAACGAGAATATAACCTTGCAAAATCCCTGTGCGACACCATCGACATGGTGCAAGCCCTTAATAATATAGGAACTAACTTTAGACGCTTTGGCATTCTTGACGAAGCCGCCAACTACCACTATCAGGCACTGACTCTCTGCAATGAATATAGCGACAAAGAAGACAAGGTGGCCAAAAAGAACAAGGTCACGTCACTGAACGGCATAGGCAACATCAGTCTGACGCTGAAAGACAGTCTTACAGCCGACTCGGTGTTCCGCGCTGCCCTCGCGGGAGAGACAGAACTGGGCAGCGAACTGGGACGCGCCATAAATTTCGCCAATCTTGGCTCGCTTTTTGAAACCGGAGGCAATACGGATTCGGCTTGGGTCTACTACCGCCAATCGATGAAGAGCAACCAGGCGGCCCACTCCGACCTGGGAATATCGCTTTGCCTCAACCATTTCGGCCGATTGCTGGAAAAGGAGGGAAAGACACAGCAAGCCATCGCGCAATATAAAAAAGCCTATTCGCTGATGGAGGACAAAAGCGACAAATGGCACTGGCTGGAGTCGTGCCTCGCCCTGGCCCGTATCCATGAGCGGACAGGGCAATATGCCATAGCCTCCGAATATCTAAGCAAGAGTCTTGCCGAAGCCAAGAAGCAAAACTCCATTGAACACCTTGCCGAGGTGTACAGGCTCTACTACCTTATATATAATAAGGAGAACAATTGCCGCAAGGCGCTGGAATGTTTTACCAAGTCGAGCGAATACAACGACAGCGTGAACAGCGAGAAGAACCTTGTGCACATGCAGAACGTGCGCGTGAAATACGAATTCGAACGCCGGCAAAGGGAGATAGACACGCTGAACAAAAACTACCAGACTGAACGCATCCTGAAACGCGTAGGCATACTCTCCGCCATCACCATCACCCTGCTGTCGGCGATTGCCGTGATATTCCTGTGCTACGTCATCAAGTCGAGAAAGCAGAAGCAGAAACTCATGGTAGAAAACGAGAAGGCAATGGCATCGTTCTTCACCAACATCACCCACGAGTTCCGCACACCGCTTACGGTCATACTGGGGCATGCAGACCGCATGTGCAAAGGTCTGGTGAAAGAAGAGCATATTGCCGACACGGGCACCGCCGTGGGCAGGCAGGGACGGCGGTTGCTCGCGCTGATCAACCAGATACTCGACATATCGAAGATAAAGGCGAAGGCCGCGGCACCAGAATGGTACAAGGGAGACATTGCTTCCTACGTGTCGTTGTTGCTTGACAGCTTCACGGCATTGGCCGAATCACGCAACATCGACATTGTGTATGCACCGAAGCAAGAACACATGATGGTGGACTTCGTGCCCGACTACATACAGAAAATAGTGTGCAACCTCATGTCCAACGCGATAAAATTCTCCAAGCCAGACAGCAACATCCTTGTAACGACTGCCATGGATGGGGACAAGTTCACACTGCGCATCGCCGACTTCGGAGTGGGAATGTCGCCGGAAGACCAAAAACACATATTTGACCTGTATCACCAAAACAACGATGGCTTGAACGACATGGGGTCGGGAATCGGCCTCACGCTCGTGAAACAGATCACGGAGCAGCTCAACGGCACGGTGACAGTGGAAAGCTCTTTGGGTAAAGGCTCAGTGTTTACCGTCACTCTCCCTGCCACTTGCTCGCAAAACGCGAAGACGCTCTCAACAAGTCTGCCCGCACAACAACAGATCGAGGCAGACTCCATGCAATACACGGAGGTAATAAAAGTCGAAGACGAAGCCTCTGCAAAGCAAGAAAACGACACGCGCCCCATTGCGCTAATCGTTGAGGACAATATCGACGTGGCAGAATATATACAACTCTGCCTGAAAGACAAATATATCGTGCGCTTTGCGCAAAACGGCAAGGATGGACTGGAGAAAGCACAGAAACTGATGCCAGACATCATAATCACCGACTTGATGATGCCCGTGATGGATGGTTTGCAGCTCTGCACCGAGATACGCCAGTCGGACATCCTGAACCACATACCCGTGGTCATGGTCACGGCTAAAAGCACAGACCGCGACCGCCTTCAAGGTCTCACGACAGGTGCTGACGCATACATCAGCAAACCATTCAACGCCGACGAGCTGACCGTTACCATAGAGAACCTGCTACGCCGGCAAAGGCTGATGCGCGAGAAATACTCCAATGCCGTGGAAGAGAAGCAGGAGAAACCTGAGGAAGGCTTGCAGAAGAACGAGCGTGAGTTTCTGGAAAAACTGACAAACGCCGTTACGGAGACCATGCCCGACGGTGACCTTTCGGTAGACAACATCGCGTCACGACTTTGCATGAGCGGCCAACAGATGCGAAGAAAGCTGAATGCCATAACCGGAGAGACGCCAGCCTTCTATATCCGCCGCATACAGATGCTGACCGCCAAGAGGATTATTGACAACGACAAGAACATTCCCATCAACGAGGTGGCACGCAGTGTGGGATATTACGACATGTCGCACTTCACGCGTGTGTTCAAGTCGATGTACAATGTCACGCCGTCGCAATATAAAAGCCAAAACTGCGTGAAATAGGACCTGGGCTTATACGAAAAAAGAGACCCGAAACAGGTCTCTCTTTGGTGGTTATGACAAAAAAGCACGGGCATGATTGTGTTCAAGGTGGTCACGCCGTGTGCGAAGTCCAATAAAGCAGCACGAGGCATAAGCCGGCGTTTCCATGGCGCAGGATATGCTCGCGGAGCATGGCAAGCGACTTGGTGATGTGCTTCTCCACGACCTTGACCGATATGTCGAGTCGCTCGGCTATCTCCTTGTTTTTCAAGCCCTCGAAACGGCTCATCACGAATACTTGACGTGAACGCTCAGGGAGACTTTGCAATACGTCGCGTATCTGCCGTTGCAGCTCATGGTAAAGCAGCTCCTCGTCGGCTGAACCCAAGAAGTCATAATTGTACAACGCCTCGCTGCCGCTTATCTGTTTAAGCTCCTGCGCATTGTAGCCTTCAGCTATGGCCTTGTGTTTGAGGAAGTTGAGACAACCATTGCGTACCATCGTGAAAAGCATGGAAGAAATGGAAACGCCCGTGAGCATCATGCGGCGGTTCCATAAATTCACGAAACAATCTTGCAGGATGTCCTCCACGTCGTCAACGTCGGCGATAAAATGCAAGGCGTAGTTGCGAAGGCGGGGATAATAAGTCGTGAACAAATACTCAAATGCCTCTTTGCTTCCGGCGCTGAGGTCATTGATCAGCATGTCTTTGTCCACATATATTCGCATCTCTTATAACTTATTTTTACAAAGTTATTCAGAATAACTAAATTATCCAAACAAAACCGTGAGAAAAGCGGAACTAAAACGGAATAAAAAGCGGAATAAAATGTATGTTGGAAAAAACTCACTTCATGTGCAGCACATTCTGCGAGCCATAAAATATCACTTTCATCGGCTTTACTGCCTTGCCGTTGACCTTGATGTCAAGCCATACCACTCGGTCGCGTGAATATTGCCTTGGATAAGCATAGCTGCAATCAATGGTTGTGCGCTCAAGCGGCTTGAGGGTTATCTTTCCCGGCACACGCAGCACCTTATTGAGTGGTCGCTTGGCGATGACGATTTCCATTGTTTGCCGCGTGTCGTTGGCTATGCGGAGCGTGGTGGTTTGGCGAACGTTCTTGCCTTGATAGGCGAAAGGCAACACTTGGTTGCTCATGTATAGTCCCTCGCCAAAGGCATAGGGATATTCCTCGGTCACGGGGTGCAAGAATGGCACCACGTTGCCAGTAATCTTGGTTTGCACATAATTGTCGCCACCATTTAATATAATGTACACGTCCTTGGAGAAGCGACCCGAACGGTTCTCGGGGTTATAGGTTATGATAAGCCTCGTCTGCCCTCCAGGCTGCACGGGTTCACGAGAGTAGGAAGGCGCGGCGCATCCGCAATACGTTCTCACGTCGGAGATTGCCACCGCCTTCTTGCCCTTGTTGGTGAGAGTTATCACGCAGTCGGCCTTTCCTTCCCTTTCCTTAATGTCACCGAAATCGTAGACTCGCCTGTCGGTCACCACCGTCTTTATCTGGCGAGGTTGCGATGCCGCGTTGTCGCGCGCGTGTTGGGCGTGGCCAATGATGGGGCACGAGGCGAGGAGAAGAAAAAGCAAACTGCGTAACATGGTATTATATCGATTAATCTATTTAGTTAAAATACAGGCTCAGGTTGTTAAACCTCCTATAATAATTCCAGTAGTAACCGGAGGTGTTGAAATGAGCCTTGAACTTCAAGTAGCGACAGCTTACAGAACCATAAAGCACATATTCATAGACGGTCGAATAAGTCTCATAATCATAGTCATACACATAATTATGTCCTTCAGAATCTCCTATCTGTGTCCAAGTCTTGTTGTCCTTACTCACTTCCACCTCAAAGTTCTTCATCACATAGCTACCGAGATAGAAACCACAAAGGTTCTTTTCCTCGCCAAGGTCGACGGTGAACGTGGCGTAGTCAAGATCCTTACTATCGATAGTCCAATAAGAATTCCAACTGTTTTCTGAGAACAAGCCACTGAAATTGTCCGGATTAAGGTTTGACGTGCAATCGATGGCTTTCCAAGTCTTGCCATCTCCCTTGGTACCTACAATCTCGGTAGCGTCATCGTTGATAAATGAAGTCTTGGTCTCCACTACGACATAGGCGTTTGGCAACTCGGCTGTCTGTCCGTTAGGATAAACAAACGTGCGCTTCAAGGCAATCATATAGCTGCCTGTGAGCGAATAAGCCGCGTTGGTGGGGTCTGTAATCTTGAGGCCCGGCGACGTGGTGAGCTTTCCAGAGGCGATTGTGCCATCGGTAATTTGCAGCTTCGATGCCACATCAGACGGAAGAGCCTCATAGCTGGTACCGTTCTTGCTGTTGTATTCTGCCACGAGCGAGTTGTCTATCTCACCCTTCACTGTGAACTGAGCGTCGTTGTTGGCACGCACCGAGACATTGAACTCAGCGTCGATGCCACCAAACACGCCAACTGGCGTGATGACGATGGCGCAACTCTTGGTGTCGCTGCCTTCGGTGTACACATAGTCGCTTCCAGCGTTGTGGATGACGGCGTAGACGGTGTTGAACGTGTCGCGCACGGCAGGCTCATAGCTTGAGCCGCCCTTGCTCACATTCGCAACCGTCAGGCGGATTGGCACCACATAATATGGCTCTGTCAACGAGGTGCACTTATCCGACGGGATAGACACCACGAGTGTCGTGTCGCCGACACTCTTGCCAGACTCTATCTTCACCTGCCCGATGTTCACTGCCGACAAGGCATCCTGTGGGAGGGCGTTGTAGACAACGATATCCTCTCCGCCTTCAGATTTTTGCTGCTTGTTGAAGTTTGCCACGAGACTGTTGTCCACCTCGCCGCTAACGGTTATCGTCCTGCCATCTGCCGCATATTGCGAATGCACCGTGAACGCGCCGCCAGCCAAACCAAACACGCCGGCAGGAGTGTTGTAGATCTCGTTCTGCTGGGTGGCAGAAGCGTGCGGGTCGAAGAACACCTTCTCCGCGTTGCTGCCAACCACGTCGTAGCTCTCCTCGTCGCTGCATGAAGAGAGCGAGAGTCCTGTCAGGCAGAGCGTGCCAAGGAGAAACATTATATGTCTTGATTTCATGTTTTTCAAAGATTTATGGTCAATAATTACGCCTTAGAACGGGCACTTCTGGTTCCCTTCCCATGTTATGTTGCCATAAGGCTCAGCGTTGTATCCATGTCCGGTCTCGTCGAGCACGGTGCCGTCGTCTTGCAGCTGTCCGTTGAAACGCCAGTAAGCCAGCAATCCGTTAGACTTCGGGTCAACATAGCACACGCCGTCTTGAAGCTCTGCCACAGAGCGGGCCACGGTCCACACACGTGCCTCCGACACAAGACCGTTGAAGAAACGGGAATGGCCCACCGAGCGGCCAATAGAGAAAGTGTCGCTCCAGTCGTGGCCATTGTAGGCGATGCTCAGGTTGATGGTTCCGCCTTTCGTCTCCACGCCCTGAATCTGCTTGCCGTCGAGATACACACGGAGCCATGAGCCGTCGTAGACAGCCGCGAAATGGTGCCATACGCCAGTGTCGAACGGATCGTGCGCCACGGCCTCATAGTGGTCTTTCTTGTCGGGATTGGAGTTGGTGCCGATAGAAGCCTTGGCAAGCTGCAACACGTTGTCGGCTATGGAGGCTGCGTCGCCAAAGCGGAAGAGGAAGTTCTCCTCGCAACCCATCAGCGAGCTGATGCCGCCAAACGACAGGGGCTTGATCTTCATCTCAAGGGTCATCTGCGTAAGAGCCTTCACGGGGCTGTCGTCGCCACCAAAGCCTGGAATGTCGAACGAGCCTCTCTTGTTGAGGTTGGCTGCCTCGATGTCGATCACCTTCGTAAAGACGATGTAGGCGGTCTTGCCCGAGCCCAACGTCTTCAGGTCGCCACCCTTCACGCTCGTGATGGAGACTGGCAAGCAGTAGGCCTGACCCTCTTGCAGCTTGCTGGCATCAGCCGTGATCTTGACGGCACCCGACTGTGCCTTGCCAGCCTCGATGGTCACCTCCTTGGAGTCCAGCGTGTAGCTGCCCTCTGGAGGCAAGATGGCACTGCGGCCGTTTGAGGCATTATACTCGTCGAGCTTGGCAGCGTCGACCGCGAGGTCTACTTTCACGTCGCTCGTAGCCTTGGTGCTCGACGACACCGTGAGACCCATGCTCGACTCACCGTCCACAAGGAAACGGATGTTTGGCGACTGAAGCGTGCCCGTCACGTAAACGGCGTCGCCATACTCCGGGCCGTCGGTGCAACCGGCAAGGCCCAAGAGCGATGCTAATGCAAAAACAAAAAACAAATATCTTTTCATGATCTGATTTTCTTTTCTTTATTTAGAATGAATCGTTCAATGTACTGCCGGGTTCTGCACTTGTATGCACTGGCGGAAGATGGCATAAGGTTCGGTGTTGTATTGCGTCACGTTGTAGTTGCGGTGTCCGAAAAACGCTCCGAATCCGCCCTTGTGTCCCGTTGGGGGCTCCCATGCCGCCTGGTTCTTCATGCCTTGAAGCGCCCCACTCCAGTTGTCGCCTACATTCTCGCAGAGTACGACCTTTGATATTGGCCATGAGCCATAGGTGTTGCCGCCTCCGGTGCCACCACCATAAGCCTGCACAAAATAGTAGTCGCTCAATGGCACGAGGTTGGCGTTGCTGGTCACCTGACCGTTGGAGTCTACGCAGAGCAGCTTGTTGCAGTCGTCGAGAGTCATGTTGTCGCCATAACGCTCCTTGATGAGCTTCAGTCGCTCCTCCTTTGTCTGGTCGGGGTTGGGACCGAGGAAGAGGGCGAGCCTCTTGTAGAAGCGCAGGAAGCGGTCGCCGCTCAGCCAGTCGCCCTCAGGCTCATAGTCGGCATCGAAGCCGTCGAGGTCGTTCTTGAACACCTGGTCGAGGAAATAGTCGGCATACATGTCGATGGCGTGGTTGAGCACTGAGTCGCGCTCGGCACCTTCAGGCATGGCCAAGCCTTTGATTTGCTCCTTCTTGAAGTCGAGTTCCGATGACTCAGCGTCTATACGCGTGATAGCCACCACGAGCATCTTGGTGCCTTTGGTCCGCTGCACGAAGCGCAGTTCTTCCCACACGTCAGTTGCCGACGAGTCGGGTATGCCGCCCCACAGCGAGCAGATGTCGAGAGAGTCGGGCAGGCCGGCGAAGCGCACTGCCATGGAGTTTTGAGCGCCATATTGCGCGAACCACATGAAGGCGATGGCGTGGTCGCTCTTCTTATAATCGCGCAGGTTCTGATAATAGAGGTCGTCATAGGTGAGCGGCTTCTGTATGTCCTTGCTTTCTATGTCTGTGTCGCAGGCGGCAAACAAGCTCCCCGCGAAAGCCAGGGCTATGAGAAATTTTATTGCTTTCATTTGTAAGAGTTCGTTTTGTTGTTATTCTTCGTTCCACCACAGTTTCGTGCCGGCGTTGTCAGGGCCGCTGAGCATTTGCACGGCAGCCTCGGTGTTGGCTGTGTTGTTGGTGTACTCCGTATCAGGGAATTTCAGGCGACTGATGAGCTGTCCGGAAGGAACCTCGCCGTTCGACTTGTTCGACTCGATAGGGATGATTCCCGGGCAACCGGTGCGGCGCATCTCCGACCATGCCTCCTGGCCGTCGGGATAGAGCGCGATATATTTTTGCAGCCAAACGCGCTGGAGGTTGGTGTAGGAGTCGGCTTCGCTGTCCCAGGCTGGCGAGAGCATCGTCAGGTAAGAGCTTACATTCGTGGCCCTGTTGGTGTATGGGTCAACGTATTGGCTCAGCGGCAGAGCCTCGGAATTGCCGATGTAACCATCGGCTCCCGATACGCCTGCGGAGGCGAACGACACCTTTATGCCTTGCTCGTAATATTGCTGGGCGGTCATCGTTCCGATGTTGAAGCGCAACTTCGCCTCAGCCATCAAGAACCAAGCCTCGGCGGCGTGCATCCACTCCATGTCGTGGTCGGAGGTATAGTTCATCCTCGACGTGTTGTCCTTATAGTTTGACTTCTCCACCGACGACTTGCCGTTGCGTATGCCCTTATAGAGGCCCGTACCTGTGGCTGGCTGGAAATAAGCCGAGATTCTGGGGTCGTTGAGACCGTTGAGATAGCAGTCCATCGTGGCGCTCATGTGCTCGTCGTCCCAACTCGTGGCAATCTCGTAGAGGGGATGGATGAACGTGAGGTCGGACGATTGCTTCAGCGTGGCGTCATCGTCGGCGGTCTGCATCAGGCCAACGCTGTTGGATATGGCTGCCTGGATCTCTGTCTTTGCCTTTGCCTCATCCACGTAGGAGATGCGCATTGCCATGCGGAGCCTCAACGTGTTGGCGAGCTTGACCCATTTGGTCACGTTGCCGGAATAAACGTGGTCGTAGTCGGAAAGGTAAGTGGAGTTTGTCTGCAGATAGGTGGTGAGCACGTCGATAGCGTTGGCCAACTCCGCGAACATCACGTAGTAAACGTCTTTCTGCGAGTCGTATGCCACGTTGATGCCCGTGCCGAACTTGCTATAGATTATAGGACCGTACATATCGGTGATGCGCTGCATGGCTAGCACCTTCACCACCGTTGCCATGGCGAGCGCGGGAGAGTTCTCGGCAGACACCTTGTTTATCTCCAGCCAGGGCTGCATGATGTTTGTGTAGGCGTCGTTGAAAGGCGCGCGGTTCCACTGTGGGTAGAGGTTGTATTGGTCGTTGCGGTTCTCGTTGTTCCACTTCATAGTGGGCGCGAAATATTGGGCGTAGATGTCGCCTTGCAGGGCTTGGGTGAGCTGGTACTCACCGCCCATATCCTTACCTACGACAAAGACTCCACGCTGCATCTGGGAGAAGTAAGAACCCGTGTTGAGGTTGTCGTGGTTCATCTCTTCCTGTGTCGCCTCATTGGGGTTGACATTCCACTTCTCGAAACTGTCGGTGCACGAGGTCACCGCGAGACTCGCGAGCAGAAGGCATCCCAAAGGTAATATCTTGTATGATTGTTTTTTCATCGTGATATGTCTTTATTTAAAGAACTGGTTTGTTAATGTATATGACACGTGTCAGAACTTCACCCTTACGGAGAATCCGAGGTTGCGGAGTGATGGCATCATGAAATAGTCCATGCCGTCGAAGCCAGTGCCCGTGCTCGCCGTGAGTTCCGGGTCATAAGGAGCCTTGTTGTAGAACATGAACAGGTTGCGGCCGGTAAACGCCACGTTGAGTTCCTTCACCCAAGGCACCCAGCGGGTTATTGGGATGTCGTAGCCGAGAGACAGTTCTGCCAGCCTCACGTTCGTGGCACTGTAAACATAATAGGCTCCTGCACCGCCGCCAACGGTCTGATACCATTTCTGCACAGCTGGCAACTTGCCGCCGTTCACGAGTACATAGCCGCGGTCGCGCGCCTCTGCCGATGTCTTCGACGTGCCGTAGTTGTCCATGGCTGCCTGTGTCAAGGAAACACCTACGCCACCTACACGTGCGCTGACAAGGAAGCCCAAACTGAGGCCATTCCAGCTGAACGAGTTTCTCCAGCCCATGCGGTATTTGGCCTGTGAGTTGCCAGCGTAGATGTAGCCGTCGTGGTATGGCCCGGCATTGTGGTCAATGGCCACGGTGTTGTTCACGTAGTCCACGTTGATGAATCCGTGGAAGTCGGTCTGCAGGCAGGTCACGTAGAGGTCGCCCATGGAGCCTCCCTCGGTGATCATGCTCTTCACGTTGCCAAGGTTCACGAGGTCGAGATGGTCTTGCGAGATGGTAAGCTCATTGGCCAACGTCGTGGGTTTCAACAACTTGACAACCTTGTTGCGGTTGAGCGAATAAGTGAAGTTAGAGTGCCAGTCCACAGGTCCGAGAGGCTGGTGCAAGCCCAGTGCCACCTCTATACCCTTGTTGTCGATCTGTCCGCCGTTGATATAGATTGAGCTATAGCCCGAAGAACTTGGCAATGTGGGGCTGAACAGTTGGTTATAGGTCGATGTCTTGTAGAGCGAGACGTTCAGGTTGATCTTGTCGCCCCAGAAGTGGCTCTCCAAGCCAACCTCCCACGACTTTGTGCGCTCTGGCTTGATGTCGCTGTTGGGATATGTGGTCGATGTGGCAGGCGTGCCCACCTGGAACGGATATGTCTGGAATGGCACGTAGCGACGTGGGGCGTTACCCACCTCACTGTAGCTGCCGCGCACTTTCAAGAACGAGAGCACGTTGTTCTTGATGCTGGGGATGAGGTCGGTCAGGATTCCCGTGAGACCAACCGACGGGTAAGCCACTTTGTCGGAAGTGGTGCCGGCAAGGGCGGAAGCCCAGTCGATACGTCCCGTGAGATCAAGGTAAATCTTGCTCTGCCAACCAAGTTGAGCCGTGCCAAAGACTGACTGCACCTGGTCGTGGTAATCGCTCTGCTCGGGCTTGATGCTCGACACGTTGAGGTTGTTGAAGGAGAACTTGTTGGCAACCGAACTGAGGTCGCCACGGATGGAATAATACTTATAGCGAATGTCCTGGATGCTTCCGCCCAAGGCTGCCGTGAGCGAGAAGTCGCCGAAATACTTGTCGATGTTCAACATGGCGTCGGCGTAGATCTGCTGTGTCGTGGCATCGTCCTTGCCATAGTAGCCATACTTCTTGGCGAAGATGCCGTCGGTGGAGGCGGAATACTTGCGCTCGAAACGTGCCGAGGTATAGTCGGTCTTGGCGCGGCCACTTACGCGTATGCCCTTGGCTATGTCATAGCTCAAACCCGTTGAGAACATGAAGCGGTTCTTGTTGTTGGGCATGTTGTCGCGGTTGATGATCCAATAGGGGTTCTGCATGCCGAGTCCTTGGTTGCCCCAAGGCCAGTTTTGCACCTTCAGGTTGCGGCTCTCGTCATACATCTCGTAGAGACGGTAGGTCTCAAGGCTGTAAGAGGGCGAGAGCAGGTAAACGGGCACGAGAGGGTTCATGTACTGGCCTTCCGACACCATGTTGTTCTCGCGCGTGTTGACGAACATCGCCGCCACGTCGAGGTGCATCTTGTCCTTGAGGAACTTCGAGCTGTTGCGTATGGTGAAGTTGTATCGGCTGAGCGTGTTGTTGTCCACGATTCCCTCTGCCTTTGTGGAGGCTATCGAGACGAAGGTCTGGTTCTTGTCGGTTCCGGTGGAGAGCGTCAACGAGTTGCCCTCGTTGAAACCTGTCTGGAAGAAGTCCATCGGGTTGTAGCTGCTTGCCTGGGTCATCTTCTCGCCCCAGCTTGAGAACTCGCCGCTGTTGGCACCGTAAGTGTTTTGGAACTCTGGATGCACGAATGGGGTCATGAACGAGGTGTTGTTCGAGTATGTCACCGTGGTCTTGCCTTCCTGGCCTTTCTTCGTGGTGATCATTATGACACCGTTCTGCGCCTCGCTACCATAAAGGGCGGAGGCGGCGGCACCGCTGAGGGCGGAGATGGACTCTATGTCCTCGGGGTTGATCATTGCCGCTCCGTCGCCCGACTGACCCATGCCTGAGAAATAGTCGGTGGGTTGCGTTGTCTGCAACGATGGCATTGGGATGCCGTCGATGACATAGAGGGCGTTGTTGTTGTTGCTGATAGACTTTGTACCACGCATGACGACCTTCACGCCGCCACCTATGCCGGCCGAGCTCGCGTTGATCTCCACGCCAGCCACCTTGCCGGCGAGCGAGTTCATGAAGTTGGCATCCTTCACGCCCGTCACCTCGCTGCTGCTTATCTGCTGCACGTTGTAGGTCAGCGCCTTGGCTTCCTTCTTGATACCGAGCGCGGTCACCACCACAGCGTCAAGGGTCTTTGAGTCTTGCGCCATGTTCACCGTCACGTTGTCGTTGTTGGCCGAAAGCTCCTTTGGAGTGTAGCCGAGATACGATACCTCCAGCGTGTTGGCAGGCGAGGCCTCGATTTGGAAGTTGCCGTCCATGTCGGTCACCGTGGCGGTTTTCGTTCCCTTGATTCTCACCGTGGCTCCAATCACGGGTTCACCGTTCTCGTCGAGCACGCGACCCTTGACGGTGCGCTTGCCACCTGACGATTGCTGCTGACGCGCTTGCGCTGTCTGCGCCTTTGCCTGACGCTTGTGGATGGAGATGAGGCGATCGTTGATGTCGTAGCCCAAGTTGCCATCGAGCACCTTGTTCAACACCTCACGCAGGGGCGTGCGCTGAAACGACGCCGTGACTCGTGGGCACGACTGCACGTCGTCCACGTTGTAGATCACAGACATCTTGGTCTGCCGCTCCACTTCCTTCAGCACCTGTTGCACGCTGGCGTTGCGGAACTGCTTCGTCACCGTCTGGGCCTTTGCCGTGAAGGCGCTCATAAGGAGTATGGCCACGAGAAAGAGTCTGAATAGCTTGTTGTTTTCTTTCATAGTGCTATACGCTTAGTTTTTGGTTTTAGATGAATATTTAAAATTTATATAGTTCTTATGTTTGATTTTCTTCGGTAGGTGTCCGTGCGATGTCTGGTTCACGCACGGTTGCAGGTTTCCAGGGTGGATGGTAGGCTCACGCACGACGGCACGTCGCCGTGAGCTACCTCTCGTTGATGTAGATTTGCTTGCCGTCTCTCACGATGCGCGTGTTGGTCACTATCTTCAGCGACTTGAGCACGTCCTCTATGGTCTCGCGGTTCTGCAGGGTCATGGCGAGCCTTATGTCGCGCACCTTTTGCGATGTGATGTGTATCTCCACCCCGTATTTGCGCGAGAGGATCTTGGCGAAGTCGCCAAGGCGTATCTCGTTGAAGTCGGTGCTGTTCATCGTCCACGCGTTTGGCGTAGCCGACGTGGCTGTCTTCATGAGGCTTCCAGTGGTCTTGTCGAGCGTGACTGTCTCGCCGGGTTTCATCTCCATGGTCGTCTCGCCTTGGCTTATTATCACCTTGCCTTGCATGAGCGAGGTGCTGACCACGGGGTCGTCATCGTAGGCGGAGATATCAAACTTGGTGCCTTTCACGGTGACATCATAACCGGATGTCTTCACCGTGAACTCATTGCCGTCTTGTTTTGCCACCTCGAAATATCCTTCGCCATTCAGCTCCACGTTGCGGTTTTTCACGCTGAAGTTGGTGGAATAGCGGAGCGTTGAGCCGGCGTTGAGCCAGACCACAGATCCGTCGGGCAACGTGAGACACGAGGTGGAACCCATTGGGGCGGTGAGCGCGTAGAACTGTTCGGGGCGCTGGCTGGCTACGTGCCATGTGGCA
>CAVAGT010000032.1:0-30219 GCA_963588155.1 Lachnospiraceae bacterium | reverse complement strand
ATACGCGCTTACCCCATCGTGTACGAGGGATCGCTCATGGCAAGAATTTTTGAGAGTGAAGAGTGAGGAGTGAGGAGCGAAGAGTAAAGAACGAAGACTGAAGAATCCGAATGAAAAAAGATACATTGTTTGAGATGAAGTCGCCCTACCGCGACGACTTCTGCATAGACGGTTACCGCTTTGGTGGCGACGACAAGACGGTAGCCATCGTGGGTGCCATGCGCGGCGACGAGATACAGCAGCAGTATATCTGCGCCAAGATGGTGAGTGTGCTCAAGGAGCTGGAGCGCAAGGGTAGGATAACCGACGGGAAAGGCATTCTCGTCATACCCTCGTGCAACCCCTTCTCCATGAACGTGAGCAAACGCTTCTGGGCCATGGACGGCACTGACATCAACCGTATGTTCCCGGGATACGACAAGGGTGAGACCACACAGCGCATAGCCGCTGCCCTCTTTGCGAAGATAAAGGACTACGAATACGGCATGCAACTGGCCAGTTTCTACATGCCGGGCGACTTCGTGCCGCATGTGCGCATGCTCAAGACGGGATATGAGGACGTGGAGACGGCATCCCACTTCGGACTGCCTTTCGTCACCATACGCAAGCCGCTGCCCTACGACACCACGCTGCTCAACTACAACTGGCAGATATGGGGATGCAAGGCTTTCTCGCTCTATGCGGGCCAGACAAGCTACGTGGAGGACGCGACAAGCCTACAGACCATAGAGGCCATACTGCGCTTTCTGGCAAAGGAAGGCATCATCACTTACCGTGACAAGAGTGTGGCGTACTCGTCGGTGGTCATCGACGAGGCAGAGCTGCACAATGTCACGGCACACCGGGCGGGCATCCTCAGCCGGCTCGTGCCCGTGGGCACACAGGTGCAGGAGGGACAGCCGCTGGCACGTATCATAGACCCCTATGAGGGAACCGTGATAGAAGAGGTGAAAGCACCCGTGACAGGCACTGTGTTCTTTGAGCACAACAAGCCGCTGGCTCTGGAGCATGCCATCCTCTTCAGAATACTCGAAGAGGAGGAGGGAATATAGCTACAAAGGGGCATGCGGGCAGCATGGATGAATGTTATGTAAAACTGGGGCAGATATACTAAAAATCCCTCAATGAGGTATGAAAACATCCAAAAAGCTCCCTCATTGAGGGAGCTTTTTGGATGTTTTCATACCCAAGATTGTCATTAGCCTTAATGAAGTTGTCATATAGAATCTTTGTCCAATAGGAAGTCAAATACACCCATCAGCACGATACCATCATCGTTTTGGTATTTCTTGATGATGTCGCCTGTTATCACGTATTTTACGAAACTGTCATTGATGCGTAGCAACGAGGCCAGTTCTTGTTTCATTTTCTCTTCATCTTGCAGACTCAGAGCTGATTGGATATAGCAGCGTTTGTATCCACGGTTACTAACAAAGTCAACTTCGAGCATCCGTCTGACTTTAGTGCCTTTTTCATCCACTCCATTGTATTCTACGTTACCGATGTCCACACTATACCCACGATGACGAAGCTCGTTGTAAATGGCATTTTCCATAAGGTGGGTCTTCTCTTGCTGGCGGAAACCAAGAAGCGCATTGCGGATACCCAAGTCTGAGAAATAATATTTCAGAGGGGTTCCGATATACTTGCGCCCTTTCACGTCATAGCGATTGCATGCCTCAAGCAAAAAGGCATCTGATAGATATTCTATGTATCTCTTGATGGTTGCAGGGCTTATCGTGACGTTCTTTACTGATTGAAATGTATTGGCAAGTCGTTGTGGATTGGTTAGACCACCAATGCCTGAGGCAAGAACTTTGAATAAATCATTGAGTTCAGTATCGTTCTTCACTTTGTTCCTGTTGATGACATCTATCATATATGTTTCAGTCAAAAGACTGTTCAGAAGTCTCACTTTTTCTTCCTCAGTCTTCAGTAAAACTACAGGGGGAAGTCCACCATAAAGCAGATATTCGTTCCAGCCATCTACTTTGTCGCCATCATATACTGTCATAAATTCTGCGAAGCTAAGTGGCGACACATGTATTTGGTAGCCTCGTCCACGAAATTCGGTTATAATGTCCTTTGACAGAAAGTGTGCATTGCTTCCCGTCACATAGACATCAGCATTGGGGATATGTAGCATGCCATTTAGCACGTCCTCAAATTCATCGAGCATCTGTACCTCATCAAGCAAGATATAGTATGGTTGGTCATCAATAATCCTTTCTTTTACATACTTATAAAACTTGTCGGGATTACGAAAGTCCTTGAAAGCGTAATCGTCGAAAGCCATTTCTATGATATGGTCGGGCATCACTCCGTCATCTTCAAGAAAACGCTTGAAGAGACGGAACAACAGGAAGGATTTCCCACAACGGCGCATGCCAGTGATAATCTTTACCAGACCATTATGCCGTGCGCTAATCAATTCTTGTAGATATTTTTCTCTTTTTATAATCATAAGCTAAGATTTTTGCGGATTTCCGCATTTTTCTTTCGCAAAAGTAAGGAAAAGTTATCTTTTATGAAAGATTTTTGCGGATTTCCGCATTTTTCTTTCGTAGAATTAACGGCTATGGCCTGAAGTTTTTAATTCGTTCACTTTCTGCGTATCCGGCAAGAAGCCTGCGATGACACCCAAGAGCGGCAGGAAGGCACTGACCCGGAAGATGAACCCGATGCTGGTCTTGTCGGCGAGCCAGCCGAAGAAGGCGGAACCCAAGCCGCCCAATCCAAACATCAGTCCGAAGAAGATGCCGGCTATCAGCCCCACCTTGTCGGGCATCAGGTCGGTGGCATAGACCACGATGGACGAGAATGCCGAGGCGATGATGAGACCCGAGAGGAAGGTGCAGGCGATGGTCCACGCAAGGTTGGCGAAAGGCATGGCAAGGGCGAAGGGAGCGGCTCCAAGGATGGAAAACCAGATGACATATTTCCTGCCGAACTTGTCGCCAAGCATGCCTCCTGCCACTGTGCCGATGGCGAAGGCGGCGAGGAAAACGAAAAGACAGAGTTGGGATGCCCGCACCGAGATGCCGAACTTGTCCATCAGAAAGAACGTGAAATAGCTGGTGATGCAAGACGTGTAGAAATATTTCGAGAAGACCAGCAGGATGAGTATTGTCAATGCCCCATACTTGGCTCGCTTGGAGATATCGTGGTTGAGGGGCGGTTGCTTCTGCGGATGCTTTACCACGTAGGCAAGTCTTGCCTTATACCAAGCCCCAAGCCTGACCATGATGAGCGCCGCCAACAATGCCGCCAAGGCAAACCACGAGATGGCGTGCTGACCGAAGGGCAGAATGATGAGCGCCGCCAACAAGGGACCCACCGCCGAACCGCCGTTGCCTCCCACTTGGAAGATGGACTGCGCCAAGCTTTTCTTGCCGCCCGATGCCAACTGTGCCACTCGTGATGCCGTGGGGTGGAACACGGAAGAGCCAAGTCCCACCACGCTCACTGCCAAGAGAATGAGAAAATAGTTCTCGGCGAAGGCGAGCAGCAACAGTCCCACCAACGTAAAGCACATGCCCACCGAGAGGGCGTAAGGTCGTGGATGCTTGTCAGCATAGAGTCCTGTGAAGGGTTGCAGGATGGAAGATGTCATCTGGAACACCAGCGTGATAATGCCTATCTGCGCAAACGAGAAGTCGAACTTATCTTTCACGATAGGGTAGATGGAGGGGATGATGGACTGGATCATGTCGTTCAGGAAATGCGAGATGCTGCAGATGATGAGCATCGAATATACGGTACCCTCCACCATCGTGGGGTTGCCCTTCAGCTTGCTACTTATTGACTTGATATTCATTGTTCTTTTGTTCTAAATCTTTTATTGCGTGCATTCAACAAGCAAGTGCAAATTTACTTAATCTGTTCGAGAAAGCACCATCTTGTTGTTCTGAATGTCATGAAAATATAAGACAAAAGGCCGTCTGAGAATCGCCCATTTAAAAATTGCCTGCCTTTTGTCTGATTGGCGGCCAGTCTTGCGAAAGTCTTGTATCATGCTGATTAATAGTATATTGTAACTTTTTGTACGTTGCGGGATGGAAGGAAAAGAAATTCCGTGTCATCATTACGCTAAAAAGGCGACACGATTTCACTGAAATCTTGTCACCTTTTTAGCGTAACCGCGTCGCCATGCCAATGCTAACGCGTCGCCATATCAGCGTAATCACGCCTCGATAGCATACCCGGGCGGCATTCTTGTGCGGAGACATGGCGTTTCCATGCCGCCATGCTTCTGTTTTTCTCCCTGGATTACGCTCTCGCCAAGTGTTAAATTCCGGCAATAATTCTTTACGATATGCCATGCCGAGGGCGATTCAGTGTCCATTCGCGGACCTAAAAGCCTATTTACATTAACGACAATAGGCAGTCTGCTTTTTCAGAATAAAACAGTAAGATTTGCATCGAAAAGTTTGGCGATTAGAAATATTCTGCGTATTTTTACAGTTGTAAATGCTAAACGAGCAAGATGATGGCAGAAATCGTAAATAAATATCCTGTGGGAGTGCAGACTTTCGAGAAGATTAGGGAGGGTGGCTATCTCTATGTTGACAAGACAAAATATATTGTCGATTTCCGAAAGAAGGGGATGAGTTATGTCTTCCTGAGTCGTCCAAGACGATTCGGTAAATCTCTATTTGCCTCCACGCTTCAAGCTTATTTCGAGGGCAGGAAGGAGCTCTTCGAGGGACTTGCCATCGCCGACTATGAGAAGGACTGGGTGAAGCATCCCGTCTTGCATTTCGACATGAGTGGTGCAAAACATTTCGATGAGGATGCCTTGAAGCATTATCTCGACTTCATTCTTCTGCCATACGAAAAGTTGTATGGAAAAGAAGAGAACGAGATTTATCCCAACGAACGCTTGATGGGAATCGTTGAGCGTGCCTATCAGCAGACAGGCGAGAAGGTGGTGGTCATCATTGATGAATATGATGCCCCATTGCTCGACGTGGTGCATGAGAAGGATAACTTGAAGAACCTCCGACTCATCATGCAAAACTTCTACAGCCCACTCAAGAAGCTCGACCCATACTTGGAGTTTACGTTTATCACGGGCATCACCAAGTTCTCACAGCTCAGCATCTTCAGCGAGCTCAACAACCTCGACAACATCAGCATGCTCGATCAATATTCAGCCATTTGCGGCATCAGCATTACCGAGCTGACCACCGTGATGAAGCCTGATGTGGAGTGTTTGGGAAAGGCTCTTGGCTTGTCGTATGAAGAATGTTTGGAAGAATTGCGCCAATATTATGATGGTTATCACTTTAGCGAGCATTCTGAGGATGTTTTCAACCCTTTCAGCTTGATAAGAGCCTTGAACGGACAGAAGATAGATTCCTATTGGTTTGGCTCAGGCACTCCAAGTTATCTCATCAAGAGCCTACAGAAATATCACGTCAACGTGATGGACATCGAGAAGAAGGGTGCCAGCGTGGATGACTTCGACGTGTCGCCAGAGCAGATGACCTCACCTCTGCCGTTGCTCTATCAGAGCGGCTATCTCACCATCAAGAGGTACAGGGCTATCACCAAGAGCTATCAGCTGGGCTATCCTAACCAAGAGGTGAAAATCGGTATGTTGAAGAGTTTGGCTCCCAACTATCTCTCGCCGATGTCGATAGACAACAACAGTTTGGTGGTTGAGTTTGTGGAAATGCTCTATGATGGTGACTTGGAGGGGGCGATGGCGCGCCTAAAGGCTTATCTCGCAAGTATCTCCAACCGCTTGTCGAATAAGAACGAGCGTGATTTTCAGACGGTGTTCTACTTGATATTCAACTTGATGGGCGCTCTTATCTTGGTGGAGGAAGACAGTGCCATAGGTAGAGCCGATGCCGTGGTTCACATGCCCGATGCAGTCTATGTCTTCGAGCTGAAATATGACGGCTCGGCAGAGGATGCCATCAAGCAGATTGACGACAAGGGCTACCTGATTCCTTATTCAGCCGAAGGCAAACGATTGTTTAAGATTGGTGTCAACTACGACAGCAACCAAAGGACGATAGGCGACTGGATAATCAAGGAGGGGTAAAGGAAAATCTTGTATAAGGTGTAAAGGATGTACTTTTACGCGAAATTGTGTATCTTTGCGACATTAATCTAAATAATCGAGGCCATGAAAAGAATCTGCTTGTTGTTCACCTTGCTTCTTGCCCTCTATGCCACCGCCGCGGCGCAGCTCCGCTATAATGAGGCGACGCTATTCAAGATCATCGGTCAGCCGGTGCCCGACCAGTCGCGCGTGTACACTCGGTTGCCCGACTCGCTCAAGGGCAAGGTGCGCGACGAGCTATGGAGCCTCGGGCAGAACACGGCGGGCATGGCGGTGCGATTCCGCACGGATGCCAAGCAGATAGGCGTGAAATGGAAAAACCGCTCGGTGTTCAACATGAACCACATGACCGCCACGGGCATTCGCGGACTTGACCTCTATTGTCTGCAAGCCAATGACCAATGGGTATTCGTGAACAGCGCCAAGCCGATGGAACGAATCAGCAACAAGTCGAAGCTGATAGACAACCTCGATGGCAAGGAGCATGAATACATGCTCTACCTGCCCCTCTACGAAGGCATCGACTCGCTCGAGATAGGAGTTGACGAAACCGCTACGATAGGCAAGCCACGCGTGGCGTTGCCCGTAGAGTCCAAGCCTATAGTGTGGTATGGCACGAGCATCACGCAAGGCGGATGCGCGTCAAGGCCGGGCATGGCGGCGACCAACATCATTGAGCGCAGGCTCAACCGCGTGGTGGTGAACCTCGGCTTCAGCGGCAACGGCAGGCTCGACCCGGAGATAGCCGAGATAATGGCGAGACACGATGCCGCACTCTACATCATGGACATGCTGCCCAACTGCACGAGCGACATGATAAACGAGAAGATAGAGCGCTTCTATTCCATCCTGCGCAAGGCGCGCCCCGACACGCCCATACTCCTTGTGGAGAACCCGATCTTCCCGCCAATGCGCTTTAATTCGGAGACGCGGAAGAGCATCGAGGGGAAGAACGCCACGCTTGCCAAGTTTTACAAGAAGTTTCGTGCCGCCGGCGACAAAAACGTGTATTTCGTCTCCTCCGCCGACATGATAGGCACCGACAACGAGGGCACCGTGGACGGCATCCACTTTACCGACCTCGGCTTCGAGCGCTGCGCCGACTACATGACTCCTATTATAAAGTACCACTTGAAGAAATAAGGCTCAATCTTGATTTCTCTTATTTTTTTCACACAGATAAAAAGGGTTTAAAGATTGCTGCGCCGCAATAGGCTACGCGGTGATTGATAAACGACGTGCAGGGTCTGCCCCTGCAAGGTTTTAGGGCATGAGTTATGGAAACAACATAAATCATCCAACGCCTAAAATCTTTTTTAAAATAATCGCGTAAACTCTTGGTGGATAGCGCAAAAAGTCGTACCTTTGCACCGCAAAAGTGGGTATTGCGCTGGCTCAAAGCCATCAATACGCTGAATTAGAGCAACTTGGCCTTCAGTTTAGAAGAAGTGAGCGGTTCTTTTTAAGTGTGTTGTGAGCTTGAAAAAGCGGGTATCACTTAAAGAGAACACAAAACAACATTATATTATTATTTAATTTTTTAAACTGAGATGCCAGGATTAATTGGAAGAAAAATCGGAATGACATCCGTTTTCAGTGCCGACGGCAAAAACGTGCCGTGCACTGTTATCGAAGCTGGTCCTTGTGTTGTTACCCAGGTGAAGACTGTCGAGAAGGACGGTTACAAAGCCTATCAGTTGGGCTTTGGCGAGGCTAAGGAAAGCCGCACCAACAAGCCAATGACAGGAATCTTCAAGAAGGCTGGAACAACACCGAAGAAGCACTTGGCCGAGTTCAAGTTTGACGAGGAGTACAACCTTGGTGACACTGTCACTGTTGACATTTTCAACGGTGCCGAGTTTGTCGACGTTGTTGGCACATCCAAGGGTAAAGGCTTCCAGGGCGTTGTGAAGCGCCACGGTTTCGGCGGTGTCGGACAAGCTACTCACGGTCAGGATGACCGTCTCCGCAAGCCGGGTTCAATCGGTGCCTGCTCTTACCCCGCAAAGGTGTTCAAGGGCATGCGCATGGGCGGCCAAATGGGAGGCGACAGGGTTACAACCCAGAACCTCAAAGTGTTAAAGGTAATCCCTGAGCAGAACCTCATCATCGTGAAGGGTTCTACGGCAGGTTACAATGGTTCAACTGTTTTAATTCAGAAGTAATGGAACTCAGCGTTTTGAATATCAACGGTCAGGAGACCGGCAAGAAGGTTACATTGAATGACGCTGTCTTCGGCATTGAGCCAAACGATCACGTCATCTATCTCGACGTTAAGCAGTATCTGGCAAACCAGCGTCAGGGAACGGCAAAGTCTAAGGAGCGTAGCGAGCATCGCGGTTCTACACGCAAGCTCGGTCGTCAGAAGGGTGGCGGCGGCGCACGTCGCGGTGACATCAACTCACCAGTGCTCGTCGGCGGTGGACGCGTTTTCGGTCCTAAGCCACGCGACTACGGCTTCAAGCTCAACAAGAAAGTAAAGATTCTTGCTCGTAAGTCAGCCCTTTCTTACAAGGCCAAGGACAACGAGATTATCGTGGTGGACAACTTCGATATGACAGCTCCAAAGACTAAAGATTTCGTAAATATCACTAAAAATCTTAAAGTTGAGGGCAAGAAGACTCTCGTGGTTTTGCCAGAAGTGAATAAAAATGTATATTTGTCCGCTCGCAACCTGCAGAAGGCCGAGATCATGAGCGCAAACAACATCAATACGTACAAGATTTTGAACGCTGATGTGCTCGTGATAGCTGAGGCTTCACTGGAGATGATCAACGGCGTGCTTAACAAGTAATTTGGAAGAAAGAAATGGCAAACATTATCATTAAGCCTCTGGTAACAGAGAAACAGAACAAAATCACCGAGAAGGACGCAAGCCGCTATGGTTTCATCGTTCGTCCCGAGGCCGACAAGCTCCAGATTAAGAAAGAGATAGAGAGCCTTTACAACGTGAAGGTGGAGTCTGTCAACACAGCACGCTTCGCCGGCAAGCGCTCAAGCCGTTACACCAAGGCAGGTCTCATCCGCGGTCAGAAGAACGCGTACAAGAAGGCCTACGTCACCTTGAAAGACGGTGACACTATTGATTTTTACAGCAATATCTAAAATAAGAAATGGCAGTACGTAAATTCAACCCGGTTACTCCGGGTCAAAGACACAAGGTTATTGGCACGTTCGAGGAGATTACTGCATCCGTGCCAGAGAAGTCTCTCGTTTACGGTAAGCGTTCAACCGGCGGTCGAAACAACACCGGTAAGATGACTGTCCGCTACATCGGCGGCGGCCACAAGAAGAAGTATCGTCTCATTGACTTCAAGCGAGAGAAAGATGGTGTTCCTGCTGTAGTGAAGACTATCGAGTACGATCCAAACCGTTCTGCTCGTATCGCTCTTCTCTTCTACGCAGATGGCGAGAAACGTTACATCATTGCTCCTAACGGATTGAAGGTTGGCGACAATCTCATGTCAGGCGCTGACGCCGCTCCTGAGGTTGGTAACGCCCTTCCGCTTGCGAACATTCCTGTCGGTACCGTGATCCACAACATCGAGTTGCGTCCGGGACAGGGTGCCCTGCTCGTTCGTTCGGCTGGTAACTTTGCTCAGCTTACTTCTCGTGAAGGCTCCTACTGCGTCATCAAGCTCCCTTCAGGTGAGACTCGCAAGATCCTCTCTGCTTGTAAGGCAACTGTTGGCAGCGTAGGCAACTCAGACCACGCTCTTGAGCAGTCGGGTAAGGCTGGTCGCTCACGCTGGCTCGGTCGTCGTCCTCACAACCGTGGTGTTGTCATGAACCCTGTAGATCACCCGATGGGTGGTGGTGAAGGCCGTCAGAGCGGTGGACACCCACGCTCACGCAAGGGCTTGTACGCTAAGGGCCTCAAGACTCGTGCACCGAAGAAGCTCTCGAACAAGTACATTATCGAGAGGGCTAAAAAGAAGTAACTTAAAACACAGAGCAAATTATGAGTCGTTCACTTAAAAAAGGCCCGTACATTAATGTCTCGCTCGAGAAGAAAATCCTTGCCATGAACGAGAGCGGCAAGAAGAGCGTTGTCAAGACATGGGCCAGAGCATGTATGATTTCACCTGACTTCGTGGGTCATACTGTCGCAGTTCATAACGGTAACAAATTTATCCCCGTGTACATTACTGAGAACATGGTTGGTCACCGCCTCGGAGAGTTCGCTCTCACACGTCGCTTCGGTGGTCATACCGGAAACAACAAGAAGTAATCGGGATAAGCATTAAATTCAAGCAAACATAATGGGAGCAAGAAAACATAACGCGGCTGAAAAGTTGAAAGAAGCCCGTAAGAATCAATACTTCGCCAAGCTCGTTGGCGTTCCCTCCTCTCCCCGCAAGATGCGCTACGTGGTAGACATGGTTCGTGGTATGGAGGTCAACCGTGCCCTTGGCGTGCTCAAGTTCTCTAAGAAGCGTGCCGCTCAGGACGTGGAGAAGCTTCTTCGCTCTGCTATCGCCAACTGGGAGACCAAGAACGATCGCAAGGCTGAGGACGGAGAACTGTACATCAGCAAGGTCTTCGTAGACGAAGGCGTAACCATGAAGCGTATGAGGCCGGCCCCACAGGGTCGCGGATACAGAATTCGCAAGCGCTCTAACCACGTCACATTGTTCGTGGATGCCAAAACTAATGACGATAAAGATTAAATAGAATGGGACAGAAAGTTAATCCAATAAGCAACCGTCTTGGTATAATCCGTGGTTGGGATTCTAATTGGTTCGGTGGCAAGAACTTCGGCGACAACCTCGTAGAGGACAAGCAGATTCGCACTTACCTGAAGAAGCGTCTCGAGAAAGCCCAGGTTTCACGCATCATCATCGAGCGTACTCTCAAGCTCGTCACCATCACTATTTGCACCGCTCGTCCGGGTATCGTCATCGGTAAGGCTGGTCACGATGTTGACAAGTTGAAAGAGGAGCTGAAGAAGCTTTACAAGAAGGACATTCAAATCAACATCTTCGAGGTGAAGCGCCCCGAGCTCGACGCAACAATCGTTGGTGAGAACATCGCTAGCCAGATCGAGCACCTCATGGCTTACCGCCGTGCCATCAAGATGGCCGTGCAGAACACAATGCGCGCTGGTGCCGAGGGTATCAAGGTACAGATCTCCGGCCGTCTGAACGGTGCCGAGATCGCACGTCAGGAGATGTTCAAGGAGGGTCGTACTCCTCTGCACACTTTCCGTGCCGACATCGACTACTGCCAGACAGAGGCCCTGACAAAGGTTGGCCTGCTTGGTATCAAGGTTTGGATCATGCGCGGTGAGGTCTATGGCAAGAAGGAGCTCGCTCCTAACTTCCAGCAGGAACGTAACGAACGTGGCTCACGCCGCGATGGTGATCGCCGCAACCGTGGCGGACGCCGTAGAAACAATAATCGCTAAAAGAATCATCTACAATGTTACAGCCAAAAAGAGTAAAATATAGAAGGCCGCAGGATGGACGTGGCAACAAAGGCAACGCTCATCGCGGCACGCAACTGGCTTTCGGCTCGTTCGGCATCAAGACCCTTGAGAGCATATGGCTGGACAGCCGCCAGATTGAGGCAGCTCGTGTAGCTGTCAACCGTTACATGAACCGTGAGGGTCAGGTGTGGATCCGTATCTTCCCTGACAAGCCAATCACCCGCAAGCCTGCAGACGTCCGAATGGGTAAAGGTAAGGGTGATCCAGCAGGATGGGTAGCTCCTATCACTCCCGGTCGCATACTCTTCGAAGTGGAAGGTGTAAGCCTCGAGGTGGCCAAGGAGGCCCTTCGCCTGGCTGCCCAGAAACTCCCAGTGAAGACAAAATTCGTCATCCGTCGTGATTACGACAAAAACGCATAATAATGAAGATCAAAGAAATCACAGAACTCGCCGACAAGGACTTGCGCGAGAAGCTGGCGCAATCTGAGGCAGCTTACAAGCAGCTTAAGCTCAACCATCAGATTTCCCCGCTTGAGAATCCGTCACAGATCAAAGCTGCGCGTCGTGATATTGCACGCATGAAGACAGTGCTTCGCGAAAGGGAACTTAACAAGTAATGGCACAAATGGAAACACGTAATTTAAGAAAAGTAAGACAGGGTGTCGTTATCAGTGACAAGATGGACAAGACCATCGTTGTCGCAGCTAAGTTCAAGGAGAAGCACCCTATTTATGGTAAGTTCGTCCAGAAGACGAAGAAGTATCACGCTCACGACGAGAAGAACGAGGCTCACATGGGCGATACAGTCCAGATCATGGAGACTCGTCCACTTTCCAAGACCAAGAGGTGGAGATTAGTACAAATCGTAGAAAAGGCTAAGTAATTATGATACAGGCATTAACAAAACTTACAGTAGCAGACAACAGTGGTGCTCGTGAGGCAATGTGCATCCGTGTGCTCGGTGGTACAGGCCGTCGTTACGCAAGTGTAGGCGACGTCATAGTTGTTGCTGTCCAGAACGTCCTGCCTAGCAGCGACTTGAAGAAGGGTGCGGTATCTAAGGCTTTAGTCGTTCGCACCAAGAAAGAGATCCGTCGTCAGGATGGTTCTTACATCCGTTTCGACGACAACGCTTGCGTGTTGCTCAACAACGCTGGTGAGCTTCGCGGCAGCCGTATTTTCGGCCCCGTTGCCCGTGAGCTGCGTGCTGTCAACATGAAGGTCGTGTCTCTCGCACCTGAGGTTCTTTAATCTTTAAATGAAAGAAGTAATGAGTAAGTTACATATCAAGAAAGACGACAACGTCATCGTCATTGCCGGTTCCGACAAGGGCAAGACGGGTAAAGTGCTCAAGGTGCTTGTGAAAGAGAACCGTGCCATCGTTGAGGGTGTCAACATGGTTTCAAAGAGCACGAAGCCTTCAGCAAAGAATCCTCAAGGAGGAATCGTGAAGCAGGAGGCTCCTATTCACATCTCAAACATCAGCCTTATCGATCCAAAGAGTGGCAAGGCTACTCGCGTCGCTGTAAAGCACGAGGGCAAGAATGTCATCCGTATCGCTAAAAAGTCAGGGGAGGAGATCAAGTAATGGATACAGCACAGTTTAAGAAACAGTATAACGAGCAGATCGCTCCAGCTCTCAAAGAGCAGTTCAACTATACTTCTGCCATGCAGGTTCCTGTCTTGAAGAAGATCGTCATCAACATGGGTCTTGGCGATGCCACTCAGGACAAGAAGATCATTGATGTATCCATCAACGAGCTCACTGCCATCACTGGTCAGAAAGCCGTGGCTACATATTCTAAGAAGGATATCGCAAACTTCAAGCTTCGTAAGAAGATGCCTATCGGCGTAATGGTAACACTTCGCCGTGAGCGTATGTACGAGTTCCTGGAGCGTCTCGTGAAGATCGCCCTTCCTCGTATCCGCGACTTCAAGGGTATCAACTCTAAGTTTGACGGACGCGGTAACTACACTCTTGGTATTGATGAGCAGATCATCTTCCCTGAGATCAACATCGACCAGGTGGACCGCCTTCAGGGTATGAACATCACTTTCGTCACTACAGCCAACACTGATGAGGAGGGTTTCGCTCTGCTTAAGGCATTCGGCCTTCCTTTCAAAAACGCTAAAAACGATTAAGAGATATGGCAAAAGAATCAATGAAGGCTCGCGAGGTAAAGCGTGCCAAGCTCGCTGCCCGCTATGCTGAGAAGCGCGCGGCCCTGAAGAAGATCATCGCTACTTCCAACGACGTAGCTGAGGCTTATGAGGCTGCTCGCAAATTGCAGGCCATTCCAAAGAACGCCGACCCAATCCGCCAGCACAACCGTTGCAAGCTCACAGGTCGTCCACGTGGATATATCCGCCAGTTCGGTATCTCACGTATCCAGTTCCGCGAGATGGCTTCTCAGGGCTTGATTCCCGGCGTGACAAAGGCAAGCTGGTAAGCAACTCTCACCCTTTGGTTGACAGTAAGATGTTTTCTTCTAGGGACATCGACACTGTCAACTAAACAAAAGGTTTAAAAAGAGAAACTCACATATTTAATATTGTCGGGGTAGTCCCGATTAATTAAACATTTTTATTTTATGACAGATCCAATAGCAGATTATCTGACACGGCTCAGAAACGCAATCATGGCTCATCACCGCGTGGTTGAGGTTCCTGCGTCAAACATGAAGAAATCTATCACGAAGATTCTCTTCGAGAAGGGTTACATCCTGAACTACAAGTTCATTGAGGATGGTCCTCAGGGCACTATCAAGGTTGCCTTGAAGTATGATCCGCAAACAAAGGAGAACGCCATCAAGAGCTTGAAGCGCGTTTCCACACCTGGCCTTCGCCGTTACACCGGTTACAAGGACATGCCGAGAGTTATTAACGGACTGGGTATCGCAATCCTGTCTACATCAAAGGGAGTCATGACAAACAAGGAGGCCGCTGACCTTAAGATTGGCGGTGAGGTTCTTTGCTACGTCTATTAATTGGAGGTTTAAGTTATGTCAAGAATAGGTAAATTGCCAATTAGTGTTCCCGCAGGAGTTACTGTTAACTTCGATGCGAAGGAGAACGTCGTTGCCGTTAAGGGTCCTAAGGGTGAGCTTTCACAGTATCTTGATCCTTCAATCAAGATGGTTCAGGAGGATGCTCAAATCACTCTTGAGATTGATGAGAACAGCCCTGTTGACTACAAGCAGAAGCAAGCTTTCCACGGTCTGTATCGCTCTTTGATCAACAACATGGTTGTTGGCGTAAGCGAGGGCTTCAAGAAGCACCTTGAGCTTGTCGGTGTCGGTTATCGTGTTTCTAACCAGGGTAATCTTCTCGAGTTCTCTCTCGGTTACACTCACCCAATCTTCCTCCAGCTCCCCAGCGAGGTGAAGGTAGAGACAAAGTCAGAGCGCAACCAGAACCCACAGATTATGCTGGAGAGCGCAGACAAGCAGCTGCTTGGTCTTATTTGTGCTAAAATTCGTTCTTTCCGCAAGCCTGAGCCTTATAAGGGTAAGGGTGTACTCTTCAAGGGTGAGGTCATCCGCAGGAAGTCTGGTAAGACAGCTGCAGCTAAGTAACTTTTAAAGTGACAACGAAATCATGACAACAAAGAAAGTAGAAAGACGAATCAAGATAAAGTTCCGCATTCGCAAGAACGTCAAGGGAACAGCTGAGCGTCCCCGTCTTACTGTGTTCCGCTCCAACAAGCAGATCTACGCACAAGTGATTAACGACTTAGAGGGCAAGACTCTCGCTTCTGCCTCTTCTTTAGGCTTGGAGAAACTTCCTAAGATTCAGCAGGCTGAGAAGGTTGGCGAGGCTTTGGCTGAGAAGGCCAAGGCAGCAGGTGTCGAGTCAGTGGTTTTTGACCGTAATGGCTATCTCTATCATGGCCGCGTTCAGGCTCTTGCTGACGCTGCTCGTAAGGGTGGACTTAATTTCTAATCGATTATGGCAATGAATAAAGTAAGAGTTAATAGTGACGCTGAATTGAAGGACCGCCTGGTTGCTATCAACCGTGTGACGAAAGTTACCAAGGGTGGTCGTACCTTTACATTCGCTGCCATTGTCGTGGTCGGTGATGGCAACGGTGTGATTGGTTATGGTCTGGGTAAGGCTGGTGAGGTTACCGCCGCAATCCAGAAAGGCACAGACGCTGCCAAGAAGAACCTCTTCAAGGTTCCTGTGCTCAAGGGCACGGTGCCTCACGAGATGGAGGTTAAGTTCGGTGGTGCCCAGGTTCTCCTGAAGCCCGCAGCAGCCGGTACTGGTCTTAAGGCCGGTGGTGCTATGCGTGCCGTTCTCGAGAGCGTTGGTGTTACTGATGTGATTGCAAAGTCTAAGGGCTCATCAAACGCCCACAACCTGGTGAAGGCAACAGTGCTCGCGCTGTCTCAAATGCGTGACGCTTACACCGTAGCTGGTGAGCGTGGTGTCGCCATGGACAAAGTGTTTAACGGTTAATGGGATTATAAACAATGGCAACAATAAAAGTAAAGCAAATCAAGAGCCGAATCGGCGCTCCTGTAGACCAAAAGAGAACTCTTCTCGCACTTGGCCTTCGCAAGATTTCTCAAGTTGTTGAGATTGAGGATACTCCCAGCAATCTCGGTATGGTTCGCAAAGTGCACCATCTCGTTGAGATCGTTAAGTAATAACATTTTAAAACAGACGTAATCATGAAATTAAATACATTGAAGCCGGCAGCTGGCTCTACTCACTCACGTCGTCGTATCGGCCGTGGTCCTGGTTCAGGTCTGGGCGGTACATCTACACGTGGTCACAAGGGTGCCAAGTCTCGTTCCGGTTACAAGAGAAAGATTGGTTTCGAGGGTGGTCAGATGCCATTGCAGCGTCGTGTTCCTAAGAGTGGTTTCAAGAACATCAACCACAAGGAGTACTTCGCAGTGAACCTCTCAACCCTTCAGAAGCTCGCCGAGGAGAAGAACCTCACCAAGATCGGAATCGAGGAGCTCGTGGCTGCTGGTCTTACAAATGGCAAGGAGCTTGTAAAGGTTCTTGGCCAGGGTGAGCTGACAGCAAAGGTTGACGTCGAAGCCAACGCCTTCTCTAAGACTGCTGAGGAAGCTATCAAGGCAGTTGGTGGTAATGCAACAAAAATTTAATAATGAAAAAGCTAATTGAGACACTAAAGAACTGTTGGAGGGTCGAGGATCTTCGTCAGAGGCTCCTCGTTACTTTCCTGTTTACGGCTATCTACCGTTTCGGATCATTCGTTGTGCTTCCGGGTATTGATCCCGCCAAGCTTGATCAACTTCAGTCGCAAACCAAGGGTGGCTTGATGTCACTGCTGGACATGTTCTCTGGTGGAGCATTTTCCAACGCATCTATTTTCGCGCTTGGAATTATGCCTTACATCTCAGCTTCCATTGTCATGCAGCTTCTTGCCGTCGCTGTGCCTTATTTCCAGAAGATGCAGCGTGAGGGTGAGAGCGGTCGGAAGAAAATACAATGGTACACTCGTGTGCTGACGGTAGCAATCCTGTTATTCCAGGCACCGAGTTACCTTATCAACCTCAAGATGCAGGCCAGCTCGGCTCTTGCCAGCGGCATTTCTTGGAGCGTGTTCATGATTCCGGCAACTATCATTCTTGCGGCAGGCTCTATGTTCATCCTTTGGTTGGGTGAGCGTATCACTGACAAGGGAGTCGGAAATGGAATCTCATTGGTCATCATGATTGGTATCATCGCAAGGCTTCCTCAGGCTTTCGTCCAGGAGCTCAGCTCAAGGTTCACAGCCATTTCAGGTGGTGGTCTTGTGATGTTTATCGCCGAGATTCTAATTCTCTACGCTGTCATCTGCGCTTCTATACTTTTGACTCAGGGCACTCGTAAGGTCCCAGTGCAGTATGCGAAGCGTCTTGTCGGCAACAAGCAAGTGGGTGGCGCTCGCCAATACATTCCTCTGAAGCTTTTCGCAGCCAACGTGATGCCTATCATCTTTGCTCAGGCATTGATGTTCATCCCATTGGCCATCGTTCAGTATCAGAGCAGTGAATCTGGCTGGCTTGTTCGTAACTTGATGGATAACCGTAGCCTTGTATACAACATCGTCTACGTAATCTTGATAGTGGCATTCACCTATTTCTATACTGCCATCACGTTGAATCCTCAGCAGATGGCAGAGGATATGAAGCGCAACAACGGTTTTATCCCAGGCATCAAGCCTGGTCACGACACGGCTGAATATATCGACACTGTCATGTCGCGCATCACGCTCCCTGGTTCACTGTTCATCGCTTTCATAGCTATCATGCCGGCATTGGCAGGCTTGCTTAACGTACAACAGGCATTCTCTCAGTTCTTCGGAGGAACATCCCTCCTCATTTCAGTGGGTGTCGTCATCGACACACTGCAGCAGATAGAGTCTTATCTCTTGATGCGTCACTATGATGGACTGTTGAATTCTGGTCACACCCGTAAGGCTGGCGCTGTAAGTGCATATTAATATGGTCTTTGGACATATGTCTCCAAGGACAGATGAATGATACACAGGATTGGCTCTCCATTGGAATCCTGATGGAGGGCCTTTTCAAGGTTGTGTGCTTGGCACAGACCTCTTCACCCTCTTTGGAACATTGATAAAGGTTAAATAAATTTTATGTCAAAACAGTCAGCAATAGAGCAGGACGGCACAGTAATAGAGAGCTTGTCCAACGCCATGTTTCGCGTAGAGCTTGAGAATGGAGTACAAATCATCGCCAATATCTCGGGCAAGATGCGTCTGCATTACATTAAGATACTCCCAGGTGACAAGGTAAAGGTTGCGATGAGCCCTTACGACCTCACTAAGGGAAGGATAGAGTTCAGATATAAATAGAACATCATATTTTTTATACTTGCAAATATGAAGACAAGAACATCCATCAAAAAGCGTTCAGCCGATTGCAAGATCGTTCGTCGTAAGGGTCGCCTGTTTGTCATCAACAAGAAGAACCCTAAGATGAAGCAGCGTCAGGGTTAAACGTTAAAATTGCGTAAAGTTATGGGTAATGAGAAAGCTGTTTGAAGTTTTCTTATTACTTTTGTACGCTTTTAAGCAAAAACAACGCGTTATTTAAACAAAAAGTTAAGTTTTTTATTCAATTTATTTCAACTAATGGCAATACGAATTGTTGGAGTAGACTTGCCCCAGAACAAGCGTGGCGAGATCGCATTGACTTATATTTATGGTATAGGTCGAAGTAGTTCAGCAAAGATATTGGATAAGGCAGGCGTGAGCCGTGACCTGAAGGTCAGCGAGTGGACTGACGATCAGGCAGCCAAGATCCGCGAGATTATCGGAGCTGAATTCAAGGTGGAGGGTGACCTCCGTTCAGAGATTCAGATGAACATCAAGCGTCTGATGGATATTGGTTGCTACCGTGGTGTCCGTCATCGTAATGGCCTTCCTGTTCGTGGTCAGAGCACCAAGAACAATGCCCGTACTCGTAAGGGTAAGAAGAAGACTGTTGCAAACAAGAAGAAGGCTACTAAGTAATTAATGGAGGAACTTAATCATGGCAAAACAACAGAAAGCAACATCTAAGAAAAGAAATGTCCGCGTTGAGGCTACAGGTCAGCTCCATGTTCACAGTAGCTTTAACAACATTATTGTGTCTCTTGCCAACAACGAAGGTCAGGTTATTTCCTGGTCATCAGCTGGTAAGATGGGTTTCCGCGGTTCTAAGAAGAACACTCCTTATGCAGCCCAGATGGCAGCAGAGGACTGCGCAAAAATAGCTTACACCCTTGGTCTTCGCAAGGTTAAGGCTTTCGTGAAGGGTCCTGGAAACGGTCGTGAGAGCGCTATCCGCGCTATCCATGGCGCTGGTATCGAGGTTACGGAGATTGTCGACGTAACACCGTTGCCACACAACGGCTGCCGTCCTCCTAAGCGTCGTCGTGTATAATAAGAACCCCTAACGTACATCTTTAGATACAATAAGAAAAGCATTTAAATTATGGCAAGATATATAGGTCCTAAGTCTCGTATCGCACGCCGTTTTGGTGAGCCCATCTTTGGTGCAGATAAGGTGCTGTCTAAGCGCAACTTCCCTCCGGGGCAGCATGGCAACGACCGTCGCCGCAAGACATCTGAGTATGGTCAGCAGCTTGCTGAGAAGCAGAAAGCCAAGTACACTTATGGCGTGTTGGAGCGTCAGTTCCACAACCTGTTCGACAAGGCAGCCAAGGCTGATGGTAAGACAGGTGAGGTTCTTCTCCAGTTGTTGGAGAGCCGCTTGGACAACATCGTTTTCCGTCTTGGTATTGCTCCTACACGAGCTGCAGCCCGTCAGTTGGTAAACCACAAGCACATCACTGTTGATGGCAAGGTCGTCAGCATCCCTTCTTTCTCGGTGAAGCCGGGTCAAGTCGTAGGTGTGCGCGAGAAGGCTAAGTCTCTTGAGGTTATCGAGAACGCCCTCGCAGGTTTCAACCACAGCAAGTATCCTTGGATGGAGTGGGATCAGAACAGCAAGAGCGGCAAGTATCTTCACGTGCCCGAGCGTGCTGACATCCCTGAGAACATCAAGGAGCAGTTAATCGTTGAGTTGTACTCGAAATAAATAAAAATCATTGAATTAATGGCGATATTAGCATTTCAAAAACCTGATAAAGTTGTGATGTTGGAGGCCAACGAGCACTACGGAAAGTTTGAGTTCCGTCCTCTCGAGCCTGGATTTGGTGTTACCATCGGTAACTCCCTCCGCCGCGTCCTTCTTTCTTCGCTTGAAGGTTATGCCATCAACACCATTCGCATTAGTGGTGTTGAGCATGAGTTCGCCACCGTTCCCGGTGTGAAGGAGGATGTCACCAATATCATTTTGAATCTGAAACAAGTACGGTTCAAACAAGTAGTAGACGATTTCGAGAACGAGAAAGTTAGCATTTCCGTGGAGGATTCCACGGAGTTCAAGGCAGGTGATATCGGTAAGTATCTGACTGGATTTGAAGTGTTAAACCCTGATTTGGTGATTTGTCATTTAGATTCTAATGCATCGTTCCAGATGGATCTCACAATCAACAAGGGCCGTGGTTACGTTCCTGCTGAAGAGAACCGTCAGTTCTGCACCGATGTCAACGTACTTCCCATAGATTCTATCTACACTCCCATCCGTAACGTGCGTTACAGTGTTGAGCCTACTCGTGTCGAGCAAAAGACCGACTACGATAATCTCATTCTGGAGGTTACTACGGATGGTTCCATTCACCCGAAGGACGCGCTCAAGGAAGCCGCCAAGATTCTCATCTTCCATCTTCTCTGTTTCTCTGACGAGAAGATCACTTTGGACAACACAGACAAGGAAGGCAATGAGGAGTTTGACGAGGAGGTTCTTCATATGCGCCAGTTGCTTAAGACCAAGCTCTCTGACCTCAACTTGAGTGTCCGTGCGCTCAACTGTCTGAAAGCTGCCGACGTTTCAACTCTTGCTGATCTTGTGCAGTATCAGAAGACAGACCTCCTTAAGTTCCGCAACTTCGGTAAGAAATCGCTCTCTGAGCTTGATGATTTGCTCTTGAGTCTGAATCTGTCGTTTGGAATGGAAATTTCAAAGTATAAACTGGATAAGGAATAAACCTCAGGTCACTGTTCAACTGTCCAATTAAGCATTAAACAAAAATGAGACACAATAAAAAGTTCAACCATCTGAGTCGTACTGCATCACATAGGGCCAGCATGCTTTCAAACATGGCTACCAGCCTTATCATGCACAAAAGAATCACTACGACTCTCGCAAAGGCCAAGGCTCTTAAGAAATATGTAGAGCCGCTGATTACACGCTCTAAGACTGATACAACGTCTTCACGTCGTGTTGTTTTCCGTTATCTTCAGAAGAGCTATGCCGTTAAGGAGCTCTTTGGTGAGATCGCAGCTCGCGTAGCTGATCGTCCTGGAGGCTACACACGTATCATCAAGCTCGGCGTTCGTCCAAGCGATGCCGCCTCAATGTGCTTCATCGAGCTCGTTGACTTCGATGAGAACATGGCTAAGGCTCCTAAGGGAGACAAGAAGACACGTCGTAGCCGTCGTAGCACGAAGAAGGCCGATGCAACTGCCGTTGAGACTCCAGCAGAGGAGGCTCCTAAGGCAGAGGAGGCTCAGGCAGAAGTTGCTGCCGAGGAAGCTCCTAAGGCTGAATAAGTTTGACTATTTGTCAATCATCAAATATGATCTCCAACCGCATTTTGTGGTTGGAGATTTTTCCGTTTCCCAAAAATTGCATAAGGAATCTAAAAAACACGTAAATGATTTGGTGATAAGGGTATAGAAGCCTTACCTTTGTTTAATGACATTGGTAATAATTATACTTCTATCAACCATAGTGTTGTTTGTTGTCGGCAAGCCGCGTGCCGACATAGTTGCGCTTTGCGCTCTAACGGCATTGCTTCTTACAGGCGTGTTAACACCAGCTGAAGCCTTGTCGGGTTTTTCTAACCCTGTCCTAATCATGATGGTGGGACTTTTTGTAGTTGGAGGAGCCATACTGCAAACCGGTCTTGCCAAGGTTGTCGGTGGACGTATCCTTGCCTTGGCAAAAGGCAACGACCGCTTGCTATTTCTCTTGGTGATGGTTGTAACTGCCGTCATAGGAGCTTTTGTCAGCAATACAGGAACCGTGGCTCTAATGATGCCTATTGTTGTCTCCATGGCATCGTCAAGTGGCAAGAACGCGTCACGATTTCTCATGCCTCTGGCTTTCGCGAGCAGTTTAGGCGGAATGCTTACGCTCATAGGTACGCCTCCCAACCTCGTTATCGATGAGACCCTTCGTGCAAATGGTTATGAAGGTCTTTCGTTCTTCTCATTCTTCCCTGTTGGCATAATTTGTCTACTGGTGGGCATTGCCGTCATGATGCCACTAAGCGATCGCTTCCTCAACAAACCAGCAGCCGATGGCGGACGCAAGAAAGGCAAGAGCCTTAATGAGCTTGTAAACGAGTACAGGATAAAAGGCGATGTCCGAGCCTATAAAGTAGACCGTTCCAGCCTGATAGTGGGCAGTACTGTGGCACAGCTCGACCTCAGGGCGCGTTTTGGCGTAACAATATTTGAGATACGCCATGAAGCATCGCATCATACAGGCATTGTGCGCAATGTGAGCCAGCGCTTGCCATTGCCCAACACTATCATACAGTTTGGTGACGTACTTTACCTGCAAGGAAACGGTAAGGACGTGGAACGCTTCGCCACCGAGTCAAAACTGCGAAAGATTAAGACTCCGTCTTTTAATTTTTATGATATAGGCATTGCCGAGATTGTGGTCATGCCAGAGTCGCGTCTCGTGGGCAGTTTGCTACGCGACTCATGCTTCCGCGAGAATTATAGCATCAATGTCCTGGGTATTAAACGGCGTGGTGAGTACATCACAAAGGATCTCCCGTCGGCAAAGCTCCGTGCCGGAGACACCCTTCTCATACAAGGCTTATGGGAGAACATCACGCGTCTCGAACGCTCCGATACCGACTGGCTTCTCCTTGGTCAACCAAAGGAGATGGCAGAGAAGGTCACTCTTAACTACAAGGCACCTCTCGCTTGCATCATAATGCTTGCCATGGTGTTGGTCATGGCTCTTGACATCATTCCTATCGCTCCCGTCACAGCCGTCATCGCGGCAGGCTTGCTCATGGTGGTGACAGGCTGTTTCCGCTCGGTTGACGCAGCCTACAAGACCATAAACTGGGAAAGCGTGGTGCTCATAGCCGCCATGATGCCCATGGCCACCGCCTTGGAGAAGACGGGCGTGTCGGCAGAGGTGAGCCACACCCTCGTCTCCTCCCTTGGCCATGTCGGTCCGGTGGCGTTGCTCTGCGGATTGTATTTCACCACCTCGCTCCTCACCATGTTTATCAGCAACACCGCCACGGCAGTGCTTATGGCACCTATAGCCATGTCGGCATCGTTGGAGTTGGGAGTCAGTCCGTTGCCTATGCTCTTCGCCGTCACCCTTGGCGCAAGCATGTGTTTTGCCTCGCCTTTCTCCACGCCGCCCAACGCCCTTGTCATGCACGCCGGAGGTTACACCTTTGCCGATTATATCAAGGTAGGCCTTCCGTTGCAAGTCATCATGGGAATCGTCATGACCATAGTGCTGCCATTGCTTTTCCCCTTCTGAGCATTTTTTGCATATAATTCTCGCATTAACCGAAAAGGAACATGGAAAAGCGTGGGCCTAAAACGATAATATACGAGGTTCCCCGTAGCTTGGCGGAGGAAGACTACCGGGAATGTCTGCGTCAACTGCCAGACTGGCGACATCGGCAGGCGGAGTCTTATTGCCGCTTGACCGACAAGTTCCAATGCGCCAAGGCATATGCGTTGCTCTGCGCTCTTCTGAACGAGGAAACGGGCAGGGAGATTGTCCCGAAATTCGGTTACGACAAGTATGGCAAACCTTTTCTCCTCGACTTTCCCGGCCTTCACTTCAACCTGAGCCATTGCGCCAAGGCCGTGATGTGCGTCATGGGCAATGCTTCCGTGGGATGCGATGTAGAGGAGATACCTTCCGAGCCCGACCTTGATGTCCTCGGCTATTGTTTCTCCACCGAGGAAAAGGAAAAGATAAGGCAGTCCGACAGTCCGTCGGTGGAATTCACCAAACTGTGGACGCGCAAGGAAGCCCTGCTCAAGATGCACGGCATCGGCCTCACTGACCAGTTGCCGTCGTTGATGAGCTCACCGTTGGCCAAAGACGTTTGTTTCAAAACCAGCGTCTGCCAAGCGTCAGGCTACGTCTACACAGTATGCTACCGAATCGGCCAATAACCATGGAAACCAAAAGTCTATGCAGAAAAAAAGAAAGTCTTTTCAAACGCGATTATACTTATCCATACTGCTTCTGACGGTATTGATATTCGGCTGCATCGCCATCGTCTTTGGCTCATATGGCCGGCAGCAGGAAGAGACGCAAGCCGCTCTCTATACCTTCGCCTTGCAAAACGCCACCATACAGAACATGGACGACGAGCTTGAGTGGATGGAGTCGACTGTTGAGATGACCATCAGCCAGCAGCTTACCAACCCGTCGGCAGACCGCACCAATGGTTTGAAGTTCATTGGCCAATTGGTCAGGAACAACACCTTGATATTGGGCGTTGGTTACATCTCCTACGACAAGCGCCAGCACCATGACACCATATTGGACTATGTCTACGAAGACAGCAATGGCAATATAATATACAACACCATCCCTTTCGACAAATACGACTACACGAAAACCCAATGGTATCATCATGCCGTAAATGAAAACAAGGGAGAGTGGACTGAACCCTATGTGGACCAGACTGGAAGCCATAAGGCCATAGTGTCGTATGCCAAGGCAATAAGAGGCAAGGCAGGCGACGTGAAAGGAGTGGTGGTGGTTGACGTGTCGTTGTATGACTTGACTCAGGAGCTGAGCACCGTGCAGCCATTCCAAAACAGCTATTCCTTCATTCTCAGCAAGAAAGGCAAGGTCATAGCCCATCCCGACACGACCCTCATTTTCAAGGAGGACATCTTCTCCATGGCTCATCTCTTGGACGATGACGACTACGCCACGCTTGGCGAGAAAATGCTTGCGGGCGAAAAGGGAACCTTGCATTGTGAGCTAGGCGATACCGACGTGCTTGTTTGTTACGCCCCGTTGCCCCATGTGGGGTGGACAGTGGCAAGCGTGTGTCCTTACTCCACGGTAAAGTCTGAGATGGGGTCCGTCACGGTCATCATCCTGGTGATATTGATTGTCGGCATCATCCTGCTGCTGATGTGCTTCAGCATCTTGATTTCCCACATGGTCCGTCCCCTCCGTGAGATGACAGACGTGGCGTATCGCATAGCACAAGGCGACTTCAACGCGTCCCTCCCAACGATGTCGACCGACGGCGATTTCGGCAAGCTGCACGAAGCCTTCGCCCACATGCAGCTCTCCCTCAAGACCTATGTCAAGGACTTGGAAAACGCCACGCAGGCAAGAGAACGCATCAACAGCGAGTTGAAGGTGGCGCACCGCATACAGATGGAGATTCTGCCCACCGACTTCGTGCTGCCGCAGGGATATGAGAACCTCGACATCGACGCCTTCATTACCCCCGCGCGCAGTGTGGGTGGCGACTTCTACGACTTCTGGTTGGAAAACGGGAAAATATACCTTGCCATAGGCGACGTCTCGGGCAAGGGAGTGGCGGCGGCCATCGTCATGGCCATGACGTGTACCATGTTCCGCAGCTTGGTGAGCGAGCGCAAGTCGACCAGCGAAATCATGTCGCAGCTCAACCGCATGCTTACGCGCAACAACCAGACCGAGATGTTCGTCACCATGTTCATCGGCGTGCTCGACACCCAAACGGGCGAGCTAACCTATTGCAACGCCGGTCACAACGCGCCCTTCCTCTTCTCTCCCGACGGATGCAGCCAGCTGCCATTGATACCCAAGCTGCCCCTCGGTCTCTTCGACGGCGTGGGCTATGTGGAGCAGAAATACACGATGTATGAGAACCAGACCATCCTGCTCTACACCGACGGCCTTACGGAGGCTGAGAACGAACGCCGCGACCAGTTGGGCACCGAGCGCGTAAGGCAGATCCTTGAAGGCATGGCCAACAAGACCTCCCATGAGGTCATCGTGGATATAAGGTATCACTTGCAACTCTTCGTTGGCAATGCCGAGCAGAGCGACGACCTTACCCTTTTCGCCGTTTCCTACAAGAATTGCGAGCAGCTCATCATCGACAACCGTCTCGCGGAGCTGGAGAAACTCCCGTTGTTTCTCAATAAGCTGGGCGAGCGACTAGGTCTCGAAAAGCGTCTCGTGCTATCGCTCCGTCTCGCCTTGGAAGAGGCAATGGTGAACGTGGTGAACTATGCTTACCCAAAAGGAGAGACAGGAAAAATCAACCTGAAGGTGAAGTACGAGCCTCGGGAGTCGGTCTTGCGCTTCGAGCTGACAGACAGCGGCAAGCCCTTCGACCCCACGGCGGCAAAGGAGGCCGACATCTCGCTGGGCGTGGAAGAGCGTCCCGTGGGAGGCCTGGGAATATTCCTCATCAAGAAGTGTATGGACGAAGTGACCTACAAGAGGGAAAACGGTATGAACAGACTGATGATGACAAAGCATGTCGGTGGAAGTAAAACAAACTGAACAAGAATATAAAACACATAGAATTATGGAAATAAATTGCAAGAAGTCTGAGGGAAAGACTATTATCGAATTAAAGGGTTATCTTGACGCCACCAACGCTCAAGAGTTCCAGAAGGTAGTGGACGATCTTCCTGCCAACGACACCGAGAACGTGGTAGTTGACTGCGAGGGGCTGGAATACATCAGCAGCTCTGGTTTGCGCGTGTTCATCACCTTGCTCAAGAAGGCGCAGAAGAACGGGGGAAAGGTGAAAGTCGAGAACCTTAACAGCACGGTAAGGGAGATATTCGACATGACCGACTTCTCCTCCCTCTTCGGACTGTAACGGAGCCTCCTGCGGAAGTCGCTTTTTTCAAACCTTAAATTCATCAGCCTTATGACTAAACATTCTTTGCTGCAGTCGCAGTTGGGTGTCTTCCTCGAATGGATGAACAAGCCCCTGGCCACTAAATACAATGCTGGTTTCAGCACACGTTTGGCCGACAGTATCGACACCGAGCGGTTGAGAGATGCCTTGGAGCGCATCTTCTACGACCATCCCGACCTCTCCATGCGCTTCGCCATGGAGAACGGTGCGCCCGTGCAATGGCGCGATGAGGAGATGAAGCCTAATGTCGAGTGCGTCGAGATGACGGAGGCGGAGGCCAAGCGGCTCGCCGACGGAGCTTATATGCGCCCCTTCGACGTGCTCGGCGGCAAGCCGCTCCACCGCTACACTATCGCGCGGACCGAAGGCGGCAACTATCTTTTCTACGACGTTCACCACATTCTCTACGACGGCACGTCGCAGCTCAATTTCCTCACCGACCTTGACTGTTATTACGCCCAGCCAGCCTATCGTCAGCCGCAGACCTATGGCCTCTGCGAGGCAGCCGACGATGAGCAACAGTCTTTCGCCACCGATCGCTATGCCGAGGCACGCCAGAAGATGCTCGACCACCTTGCAGGTTGCGAGTTTCCCGTCTACGCCGAGGGCAGTGCCGGCGAGTGGCAGCAGTTGCGTGAAGAATGGGTGACCTTCAGCGATGGCAAGATGGTGGACGAATGGTGCCACGACCACGGGGTGCATACATCCCAACTGTTCTATGCCGCCTTCACCCTCGCCATGGCCAAGCTCTTGCGCCGTGGCGACGTCTCCTTCCAGACCGAATACGCTGGGCGCACCGAGGCCGACAGGTTCAACTACGGAATGTATGTGAAGGGACTGCCCATGCGCCTCGAAGTGGACTACAAGAAAACCATCGGCGAATACCTCGCGTCCTTCCGTGGCGAGTGGCGTTTTGCCAAGACGGAGGGCGCAATCTATCCCCTCACGCATGTTTACAACGACCTTCACGACCTGCCTAGCATAAAGTTCAACTTCCTGGGCAGCATCAACTTCCAAGACCACACTCTCGGCGGCGAGATGCACCACTGGCACTACATGCGCAACATGGTGACCGACAGCGACCTGGGCGTGGAGATATTCTGCAAGAACGGCGGATACGAAATCAACGCCAACGCAAGCGGGGCGAGGCTCTCTGCCGAAGACCTGCGCATGGTGGCGCAGACTGTGGCTTCATGCCTGCGCAACATCATGGATGCCGACCTTGAGGCACCTCTCGCAAGCGTGGAGACCACGTCGCCCGAAGAGCGCGAGCAGCTGATGTCCCTTTCCGCCGGAGCCCACCTCGACACCGTGGAAGGTGCCACTTATCCATCCCTCTTCATGGCGCAAGCGGCTAAGACCCCAGGTAACATCGCCGTGGTAGACAACCAAGGCTCCTACACCTACGCCCAACTCGACAACCTTTCCGGTGCCTTTGCCTCCCACCTCGTGGAAACAGGCGCTGGCAAGGGAGACTCGCCCTTCGTCTGCATCATGATGGGCTACCAAAGGGAGTTCCTTGTGGCTGCCATAGGCATAGAGAAAGCCGGATGCGCCTACGTGCCGCTCGATTACGACTATCCCACCGACCGCCTGCTCTACATGCTGGAAGACTCCGAGAGCCAAGTGCTCGTAACCACACATGCCGTCTTCGACGAGAAAAACGCCGACGGCTCCTTCCTGGGTTTCAAGGGGACGGTAGTCTTCCTCGACGATTTCCTTGCCCACAGCGATGACAGCAAAGCCTGCAATACCAACCTTGCCACTCCCGACGGCCTGGCGTACATGATATACACATCCGGCTCCACGGGCAAGCCCAAGGGCGTGATGATTACCCAGGAGGGCAAGGCCCACTTCGTGCAGTTCATCACCCACGAGTGGCGGCTGAACGAGGAGAGCCGTGTCTGCTGCCACGCCAGTTTCTCCTTCGACGCCTCGGTGGAGAGCCTCTACCCTGTGCTCACCGTGGGCGGAGCGCTCTATCCCGTGCCACAGGAGGCACGCAAGGACTTCGCCTTGCTCCGCGACTTCATTGTGGAAAACGGCATCACGGGCGGCACCTTCACCACACAGCTGGGGCAGATGCTCTTGCAGATGTACCCCGACCTGCCAATGAAATACCTCTTGGTGGGAGGCGAGAAGATGACCGTGGCGCCAGAGTGCAAGTGCCGTCTCATCAACGGCTATGGCCCCACGGAGTTTACCGTTGCCTCCACCTTCTTCGACGTGGAGCCGGGTCGCGAATACCGCAACATCCCCATCGGCCGTCCTTTGGACAATCAACTCGGCCTTGTGGTAGACACCGAAGGCCACTTGCTGCCCCAAGGCGCTGCCGGTGAGCTCTGCATGAGCGGAGTGCAGATAGCCAGGGGCTACTGGCATCGCGAGGATCTGACCGCCGAGCGTTTCTGCGACATCATCATCGACGGCAAGGCCGTGAAGGTGTACCACACGGGCGACCTCGTGCGCTACAATGCCGAGGGACAGATAGAATATCTCGGGCGCATCGACAGCCAAGTGAAGCTGCGCGGCTTCCGCATCGAGTTGGGCGAGATAGAGACCCTCGTCGGACAGTATGAGGGCGTGCAGATGAAGAGCGTGGTGGTAAGGAAGATAGGCGGCGTGGAGCACCTCTGTGCCTATTTCACTGCCGACCGCCAGATAGAGGTTGAAGGCTTGAAGAAATACCTTGCCGAAAGGCTCACCGACTATATGGTGCCCACCGCCTATATGCAGCTCGACACCATGCCTCTCACCCCCAACGGCAAGGTGAACACGCGTGCACTGCCCGAACCGCAGATTGAGGCCGAGGAAATCGTTGCCCCACAGACCGAACTGGAGCAGAGCGTGTTCAACATCGTGGCGGATCTGCTCAAGACCGATCAGTTTGGCGTCACCACCAACCTGCGCCACATGGGTGTCACCTCCATCGCTGCCATGCGCTTGGGCGGCAATCTCTCGCGTCAGCTGGGCGTGCAGGTGGCCATCAAGGACATCCTTGCCGAACCCACGGTGAGAGCCATCGCCCTCCGCGTGGCCGATTCGGCAGGAGAGGACGTGCCCACCATGCAATACGACAAGCGTGAGTATTATCCGCTCACGGAGAACGTGCGTGGCTTGTATCTCGACTGGGAAATCAACCCCGATACCACTCAATACAACATCCCCGTAATCTATAAGTTTGCCGAAAAGGATGCTCAACGCCTTGCCCTGGCTGCTGAGGCGGC
>CAVAGT010000031.1:0-30793 GCA_963588155.1 Lachnospiraceae bacterium | reverse complement strand
CGACATGACGGTCGATAACCTGAACGGCATATGACAATGGGTTGACATACTTCTTTGGGTCTGCATAAACAACTTCGCCCTTAGCCTTGCCCTCATAGAGAGCCTTCTGCATGACGCCTGAACGTACGGTCGCCATCTGTGGGCGATGATCAGGGTTTACGATTGTAGCCACGATGTTGCCACCGAAAGCAGGACGAATCTGATAAAGCAGGTTGTCGTAGTGCTTGCCCGACTTCTTGTCGTCGTATTCGCCAATCTCCAGCTGGGTGCAGTCGGCGGTAAGACCTGATGTCAACGATGACGACACCCTTGGACCGAGGTCACGGCCGATGACAGTAGCTCCCATGAGAGCAATCTGTGGCTGCTCCTCCTTGAAGAGGTTGACCACGATGTCGGTGTGGGGTGCTGACGTGTAAGGGAAAAGGCCTTCGCCGTCGAAGACGAAGAGCTTGTCAACGCCATAAGGAAGTATTTGGTCTTCCACCTTACCCTTGATGCCTGTGCCTGCCACGATGGCGTTGAGCTCCACGCCGAGAGTGTCGGCGAGCTTGCGGCCCTTGGTGAGCAGTTCTTGTGACACCTCCTGTACGGTAGTGCCTTCTATCTCGCAATATACAAATACGTTATTCATTGTCTTAACTACTTATCCAATTATGCTCTCGTCTAACAGTTCTTTTACGAGTCCCTCCACATCCTCGTCGGAAGCGGTGAGTCTCTTGCTCTCCTTTGCCTGGAAGACAATGTTCTTCACGGCTTTCACCTTAGTGGGCGAGCCAGCCAGACCGCACTGGTCGTAGTCGGCTTCGCAGTCGGCGATGCTCCACTGGCCGAGCGTGAGGTATGGGCGTGCCTCGTAGAGCGAAGCCCAAGGCTCGTCGCCCTTGCGCTCCATTGGGCAAGAGGCATATTTGTATTTCATCACGAGCTTGGCGTTGCATGGACGTGCCGGAGCAGCGGTGCCGTTGACGGTTACCATCACTGGCAACGGTGCCACGACGGTCTCCACGCCGCCATCGATATGACGCACGATTGTAGCCTTGCCGTCTTTCACCTCTTTAATCTCCTCGGCGTAGGTCACCTGGTTGAGTCCGAGCTTCTGTGCGACCTGTGGACCCACCTGTGCCGTGTCGCCATCGATAGCCTGACGGCCACCAATGACAAGGTCAACGTGGAACACGTCCTTGTCGATTTTCTCAATGGCTTTTGAGAGGAAATAGGCTGTTGCGAGAGTATCGGCACCAGCGCTCTTGCGGTCGGTGAGGAGCCAGCCAGCGTCGGCACCACGGTAGAGGCTTTCGCGCAGAATCTCTCCGGCGCGAGGAGGGCCCATCGTCACAACACCGACTTGTACATTCTCTGGATCCAAATCTTTAAGGCGAAGAGCCTGTTCCAGCGCGTTGAGATCTTCGGGGTTAAAGATGGCAGGAAGCGCGGCACGGTTCACTGTGCCCTCGGCTGTCATTGCGTCTTTGCCCACATTGCGCGTGTCGGGTACTTGCTTGGCAAGCACTACAATGTTTAATTTCATGTATTCTTAAAATATATAATTATGTAATCTTCTTGAAGTTACGGATGAAATATCGGGACAAAATTACAACAAATTTAACTCCCTACCAAAGAAATAGCACGAAAACAGCCGTTTTTCGCACATTTCATACTGTTTTGTGCATTTCGAAAGCGGCTTATTGTCTTTTCAATATTCTATTTGCGTCTTTGGCCAATTCACGAGAAACAACTTTTCCTTGGCACGGGTAAAGGCAGTGTATAGCCAGTGGATATAGTCGGGGGTGAGCATGTCGTCGGTCATGTAGCCCTGGTCGAGATAAACGTGTTGCCATTGTCCGCCTTGTGCCTTGTGGCAAGTGACGGCATAGGCAAACTTCACTTGTATGGCATTGAAATACTTGTCTTTTCTCAATGCCTTCATGCGGTCGGCCTTGATGGGTATGTCGGCGTAGTCATCCATTACGGCGTTAAACAGCAATTCGTTTTGCTCCTTTGTAAGTGCAGGGGCCTCGCTTGTGAGTGTGTCGAGAAGGATGGTCGTGTCGAGCTCGCTGTTGTTGAAGTCGGGAAATTGCAAAGTGGCGTCAGCGAAATGGAAGCCATAAAGGTCGATGAAGTTGCGCACCCGGCGCACTATGCAGCGGTCGCCATTGGCAACGAAGGTTTCTTTTGGCTCTTTGTCGTTGTTTATGTCTCCGTTGGGGATATACTTGTTTTTCACCACCATCAGCATGTCTCCCGGGCATATTGCCTCCTCCCTGTCGAGAATGCTGTTCCTTATACCATTATTATATATGTTGGCCCTCTTGTTGGAGCGTGTTATCACTATGGTTTCGTCCGTTCCCATCTTGCTGTAGCTTGATGCGAGGCTTTCGATTAATTCGTTGCCCGGCATGACCGTTATGTCGGAGAACAAGTGCAAGTGGATCTTTGGCAGTCGGGTCATCTCGCTATGGGTGATCATGTGCCTTATGAGCGTGGCGTTGAACAATATGCCAGAGTCTTGACCTTGCCTGAGCACCTCGTCGAGGTCGCATTGGTATACGTTGAGGCCGTAGCTTTCGAGTTCTTGCGGTGACAATGCCGGGGCCTCTTCCTCGCCCACGGGCGGCAACTGAGCCTTGTCGCCTATGAGCATGAGCCGGCAATTGTTGCCGTTGTATACAAAGCGCATGAGGTCGTAGAGCACGCTGCCGGATCCGAATCCGCTTTCCCCCGCGCTGCCGTTGCCTATCATGGAAGCCTCGTCAACCACGAACAAGGTGTTCTTGTGAACATTGAAGTTGAGGTCGAAGCTGCCGCCAAGCCCCGTGAAACTCTTTTCCCGGTAAATGGCACGGTGGATTGTGGAGGCAGGCATGCCGCTGCTGAGCGAGAATACTTTGGCGGCGCGCCCCGTTGGTGCCATGAGCACGAGATGCTGGCCGAGCGAGCGGAGGGTATATACAATGGCCGCGGCGAGCGAGGTCTTGCCTGTGCCGGCTGAGCCTCGCATCACCATTACCGCCTCTTGCCTGCGGTCGGCAAGAAAGCGTGAGAAAACGGTAAGGGCGTTGTATTGGTCTTGTGTGGGGGAAAACCCGAAATTGCCGATGATGCGCTCTACCAGTTCGAAGGTCTTCATCTGAACAAAGAGAAGTTTACGCTCCCATAGCTTCTGTGCTCCACGAAATGCGGCTCTTGGGAGAAGTCGTAGTTCTTCCCGTGTTCCAGCACGAAGATGCCCTCGGGTTTCAAAAGCTCATGTTCAAATATCAGGCTTGGTATGCTGGCTAGGTTGTCCAAGGCGTATGGAGGGTCGGCGAAGATGAAGTCGAACGTCTCGTGGCATTTCTTCAGGAATCGGAAGACGTCTCCGCGTATCAAGATGTTGTCGGTGGCGCCGATTTTCTTCATGCATTGCGATATAAAGGCAGAATGTTCTCTGTCGGCTTCCACGCTTATCACCGGGGCGCAACCTCTCGACAGCATCTCAAGCGAGATGCTTCCCGTGCCGGAGAAGAGGTCCAAGGCCGACGAGCCGTCAAAGTCGATGTAGCCGTTGAGCACGTTGAAGATGTTTTCTTTGGCGAAGTCTGTGGTGGGTCTTGCCTTGAACGTGCGTGGGATGTCGAAATGGCGTCCTTTGTATTTTCCTGTTATTATTCTCATGCGAGTAAAGATGTTATCATGTCAAACGTAATGCCCTTTTCCTGTGTCAAGGGTGCGTTGTTGAAACTTGCCGTTGAGCTGATGACCGCGACCATCTGGACGTATGCGCGCAGGTTCTTGAGCAGTTCTTCCTTGTTGGGAATCTCGCCCCCGAGAAACAGTTCGTCGTGCATCTGGTCCAAGGCGAGTTGTTTCCATACGAAGAGCGTGAAGTAGACGGCGTCCTTGACGGAATGGGCCTGGTAGCGGTTATAGAAAATGAAATGGTTGCGCTCGAAACTGAATATTTCCAATTCGCTGTCGTGGAAATAAGCATACAGCTTTCGCCTGTTGCCCAGGAAATGCCTCCTGTGCAGATAGTCCCATACGGGTTGCATGAGATGGATATACCTTGTGTCGCTGTAATGGTCTTCCACCACGAGCTTCAGGTCGCGGTTCAGCGCGAACACGGCCACGGCGTTCAAGTCGGGAAGAACGTTGCCCATGATGACACTGCCCTCGGTGGAAGGGAAAGAATGCTTGTAGAGGGTTTCCTTGTCGTTCTCGTTGTATTCGTCGAGTGGTATCAAGAGCACGGGCGAGTCGACTAGCACCTTGCTCCTTCCGATGGCAGGGTCTTTCAGCATCTCCACGGTCTTGAAAGCGTCCCTGAGCTGCGCGGCTGCCGATATGCCGCTTTTCGAGGGGTATTTGTAAAAGTCCACTTGGGTGCGGTCCGTGTCCTTGGGAAGCGCGAAGGCGAGAGAACCGGCCGTCACCCTTAATGTCATTCTTTTTTGCATGGTCTTTTCGATATTCATGTTGTTAGCGTGGCTGGGTGAGCCTTACCAGTTGCCCACGTTGTCGTTTGGTGTCTCAGTGTCACCTATTTTCAGCCCCGGGAATCTTCCGTTGGCGTTGGCTTCCTCCGTGAGCTCGCCGACGATAGACTTGTCGAGCCCGTCCAAGTATTGTTTGTATGTCGCGCCACATTCCATCACGGGTATTGCCTTTCCGCCCTTTCCCGGGAGCGTTGTCGCGGTGAGCGAGAACCGCTGGCCTTCCACACATGGGATGCTGCCGAGCGAGTCGGCGAGAAGTCCGCACCGTGCGAGTTCCTTGAAGCTTGCGGCGTATACGCCATGCCTTGCCCTGTATTTCTCCTCTGCGGCGCGTATGGTCATGAGCCTTTCCTTCACGGCTTTCTCGCGTCTAGCCTTCTGCTTCTCAAAATGTATGGGAGAGCCGATGCTCAACAGGCATAGGAGGGCTAACAGGAAGACGCATCCGCCGAGACAACACGTTTTGTTGACTTTTAATCTCATTTCTCTTTCCTCTATGTGTAAGATGAACTGCTATGGTGCAAAGTTACGAAAAAAATCACAAGAGCGGACTTAAAAGTCTTATTAAGCTCGTCCAAAGCCTTTTCCTGAACGAGAGGTGCGTACGCGCGGTTATCTCGTTGTAGCCTTGGCTTAGGGCTTGGTCGTTGAGAAATATCTTCTTCATGCGCAATGCCACGCCCTCGTCGTAGAAGAAGACATTGGCTTCGAAGTCGTGCTCAAAGCTGCGGAAGTCTATGTTTGTGCTTCCGCAAGTGCTGATGCTGTCGTCGCTGACAAGAAACTTGGAGTGGTTGAATCCCGCCTGGTAGAAAAAGACCTTCACCCCTGCCTCCGCCACTTCGCCGATATAGCTCGTGCTTGCCCATTCCACGATCTTGGAGTCGCTGTGCATGGGCACGATAAGCCTCACGTCCACCCCTGCGAGCGCTGCGGTGCGCATGGCGAAAAGCACGGGCTCGGTGGGCAGGAAGTAAGGGGTTTCCATATAGACGTAGCGCTTTGCCTCAAGCAATATGCGCACATAGCCCTGCATGATGTCGGGCCAGAGGGTTATGGGGCTGCTTGTCACCACCTGCGCCAGGCAGTTGTTGTCGATTGTGGGGTCGAGTGGGGGATAGTAGCTTTGGTTTGTTATGAGCGTGCGGTCAACGAAATACCAATCCACGAGAAACGCCCGTTGCAATCCGTAAACCGCCCCGCCCCTCACTCGCGTCACCATGTCGCGCCAAGGTTGCGTCCCGGTTCCTTTCACGTATCGTGTGGCTATGTTCATGCCGCCTATGAACCCCACTTGTCCGTCGATGACGATTATCTTGCGGTGGTTGCGGTAGTTGGCCTTCGACGTGAACATGGGGAACTTCACGGGCATGAAAGGATGGATGTCGATGCCGGCGTTGCGCATGCGCTCGTGAAAGGCGTTTTTCACCTTCAGGCAGCCCACGTCGTCGTATATCACCCTCACCTCCACGCCGTGTTCCGCCCTTTCTATCAAGGAGTCGGCAATGAGGTTGCCAAGCTCGTCGTCCTCGAAAATATATATGTCTATGTGGATGTGCCTCTTGGCGAGGCTAATCTCGCGCAGCAGGTTGGGGAAAAACTCGTAGCCCGACGTGTAGATAGTCACCTCGTTGTCCTTGAATGGCAATGCCATGCTCTGGTTCTTGAAGAGCATCATCAGCGGGCGGTGCGATTCTGGCAGACGGAGGTTTCTCTGCTCTATATACTCAAACATCGACCGCTTGGTGAGCTGGCTCAACGACCTTTCGGAGATGAGCCTCTCCTTGCGCGTGTTTTGCCCGAAGAAGAAATAGAGGAGTATGCCCACGAAAGGCACTGCCCAAAGCACGAGAATCCATGCCATGGTCTTTGAAGGCTGTCGATTGTCCATCACGACCTTCAGCATCACGATGATGTCTACAGCGACATACGCGACGTAGAAAAGCCAATAGATATAATCTATACCTCCCATTGCTTTTTCCTTATTTTATGCCTATGAGCTTGTGGGTCTGAAGGCTGAGCCTCCATTGTGGATGCCGGGTGATGTATTCCACGCAGCTTTTCATGATGGAGCTGTTCTCTTCTATCTCTCCACAGTCGAGTGGTTGCAGATAATAGAAGTCCGCGCTGACACCATGGTCATAGGGTTCGTCTTTGCCGTTGAAAAGCACTTTCAGCTCATTGCAATGCCTTACTTTGACACGTTCCTTGGGCGATACCGTCAGCCAGTCGAGATTCGACGGAGGCTCGTTGGTGCCGTTGCTCTCCATTGCCACCAAGCTGAATCCCGCGTGGTGGATGGCGTCGATGAGCGCGGAGTCAACTTGCAAGGTGGGCTCTCCGCCTGTCAGCACCACCATGGGTCTTGCTGCCGACTCCGGGACGAGACGTGTCATCCGCCTTGTTATGTCCTCGGCGGTCAGGTTCTCGAATTTTGAGAAGTCGGTGTCGCAAAACGGGCATTTCAGGTTGCAACCGCTGAACCTCACGAACACGGCTGCTCGTCCGGTGTTGTGTCCCTCACCTTGCAGCGAATAGAAAATGTCGTTGACGCGGTAGGTCTTCTCCATCTTCTATTTCTCGTAGATGGCCACGTTGCTCGATGTCTCAGCCACCCTTGCCTTGTAGCAATGAGGTATCTCGTCGACAATCCATTTGGCTATGTTCTCTGCCGTAGGGTTGAAGTCGAGCTCCTCGTTCAAGTCCTTGTGGTCGAGTCTGCCGTGTATCTTCTGCTTTATGAGCGTGAAGTCGATCACCATGCCGTTGTTGTCGAGCTCTTCGGCTTTGCAATATACCGTTATTTGCCAGTTGTGGCCGTGTATGTTCTCACATTTGCTGCCGTGGTCGAGAATGAGGTGGTGGCAGGCTGAGATCTCAAACGATTTTTCTATGTAGTACATTCTTTTTATATTATAAATTAAGAATAATAAATTGTGATGTTATTTGTTTTTCTGTATATACGCAAGCTCGTTGAGGGCGAAGTCGCTGTTCTCCGGCTCGTTGAGCATCTTGGTGAGTATGGCCTCTGCCTCGTCGTATCTGTGGAGGCTGACGAGCAGGAACGCCTTGCGTCGCTTCATGAAACTGATGAATTCTTCGAGCCGCGCCCTGCCCGAGTCGTATGGGTCGTCGTCTTCGTCACTGTCCGCGAAACTGTTTTCGCGCAAGCGCGACAGGTCGTTTATCAGGTTGTTGATGGCGTCGAGAGCCCTGAAGTCCTTGTTGTTGACCAAGCAGTTGATATACACCTCCGTATACTTGCCAATTTCATAGGGCATCGTGGACTGTATGTAGAAGCACGCCTTCTCATATTGTCCCAGGCCCATGTAGCAGCAGGCTATGAGATATGCGGTCTCGTTGATGGAATCCTTGCAGGCGCGGTCGTTGTTGGCCCATCTGGTTCCCAGTTCGCGGTAGGCGTAGGTCAAGTGCCCCAAGGCTTCGTAGAAACGCCGTTGCAGATACAGCCGCTTGCCAAGGTGGAAGCTCTCGGCTATATGCGTGTCTTGCATCTTGGCAAGCACCATCTCCTCTTCGGTCATGTTTGCCTCGTCGCCGTTCTTCACCTTGCTCATAGCCTCCTTCCATACGTAACGGAAGTGGGCAAGCCGCTCCTCCGAAGGCGTGAGGTCGTAGCCGATCAGCACGCTCGCCATCAGCTTTTGCCGTTGCCATGAGCCGTCAGCGGCATCGCCGTTCAGCGACGCGGGCGGCAGCGATAGCGTGACACGATAGTAGAGCGTGTCCTTGGTGTGGCCTTCCGCCTCGAAGTCTATCATCATGTGACGTTCGCACGTCAGGTCGCGAGGGTCGTAGAAGTCGAGCTTGGCAAATGCCGAGTCGTGTTTCTGTTTTCCGTCGTCAATGAGCACGGCGTGAACGCTCATGCCCAATATCTCCTCGGTGCTTGAGATCGTTCGTGTCGCCTCCTTTTCGGTTATTGTCAAGCTGATGGGCACGATGTCGGCAAGTCCCATGGTGGTGGCAAGCATGTGGCCCAGGCTGAAAGGCTTGCTTGCCGTCTCATGCCATTCGGGTCCTTCCTGTTGGTGGGTCATCTCTTGCTCACGCATTAGCTCAAGTTCGCTGTCGGTGTCTGCGGCCTTTTTCTCTTGGTCGCTTTTCCTGTTTCTGCCTAAGGCCTCAAACTTCTTTATGAAAGTGTTCTGCCAGCGAAAGGCGTTGCCCATGGCTGTTTGCAACGACGGTTCGGCACCGTTTTGCACGACATGGGTCTCGCTTATGAAATGCAAGTCCACACAGTTTTCCTTGCTGTCTATGGTGTATACTATGCGGCAGTTCTCGGCGTTGATGTTGCAGAGGTTGCATACTGAGCGCACGTTCTCGATGCTGTCCATGTCTGCCTTGTAGAAGTAGAGATAGTTTATGGTGGCAAACGTCTGGCCTTTCTCAACCTCGATGGTGAAGTGTCCGCCTTGGTAAACGAAGCGTGAGGTGAAAGTGTCCTTGTCTTTCGTCCATTCCGCGTTGACATTGAGTTGCCTCAAGGCTTTTTTTATTATTGCCTTGATGTCGCTTTCGTGTGGTGCCCTCATGGCCTTCCTCAAGTCCATGAGCCTTAACACGACTATCAAAGTTAAGGCTATGGCTATCAAAAAGAAAGATATGTTGGTTATGATGTCGATTATTTGCATGGCTTTCTCCTTTGTAATGTGCAAAGGTAGCAAATATAGTTTAGAACTCGCATGGTTTTATGCAATATTAATTTGGCGGGCCGAGATTAATTAGGCGTAATTAGGCGTGGCGAGTCTTGCGTTTTAGCCCATATATGATAAAGCCCACGTCCGTGAACCGTATGGCTCGCGTACGTGGGCAATCGTTGTTCCACCGAAAAATTATTACCATGTTCATTCGTGATTATCAATGATTGTTTGTATCTTTGTAGAAAAGAAATAAGGGCCAGATACCAAAAACATTGACTATGACAACGAATGATATAGACGAGAAGTCGTCAGCTAACGCACGCCGTCTCTTTGAGTCGGGCGACATAGATGAAATCCCTGTTGGCACTACGGCAGGTTTGCAACAGATACACCATTATCTATTTGATGGTTTGTACCCATTTGCGGGCGTTGTTCGCGACAAGAATATAGCTAAGGGCGGCTTCCGTTTTGCCAATTCGCTCTATCTTGAAGCAGCTCTCGCAGCCGTAGAGAAAATGCAAGAAGACACCTTTGAGCATATCATAGAGAAGTATGTCGAGATGAACGTCTGTCATCCTTTTATGGAAGGCAACGGACGTTCCACCCGAATTTGGCTCGACATGATGCTTAAACGCTCGCTCGGGAAAGTGGTCAATTGGCAGTGCGTGGACAAAGAACAATACCTTTCGGCAATGGAACGCTCACCAATCAATGACCTTGAGCTGCGCTACCTGCTCTCGCAGAACCTTACCTCTGACACGGGAAACCGCGAAGTGATATTCAAGGGGATTGAGCAGAGCTATTATTATGAGGGGTTTGAGAAGTGAAAAAAGTAAGAAGACTGATATAATAATATGATTACAAAATCGAATATAAGGACACTGCTTGATATACTCGGCTTCTCTCAAGAAGGAAAAGTCTACATCAAGAGATACGAAGACACGGGGGTGACATTGAAAGTTGATGTCGCTTCAGAACATATATTCTATAAGGAATCTGGTATTACAGTGGGAAGAGAAACCACTAGTAATTTTTCTGAACCGGAGAATTTTGTTGTTTTGGAATGTGTTGACCGCCTTTTGACAAAAGGATACAGAGCGGAACACATTGAACTTGAGCCACAATGGAGGCTTGGACACAGCAGCAAGAGCGGCTATGCGGATATTTGGATCCGCACTTTTATCGATGGCAAAATGATAGGCACTGACGAAGACAAGGATTCATTGCTCATAATAGAATGTAAGAAAGCAGATGAATTTCAAGGTGCATGGAACGACACCCTTGAAGATGGTGCCCAGTTGTTCAGCTATTTCCAACAGGAAAAGTCTACAAAATTTTTATGCCTATACTCGTCCGACATCATAGAAGACAAGGTCGTTCCTGAGTATTGTTTGCTCAATGTTCAGGACAACAAGAAGATGCTGGAGAATGAGGAAGATGCTCTTTCTTACGATAAGGCTTCGAACAACAAGCAATTGTATCGTGTATGGCACGAGACGTATCATTGCGACTATGCTCGGATTGGTTTATTTGAGGAATCTGTACAGCCTTATCATATTGGTAAGGACAAGTACACTGTAGCAGATTTGAAAGCAGTAAGTAATGAGACCATCAAAAAGAAATACAGTGAATTTTCTAATATCCTCCGTCAACATAATGTAGGAGCTCACGAGAATGCTTTTGACAAGTTGGTGAATCTTTTCCTTGCAAAGGTAGTTGATGAAACGAACAATCCTGACGATCTTCATTTCTATTGGAAAGGCTCTGCATACGATGATGATTTCCAATTGCAAGACCGCTTGCAACGTCTTTACCGAGATGGAATGAAAAAGTTTCTTGGTGAGGAGGTTACATATATCGAAGATGCCGAGATTGACAAGGCTTTCCGTCGCTTCAAGAACGACCCTGATGCCACACGCAAGACAATCAAGGATTACTTCAGAGCTTTAAAGTTCTTCTCGGACAATGACTTTTCTTTCATAAGCGTACACAACAAAAAACTTTTCCAACAGAATGCCATTATTCTCAAGAAAGTAATCCTTATGCTACAAGACATACGCTTGAAAGATTCTGACACTCATCAGTTCCTCGGCGACCTGTTTGAAGGTTTCTTAACCAAAGGTGTAAAGCAGAGTGAAGGCCAATTCTTCACTCCGATGCCTATTGTACGTTTCATAGTAACGTCTTTGCCTTTGGAGCAGTTGATAAAAAATAGTCAGGACGTACCATATGCCATTGATTATGCTTGTGGCGCAGGACATTTCCTTACTGAGTATGCAGACCGCATCAAAGAGTTTGTAAAGAGGTATCGTCCAGACCTTTCTCTGCATGACTATTATTTACGCATTATGGGAATAGAAAAAGAATACCGTTTGTCCAAGGTCTCTAAAGTGTCTGCTTTCATGTACGGACATGATGAAACTCAAATTGTGTATTCAGATGCGTTGAAGTCAAATCCAAATGTAGAAGAGGGTAAGTACAGTGTTCTTATTGCCAATCCTCCATATTCTGTTTCGGGCTTCCTTGAAACCCTAAGCGAGCAAGACAGGAAGAAATATAAACTATTCAACAGTAATATCAACTTGGCTAAGAACAATGCCATTGAGACATTCTTCATTGAGCGTGCTGCTCAACTGATGAAAGCTGGTGGTGTCGCTGGCATTATATTGCCAGTTTCTGTATTGAGCAAGGGCGGAATCTATGCCAAGGCACGTGAGATTATTTTGGAGAACTTCCATATCATATCACTTGTGGAATTAGGCTCTGGCACATTTGGCAAGACGGGGACAAACACAGTTGTCATGTTCCTGCGCCGTAAGGAGACCAACACTCCTGACGCTGACCACTATGCAAGCCGTGTGGAATGTTGGTTCAATCTGAGTGAGAACGGAGACGAGGTGTATCAGGACATAGAACTCATGGAGAAATATTGTGAGCATCTAGGATATGCAGTGGAGGATTACCAAGAATTCTTGAAGGGCAACATAACCGAAACATTCATCAATTCAGAGGTGGTGCAGACCTACCATAACTCGTTTTTCGGAACTTCACGAAATGCCATGAAAGATGTATGCGAGGAGGCTAAGAATATCCGAACACGATATGTAGCCAAGACAAAGACTGCAACATTCAGGGCATTGTCAGCCGATGAAAAAAAGAAAGAGGCAGACAAGGCTTTCTATGCCTTTGTGAAAGCAATTGAGCGTGAGAAAATGTATTTCTTTATGCTTGCTGTTCAGACAGAAAATCCTGTACTTTTGGTGAAGTCGCCACTGCCTAAGAAGAATGAATCCAATGAAAAGATTAAAAAGTTCTTGGGCTATGAATGGATTAACCGAAAAGGGCATGAAGGCATACATTATCTTAACGTTAGAGTCAACGCCTCTGATGGAGATGGTGAAGAAGGAAATGAAGCAGATGACAATACCATGCAAGAAGTATCAGGTATTAACGCCATTAACACATGCCTATTCAATCCCTCTGACTATAATGACACTGAGAAAATAAATTATTTAATTCGCCAGAGTTTTGTAGGTGGGAATTTTGATGTTCCTTCTGGATTGGAAGAGAACGTTGATTTATATGGGACTGTTGATTTGATTGATTTCTCGCGAACTGCTTTTGACAAAACAATCAAGACAACTCCAATGCTAGCTTATCCTAAGTTTGAAACATCTTTACCAACAGAAAAGTTGGGTAGTATAGCCCCGTTTGTAACTGAGAAAGTTTCATATACGAGAATATCTCCAAAGAGTTACATCTCTACGGATAATATGTTGCAAAACAAGGCAGGTGTTGTGACTTACAATGGAGTTCCCAATATAGACAGGGTAACTCTTTACAGAAAAGGTGATATCCTGATTTCAAATATTCGGCCATATTTGAAGAAAATATATTTGGCAAAGACTGAAGGAGGATGCTCCAACGATGTGCTGGTCTTTAGAAATAACAAGGATTATATTTTAAACGACTACCTGTATGACATATTGTCAAATGACTTGTTCTTTGAATACATGATGACTGGAAAAACAGGATTAAAAATGCCTCGTGGGGACAAGAAAATGATACCTAATTTTGGCATACCAGTTCCCAGTATGGAAATACAGAAAAAAATAGTTGCAGAATGTTCAAAGGCAGAAGAACTGTATCAAAAATGTATTGACAACATCAGCCGTTTGCAAGATGAAAAGGATGCCGTTCTTATGGACTCACATTCTAAAGCCACAACAGACATTCGTCTTGACAACGAACAAATATTCAATCTGTCAATAGGTCGTCGTGTGCTGAAAAGCGAACTGAAGAAGGACGGTGCATACGAAGTATTCAGTGCAAATGTGTTTGAGCCTTTCGGCAGAACAGATGCTTCGTTGTTGACAGATTTCTCCAAGCCCTCTGTTCTTTGGGGAATTGATGGCGATTGGATGGTGAACTATCTGCAGGCAGGCCGTACTTTCCATCCTACAGACCATTGCGGAGTTATCAAAGTGCTTGACGAAAATGTCATTCTGCCCAAGTATCTTGTCTACCCTCTGCTTAAAGCTGGAGAGCATGAACGTTTTTCACGCGCAAACCGCGCTTCAACTGAAAGGATTAAAGCTCTTACAATACGCATTCCATCTGTAGATATACAGAAGGAAACTGTTTCTAAAGTAATTGACATAGAAACTAAAATAAGTGCTTTAAAATTAAGGAAGGAAGAGTGTAAGTCTCAGAAACAAGTGATACTCGATAAATTTTTGAAATAATTCACCTAAAACATGGATTAAGTAAAACACAACACGCAATTTTACAATCTTGACGCCATCCATGGGATTTCGCGTTAATTCAATACAAGCCACGCAGTTTCGCCAATGGTGTACTTATGGATAAAACCCTCAAGAAGGAAGCATTATGGTTAAATATAAGCAACAATACATGGACTTCGAAGCCTACGAGCGTGTGGCGGAGCCGCATAAGCGTGAGAGGGCTTCGGCATGGCGCACGGCCATTGGTCTGCAAGACGTGGACGGCTTGAAAGTGTCCGACTATTTGAAAGAGGCTGCTGTCAGGCATATCGAGGGCGACATCACCATAGATGACGTGCGCGAGCAACTGAAGTTTTATTATGTCAATAAGACTACGCATGACGAGGGTGATGCTGAGACGGAAGAGGCTGACCGAGTGGCTGCCAATATTGCCAAGTTGCTGAATGAGCAGTCTTTCTCGTTTACTGCATTAGAGTTTTTGAACATTCACAGGCACTTGTTTGAAGGCGTATTCAAGCATGCAGGCGAAGTACGTCCCTACGACATCAGCAAAAAGGAATGGGTGTTGCAAGGCGACAGCGTTATGTATGGACGAGCGGCAGACATCATGATGGCGTTGCGGTATGATATTCAACAGGAAAAGGACTTTAGCTATAAAGGATTGACCACGGATGAGATTATTAGCCATATCTTTCCTTGTAAAGTTCTTCCGTAACTTGATGTTGGGCGAACACAATGAGTTGAAGAACCGCTATATGCTGATAGGATATATTGATACGGATACACCCCCCACAAGTACCCCCACAAGTACCCCCACAAGTATTAAGCCGATTTTAGATACATTGTCTGATACAGTCAAGCGATTGGTTATTACTATTGGACAAAACGAAAGAAGTGTAAGAGAGATAATGGATGCGATTGGATTGAAAGACAGGAAAAACTTCATCGAATATTCTCTTACTCCTGCCATCCGTGAAGGATTTGTTAGAATGAAATACCCCAGCTCCCCACGTCACCCTCGCCAGAAATATCTTTTGACAGTTAAAGGACTGGCGGTATATGATGGATGCAGCAAATAAAAACGGTCACAATCGATTAGTATCGAGAGTGACCGCAAAAAAGAAAAGCGCTCGTCGTGAGCGCTTTTACTATAGAATATGAGATGTTGTGCTTGTAGGCAAGCGGCAATCATTGGCCTTATATGAAGATGTTGTTCCCGAGCTTCTTGGCAAGCAAGTTGCGTATTTGCTGCATGTCCTTGAACTCTTCCATCAGCTTCTTCAGCTTGTCCATGTCGCCTGCCACTTTCATCATCTGCGCCTGCAGCTCCTTTAGGTGTTTTTCCACATAGTTCATGCGGAAGTCGAGAAGCAGGTGCTCTGTTTGTCCCCTGAGCGTGTCCATCTGGGTGGCCTCTTTCTGTTTTCTCGCCTCCTCGTTTATGGGTGCCTCGTCTTTCGGCTGAGTCACATGGTATGCGTCGGCCGACAGCTCTGATGCCACGCGGCAGATGTTTATGTCGTCGTGATGGAGGAAATAAGGCTCCGCCTTCCATTGAGGGTCCGCGCTTCTCTCCGCCGCCTCGTGCAATATGCGGTTGTATAGCTCGTTGCTGAAGGTGAGATGGTCTTGCGAAAGGCTGTAGTACACTACCTGCGCTATCGTGAGGTCGTGGCATACGCCGTTGTCGTCTTCCACATTATTATATATAATGCACTCTCCATGCTTTACGATGAGCCTGATGATAAGCGATGAGGCTTCGCCCTTGTCGTCTACGACGCGCTCCTCGGCGTTGGGCTCGATGGTTTGGGGAGCAGGTGTGGCGTTTGGGCTCTTGCTCCTTATATATCCGTTCATCCTGCTTATGAGCGTGGCCTCCGCCATGCCTGTGCGTTGAGAGCAGTCGTGGATATACGTGTCGCGCAATATGGGGTCTTGTATCATGGATATGCTTTCCACGATGGAGTTGATGCCATCGGCGCGCTTCTTCGGGTCTGTCTCGCCCTTGAGCAGCAACGATGTCTTGAACTGTATGAAGTCTTCTTGGTTGTCGTCGATATATTTGCGGAATTCCTCGGCGGTGTGGCTTCTCGCGAACTCGTCGGGGTCTTGTCCGTTGGGCAGGAGCAGCACCCTCAGGCTCATGCCCTCGGAGAGCAGCATGTCGGTGCCTCGCAATGCCGCGTGTATGCCCGCCGCGTCACTGTCGTAGATGAGCGTGATGTTGGCGGTGAACCGATGAAGCATGTGTATCTGGTGGAGGCTCAGCGCCGTGCCGGAGTTGGCCACGACGTTCTCTATGCCACACTGGTGCATGGATATCACGTCGGCCTGGCCCTCAACCATGAAGACCCTGTCTTCCTTGGCAATGGCTCGTTTGGCCTGCCAAATGCCGTAGAGCTCGTGGTCCTTGTGGAAGACCTCTGAGTCGGGCGAGTTTACGTATTTCTGGTTTACCCCTTTCGTGCGCTTGTCGAGCACACGTGCCGTGAAGCCCACCACCTTGCCGCTCACGCCCGTCCACGGGAACACCACGCGGCCGGCATAGCGGTCGATAAGCTCGTTGCGCTCTGTCTTGTAGCACAGGCCTGTGGAAACCAAGAACTCCTCTTTGTAACCTTTCTGCTTGGCGGCTGCCGCGAGCAAGACACGGTCGGGCAGGTCGTAGCCGAGGTTGAACTTCTTGATGATGTCGTCGCGGAAGCCTCGCGAGCGGAAATATTGCAAGCCTATGGCCTTGCCGTCGGGATGGTTGTGGAGAATGTCCTCGAAATATTTCTCCGCCCATTCGTTGACGATGAACATCGACTCGCGTTTCGACTGCTGCTCCTTCTCCTCGTTGGTCAGCTCGCGTTCCCTTATCTCAATGTGATATTTCTTGGCGAGCCATCTGAGGGCCTCGGGATAGGTGAGCTGCTCGTGCTCCATGATGAACGTCACGGCGTTGCCGCCCTTGCCGCAACCGAAGCAGTGGCAGGTGCCACGGGCAGGGGAGACATAGAACGACGGGGTCTTCTCGTTGTGGAAGGGGCACAGACCTTTATAGTTTGCGCCCGACTTCTTCAGCGTGACAAACTCCGACACTACATCCACGATGTTTGCCGCGTCCTTGATTTTCTCAGATGTCTGCCTGTCTATCATTGGTTGTAATATTGTCTTGCCTTACTTTATGACCCTTGCGTAGTCTTTCTTGCGAGGCTTGGCAGGATGAGGCTCGCCTTCGGGATAACCCAAGGCCAGGGAACCCACGCCCATGAGACCTTCGGGCAGTCCCCAGGCTTTCATGAGGTCTTTCACCTCGTCGTAGTCGACCATCTTGTCGACGCGATTGATCCAGCAAGAGCCAAGCCCTATGGAATGTGCCGCAAGCATCATGGAGCCAAGGATTAGGCTGCCGTCTTTCACGCTGTTGGCGTTGGCTGCAGGCGCGAAAACATACACATGCGTTGGCGCGCCGTAGAAAGGATCCGATTTGGCGCCCATTATCTCCGCGTTTATTGTCGACAGGACGGACTTTTGACGCTCGTCTTGTACGGCTACGATAAATGGTTCTTGGGTGCCCATGCCAGTGGGTGCCCATGTGCCTGCCTCAAGCACGGCGTTGAGTTCCTCGTCGGTGATTTGTTCTTTCTTGAAGCGACGAATGCTCCGACGCTCCTTGATGGCCTTTAAAACTTCGTTTTCCATTGTGCTGTCACTTTTTTTATTTAATGTCCTTGACGTAGATTCTATGTCGCCTTATCTCCTCCGACTCCAAGTATTGCCATTGCGAGAGCACGCCCTTGTTGGTCTCCATCTGTGGTCCCGTGACGGCGTATTTGAAGCCGTAGCGCCTGTACCATGAAATGAGGTCGTTGAAGATGATGGCGTTGGCGCCTTTCTTGCGGTATTCTGGCAGCACGCCGATGAGCAGCAAGTCCACAATCGGTGTCTTGTGCCATTTGAGCACTTTCAGCAGTTGCCACCAGCCGAAAGGCAGGAGCTTACCGTTGTGGGTGCGACGCAAAGCCTCGGAGAACGAGGGGAAGGAGACACCGAAGCCCACCATCATGTCGTCTTTCTCGGTGTCGACCACGCACGTGACGAGGTTGAGGTCGGCAAGTTTTATGTAATTGTTTGTTATGGTGTCGATTTGCTCGGTTGAGAGCTGCGAATATCCGTAGAGGTTGCCGTAGGTGATGTTGAGGATGTTGAAAAGCTCACGTGCCCTGCCACCCTTGGTCATTTCGCGTGAGTTGAACTTTCGCTCCTCAAGGTGATAGCGCGTCTTGATGAGTTGAGCGGTTCGGGCGAACTTCTCCGGTGTCACCTCGGGCACTTTGATGCGGTATTCCACATAGTCGTTGTCCTTCTTGAAGCCGAGGTTGTCCATGTGGGTGGGGTAGTAGGGGTAGTTGTAGTTGATATACATGCTCGACAGTTGGTCGAAGCCGTCTACCAGCATGCCCTCACGATCCATGTCCTCGAAGCCGAACGGTCCGGCTATCTCGGTCATGCCTTTACCCTTCCCCCAATTCTCCACGGCGAGCAAAAGGGCTTCCGTAACCTTGGGGTCATCGATAAAGTCGAACCAGCCGAAACGCACCATCTTGCGTTTCCAATAATCGTTGGCACGATGGTTGATTATGGCAGCCACCCTGCCCACGACCTTGCCATCCTTGTAGGCAAGAAAACATTGCGCCTCGCAAAACTCGAACGCGGGGTTGGAGCCGGGTTTCAGGGTGAGCTTCTCGGCAAGGTAAAGATACGGCACGGCATACTGGCTGTCGCGATAAAGATCGTAGAAAAAGTCTACGAAGGCCTTGTGTTGCTTGCTGGTCACCACCTCGATGACCTGAATGTCTGAGAATGAGTTCATTGCAGCCTACTTGATAAAACCTTGTTTTTTAAGAGCTTCTTTCAATCCTTCCGACATGGCCTCGTTATCCTTGCGCGTGTATCTCAGATCGGTGAAGACCTGTGCCAATGTCTCCTTGTGGTTTATCTCCACGAAGTGCTTGTTTTCCGCCAACGACTCCTTGTAGGCATAGAACGTGTCTATCCTCTCTGGGGTGTAGTCGTTGTAGGTCTCTTCGTGAACGATTGCCTCCACTGGCAGGCGGTCGCTTTGCGCCGGGTCCTCGTCGGGCCATCCAAGCGTGATTGTCGCCACGGGGAAGGTGAGCTTCGGCAGTTTAAGGGTGTCGATGATGAGCTGCGGAAGATACACCGTGGTGCCAAGGAAGCAAGTGCCCAATCCTTTCTCTTCGGCAAGGTTGCAAAAGGTCTGGCAGTAGAGCAGTGCGTCGGTGGCGGCATTGATGAAACTAAGGAAATTGTCGTAGCCTGGCTCTGCCTTGCGATTCTCCGCCCAAAGCGTGGTGCGGCGGAAGTCGGCACAGAAAGTGAGCACTACGGGCGCGCCTGTCACCATGGGCTGGTTGAAATGGGCTGGCGCAAGCTTTTCTTTCATCTCCTTGCTGCGTGTCACTACGACACTGTAGAGCTGGAGATTGCCCATTGTCGGCGTGCGCTCGGCATCTTGCAGCAAGCTTGTCAATAATTGGGAAGGCACCTCACGGCATGAATATTTCCTTATGCTCTTTCTGTGATTCAAACTATCCATAATTCCTTTTTTACTGTTCTCTTTTGAACGTATTTATGCAAAGTTATGGAAAATTATCTGAAAAAAACGGTTCTTTTATCGAGTTTTATAAAGAATGTGGAAAATAAAAGGTATTTTTGCACATTAATAACTCGTGTGGAACGGGAACAGAACAAAACAAGCTTGTATATTTTTCATGGATTCACAAATATCAGACAAGGAAATCAAGGCCCAATCAACCGCCTCGTCGGAGGGCTCCATTTGGGCTAATGGCGATTACGCGCGTCCTCAAGTGATAGAGGACCGTCCCGACGAGCTCGACTGTGATGTCGTGCGCTTTCAGAACAACAAAGACAAATGGGTGGCTTTCGTTGGACTTCTTGGTGGCCGCCCTTACGAGATATTCACCGGTCTGCAAGACGACGAGGAGGGCATAGTGTTGCCCAAGACCGTGGTGAAGGGAAAGATCATCAGGCAGACCAATCCTGACGGGTCGCATCGTTATGACTTCCAGTTTGAGAATCGCCGTGGCTACAAGACCACAGTTGAGGGCCTGTCGGGCAAGTTTAACCCGGAGTATTGGAACTATGCCAAACTCATTTCCGGAGTGTTGCGTTATGGAATGCCAATCGACCATGTGGTGAAACTCGTGAGCTCATTGTCGCTCAACGACGACAACATCAATACGTGGAAGAATGGAGTGGTGAGAGCGTTGAAGAAATATGTGACAGAATAAAGAGAATTATGTTCCACAAGTCATTCCTCGCGCTTTGCCTGATAGTCCTTGCCCCATTGGCGCTCAAGGCCGCCCCGCGGCAATTCACGGTCGTGATAGATGCCGGACACGGTGGCAACGACAGTGGTGCCAAGGGCTTGATATCATACGAGAAGAACCTTACGCTGCGCTACGCCCTCGCCGTGGGCAAAGCCATCGAGAAGAACTTCGACGATGTGCGTGTGGTCTATACCCGGCGCACGGATGTCTTCCTGCCGCTGCACGAGCGGGCCGACATAGCCAACCATATCAAGGCCGACCTCTTCATGTCGGTCCATATCAACGCCCTTGCGGGTGGAAAGATAAGCCGTGGATTCCAAAGCTATACGTTGGGCAACGGAGAACGCACGGGCACGAAGGGAATACAAGAAAACCTTGAGGTGGCGAAGCGTGAAAACTCGGTGATATTCCTGGAGAAAGACTATAAGACCCGATACAAGGGTCTGGAAAACTCTGCCGAGGGCGACATCATGTTTGAGCTCATCGCCGACAAGAACCGTGAGCGCAGCGTGGAGCTGTCGCGCCTTTTGCAGACAGAGGTCTGCAGAGCCACGGGAAGGGAAAATGGCGGTGCCCATCAAAACAACCTTGCGGTGCTGCGCCTTACCTCAATGCCTGCGGTGCTGTTGGAGCTTGGCTTCATCACCACGCCCGATGAAGAAACTTACCTGAATACCGACGCTGCCCTCGACGCATTCACGAGCGGCATTGTCAATGCTTTCAGGATTTATAAGCAACGCAATGGCTCCACGGACACGGAGATACCGTTCAACGACAATGCCAATGATGGCTCTTCTGAGTACATGTCAGCCAACATTGCCGCAGCCGACGATGATGCCAAGACAACAAGGGCGATAAGACAAACCACTGAGCGCAAGCGCGACAACGTGCAAGAACAGAAAAAGCAAACGGCTCAAGAAACGAAAAAACAGACAGCTCAAGAACAGAAAAAGCAAACGGCGCGAGAAGAATCAAAGAAGACCGAGCGCGTGCGACAGACTGACAAGAACGCACCCGTGTTCAAGATTCAAATCTTTGCCGGGAAGCAAAAGCTCAATGATGGCAGCCAGCTCTTCAAGGGGCTGAAAAATTGCGAGAGCTTCACCGATGGCGACAAGCTGAGATACACTTACGGGGCTTCGGCCAACTACAACGAGATAAAGAAGCTCCGTGGCACCATTCTCGACAAGTTTCCCGACTGTTTCATCATAGCCATGAAAAACGGAAAGGTGATGGATGTCAACAAGGCTATCAAAGAGTTTCTTGAGAACAAGAAAAAGAAATAAAAACAACGACATAACAAGATAAATATGAAGTTTTTTACAAAAGAAGTCAAGATTGCCATAGTAGCTATCGTCGGCATCGCGGTGCTCTTCTTCGGGCTCCATTTCCTCAAGGGCATGCCCATATTCTCAACCGACAACGTTTATTACGCCATGTTCAAGAATATCGATGGCCTCTCCGCCTCAAACCCCATCTATGCGGATGGCTACAAGGTGGGAACGGTAAAGTCGATTATCTACGACTACCAGAAGAGCGGCAACGTGCTTGTGGAGTTTCAGGTGGACGACGACCTGCGTGTGCCGAAAGGATCATCGGCTGAGATAGATAGCGACATAATGGGCAACATCAAGATGAATATCCTGCTAGCCAACAATCCTCGGGAGCGGGTAGAACCGGGCGACACCATACAAGGCAACCTGAACGCCGGACTGATGGGCACCGTGCAGCAACTCGTTCCCACTATCGCCGCCCTGCTGCCAAAGGTGGACAGTATACTGACGAGCGTGAATTCGTTGCTTGCCGACCCCGCCCTCAAGGCTTCGTTGCACAACATTGAGACGATGTCGACAAACCTCGCGGCCACCTCGGCTGATCTTAACAAGCTCATGGCCCAGGCTAATAGGAAGGTGCCTGGAATTTTGTCGAAAGCAGATTATGCCATGGAAAAGGCAGGCTCCACGCTCGACAATACCGACAAGCTCACGGCAAACCTCGCCCAGCTCGACATTGCGCAGACCATGGCCAAGGTGAACCATACACTCGACAACGTGGAGAGCGTCACGCGACAGCTCAACTCCAAGAACGGAACCTTGGGGCTGCTCATGAACGACAAGGAGCTTTACCACAACCTGAACGGCACGATGCGTTCGGCCGACTCCTTGCTTATCGACCTCAAGGCGCATCCAAAACGTTATGTCCATTTCTCCCTGTTCGGCAAGAAGGACAAGTAAGGCTCGCGTGAAATTTAAATTACGTTAACAAGCTCGTGCTTCCAACCCCTAATATCATAATTCATAAGATGTTATATGGAAATAACCCTTGGGAAGGGTGAAATTGGGGGTTGCAACGTAACGTTTTTTTGTGTAGCTTTGCATTTGCGTTTCAATAATGAGGCGTTTTGATGGCAGACAATCTACATCTCTGAGACAGCAAAATGACAGCAAAAATCGATCCCCGGTGGCAGAATGCCTTGAAGCTTATCCAGCAGAATGTAACCGGGCAAATATATGACACATGGTTCAAGCCAATCGTCTTTGAGCACTTCGATGAGGCTCAAAGGATGATCCTTGTACAGGTGCCAAGCCCTTTTGTCTACGAATATCTTGAGGAGAACTTCGTGGATCTTCTTACCAAGGTGCTCTACGAGTGCTTCGGTCCCAAGATTCATTTATCCTATCGTGTCGTCGTGGACCGTGATGGCAAGGACAAGGGAGGCACGGAGACCGTTTGGTCGGAACCGGCAAACAGCGTAAAGCCAAAGCCCACGCAGAGGGCTAACCAAAGCCCCACACCGCTCGACGCGGCACAGCCTCAGGCGCTTGACCCACAATTGAACCCGCATCTCACATTCTCCAATTATATAGAGGGCGACAGCAACAAGCTTTCGCGCTCGGTGGGAGTGTCTATCGCGGAGCATCCGGGCACCATGCAGTTCAATCCCATGTTTGTCTATGGGCCTTCGGGTTGCGGAAAAACACACCTGATCAATGCCATTGGCGTGCGCACCAAGGAACTTTATCCGCAGAAGCGTGTGCTTTATATCTCTGCGAGGTTGTTTCAGGTGCAGTATAGCAATGCGGTGCTGCAAAACTCGGTAAACTCGTTCATAGCCTTCTATCAGACCATCGACATGCTTATTGTCGATGACATTCAGGAGTGGATGGGAAAGACGGGCACGCTCAACACCTTCTTCCACATATTCAACAACCTCTTCCGCAATGGCAAGCGCATAATCTTGGCTTCCGACCGTCCGCCGGTTGACCTCAAGGACATGCCCGACCGCCTGCTCACGCGTTTCTCGTGTGGACTGATAGCCGAGCTTGAGAAGCCCAACCACAAGCTCTGCGTGGACATATTGGAGAACAAGATAAAGCGCGACGGATTGAAGATTCCGCGTGACGTCATTGAGCTTATAGCTGAGACGGCGAGCGGCAGCGTGCGCGACTTGCAAGGAGTCATCAACTCCCTGATGGCTTATTCCATAGTGTATAATTGCAATATAGACATGCGTCTTGCTGAACGAGTGGTGAAGCGCGCCGTGAAGATAGACGACCGTCCGCTCACAGTGGACGACATCCTCGAGAAGGTTTGCCAGCATTATAATGTAACAACCTCACAGATCAACTCCAAAAGCCGCAAGCGCAGCTATGTGGTGGCAAGGCAGGTGTCGATGTATCTTGCCCAGAAATACACCAAGATGCCCGCAAGCCGCATAGGCAAGCTCGTGGGCAATCGCGACCACTCCACGGTTATCCACTCATGTTCGCAGGTGGAGAAGCGCATGCAGGTAGACAAGGAATTTTCTGCCGAGCTTACAAGCATCGAGACATCGTTCAAGTTGAAGAAATAGGGCAAGTCTGTTATAGAAAACAAAGAAGGAATGGCACACGGTCGTGCCTTCTTGCAGATAAAGCAAACCCCTGCATGCCAAGCGGCTTGTAGGGGTTTGTCTTTGTGTGACCCCGGTGGGACTCAAACCCGCGACACTCAGAACCGGAATCTGATGCTCTATTCAACTGAGCTACGGGGCCATTTCGTTTGAAGTGTTGCAAAGGTAGTAATAATATGCGGAATTGCAAAATGTTTCGTGTTTAATAGTTGCTACCTATTGCAAAAAACCTGAAAACTTAGATTTTGTATAAAAATAGTATTGATAAGTTTCTTTATATGAGCAAATTTGCGTACTTTTGCAACAATTATTAAAAAACTAATATAAATTTGATGAAGAGTACAATCTTGGCCGCGATGGCCGTATTGCTTTCCCTCAATGCTGGGGCAGCGGAAAAGAAAGACAGCGTTAACCCAAATAAGCCGGTCTTTACCGTAGTTAAGGAAAACCCGATTACCAGCATCAAGAACCAGAACCGTTCGGGTACGTGCTGGGATTATTCAACCCTCGCTTTTTTTGAGGCCGAGATCCTGAAGAACACAGGCAAGACATACGATCTTTGCGAGTCCTTCGTAGCCAACAAGACATATATGGATCGCGCCATTCAGGTGGTTCGCCTTCATGGCGATTGCCAGTTTGCCCAGGGCGGCAGTGCCTACGATCCTCTCTATGTGATTCAGCACTATGGCATTTGCCCGGAGACGGCCATGCCTCAGACAGGCAGCCTCTACGGCGATTCCTTGCTCAATTTCAATGAGTTCTTCAAAGTGATGAGCCCTTACGTTGAAGCAGTCGCAAAGAGCAATGCCTCTAAGCTGTCTCCAGCGTGGAAGAACGGCTTGCAGGGCATCCTCGACTCTTATCTTGGCAAGTGCCCAGCACAGTTCACATATCAGGGAAAGACATACACTCCGAAGAGCTTCGCTGCAAGCATTGGCCTCGACAGCATGGCTTGCAACAACTACGTCAGCTTCACCAGCTATACCCACCATCCTTTCTGGACGGCTTTCGCCGTTGAGGTGCAGGACAATTGGCGCAACCCCCTGTCTTGGAACGTTCCAATCAACGACTTGGCAAAGATCATCGACAATGCCATCATGAACGGCTACACTGTGGCTTGGGGCGGTGACGTGTCGGAGGACGGTTTCACTCGCACGGGTCTCGCTTACATGTACGACACCAAGAAGCTCGCCAGCATGGAGGGTTCCGATATGGCACACTGGCTCAAGCTCGCTCCTGCCAAGAAGAAGAACCTTGTCGATTCTCTCGGCGTTAACGTGCCTGAGATAGAGCCCACACAGAAGCAGCGTCAAGAGCGCTACGACGATTGGGAGCTCACCGACGACCACGGTATGCTTATCTACGGTATCGCCAAGGACCAGAATGGCAAGGAATACTACATGGTGAAGAACTCATGGGGCACAACGGGTGACTACAAGGGCATTTGGTACATGACCAAGAACTTCATCGTGGCTAACACCATGGACTTCATGGTAAACAAGAACGCCGTGCCAAAAGACATTCGCAAGAAGTGCGGTTTCTAAGGATTTGCGCAAAAACATAATACAAAGGCTCACCAACAAGGTGGGCCTTTTCTTTTTTTGTTCTTTTTGCATGGCAATGCACCCTTTTGTTTCCTTTTTTCCTTATCTTTGCAGAAGAAATAAAAAACAACAACATGCATTTCAAATGGAAGTACGACCCATTAAAAACTGAGGAGTCTCGGCAAGCCCTTGAGCTGAGCGAGAAACTCAGCATGAGCCCTACTCTTACGGGATTGCTCGTCAAGCGTGGCATCACTACGGAAAGCGCTGCCAAGCGCTTCTTTCGTCCACAGCTTTCAGACCTCATCAATCCTTTCTTGATGAAGGACATGGACATTGCCGTGGACAGGCTCAACGATGCCATGGGACGCAAGGAACGAGTGCTCGTTTATGGCGACTACGACGTTGACGGTTGTACGGCTGTTGCATTGGTGTATAAGTTCTTGCAGCAGTTTTACTCGAATATCGACTATTATATTCCCGACCGCTATGATGAAGGCTACGGCGTGAGCAAGATGGGCATAGACTACGCCTATGAGACAGGCGTGAAGCTCATCATCATCCTCGATTGTGGCATCAAGGCCCACGACATGATAGCCTATGCCAAGAGCCTTGGCATCGACTTCATCATCTGCGACCACCACATGCCAGACGAGACCCTCCCCGATGCCGTGGCTATCCTCAACCCCAAGCGCGCAGACGACACCTATCCTTTCAAGCACCTTTGTGGTTGTGGGGTAGGGTTCAAGTTCATGCAAGCCTTCTCTAAAAACAATGGCATCCCGTTCTCCAGGCTTATTCCGCTTCTCGACTTTTGCGCGGTGAGCATTGCAGCCGACCTCGTTCCCGTGGTCGACGAGAACCGCATTCTCGCCTTCCATGGCTTGAAGCAGCTCAACCAGAACCCTTCCATTGGCTTGAAGGCCATCATCGACATATGCGGGCTCAATGGTCGCGACATATCAATGAGCGACATCATATTCAAGATAGGACCACGCATCAACGCCTCTGGCAGAATGGAAAACGGCAAGGAGAGCGTGGACCTGCTTGTGGAGAAAGACTTCAACACCGCCGTAAAGGAAGCACGCCACATCGATGAGTATAATGAGCAGCGCAAGGACATAGACAAGCAGATGACAGAAGAGGCCAATCAGATTGTCTCGCGCATCGATGCCCAGAAGCACCATTCCTCTATCGTGTTGTACGACGAACACTGGAAAAAAGGTGTCATAGGTATTGTGGCATCACGCCTTACGGAGCTTTATTTCCGCCCCACGGTGGTCATAACGCGTGATGGCGAACTTGCCACGGGTTCCGCGCGTTCGGTGATGGGCTTCGACATCTATTCGGCAATAAAGAGCTGTCGCGACATGCTGCTCAATTTTGGCGGCCACACTTATGCCGCGGGCTTGACCTTGAAATGGAGCGACGTGCCTGAATTCCGCAACCGCTTCCAGCGTTATGTGGATGAGCACATCCATGCTGAGCAAACCGAGGCGATGCTGCGTATCGACGACGTGCTCGACTTCAAGGACATAACCAAGCGCTTCTTCAATGACCTGAAGCGTTTCTCTCCTTTTGGCCCTGGCAACGAGAAGCCAATGTTTTGCACCAAAGGCGTGTATGATTATGGCACGAGCAAGGTCGTGGGACGCTCGCAGGAGCATATCAAGTTGGAGCTCGTCGATTCCAAGTCGGGCACTGTCGTCAACGGCATAGCCTTCGGACAGAGTGCCTCGGCAAGGTATATAAAGTCGAAGAGGTCGTTTGACATAGCCTACACCTTGGAGGCAAACGTGTTCAAGCGCAACCAGGTGCAACTCCAGATAGAGGACATACGGCCCACGGAAGAGGACATATAGTTTGACGCTGCAAGCAAATGGAACCGGAGAAAAAAGACATCTATCGAGACATTCTCCGCCAATACTGGGGTTATGACGATTTCCGCGGCATCCAGCGTGATATCATCGAGAGTATTGGTTCGGGCAGGGATACGCTCGGCCTGATGCCTACGGGCGGTGGCAAGAGCATCACGTTCCAGGTTCCGGCTCTCGCCGCAGAGGGCACGTGCATAGTGTTGTCACCCCTTATAGCCTTGATGAAAGACCAGGTTCAGCATTTGAGGGCCAAGGGAATAAGGGCGGCTGCTATCTATTCGGGCATGAAGCATGGCGAGATGGTTGCTACGTTGGAGAATTGCATCCTCGGCGACGTAAAGTTGCTTTACGTCTCCCCGGAACGTCTTTCCTCTGACATTTTCCAGGTTAAGCTCCGCCATATGCGCGTGAGCTTCATCACGGTCGACGAGGCACATTGCATCAGTCAATGGGGCTATGATTTTCGTCCTGCCTATTTGGAAATAGGCAATCTCCGAAAGATTAAACCCGACGCTCCCGTGTTGGCGCTCACCGCCACGGCAACACTCCAAGTGGTCGACGACATTCAAGAGAAGCTCGCGTTCAAGTCGAAGAATGTCTTTCGCATGAGCTTTGAGCGCAAAAACCTCTCCTATGTAGTGAGAAAGGCAGAGAACAAGCCCGCGGAACTTGTGCATATCCTTAAACGGGTCCCGGGCTCGGCTATAGTTTATGTGAGGAGCAGGCGGCGTTGCAAGGAGATTTCAGAGTTCTTGAGCGGTTCGGGCGTTGTCTCCACGTTCTATCATGCGGGTCTTGAACATTCCACTCGCGATGAGCGTCAGAAGTTGTGGCAGGACGACAAGAAACGCGTCATGGTGGCAACCAACGCCTTTGGCATGGGCATCGACAAGCCCAATGTGAGGACAGTGGTCCATTTCGATTGTCCAGACTCCATAGAGGCCTATTTCCAAGAGGCGGGACGTGCCGGGCGCGACGGCAACAGGGCTTATGCCGTTTTGCTGTGGAACGGCAGCGATGTGGGCAAGCTGACGCGACGCGTTGACGAGAATTTCCCGCCCAGGGACTATATATATAATGTGTACGACTGTTTGGCGTATTATTTCGGCGTAGGGGCGGGAAGCGGCATTGGTCACAGATTCTCTTTTGATATCGGGCAGTTTTGCGCCACCTATCATCTGTTTCCCATTCAGGTGGATTCCTCGCTTCATATCCTCGACAATGCCGGTTACCTCCACTATGAGACCGACCCCGATGCGGCTGCGCGGGTTCATGTATTGCTGCGCCGCAACGATTTATATCAACTTGATTCCCTGTCAGGCAACGACGAGGCTGTGATGACGGCATTGCTTCGTTGCTATGGAGGTCTTTTTTCCGACTATAGTTATGTTGACGAGTCGCTCATAGCCTCACAAGCGCAACTTACGCGCGACCAGTGCTATCAAGTGCTCAAGAGCTTGAGCAAACGCAACATCATAAGTTACATACCTCAACGCAAGATGCCTATCATCCTTTATCAACGAGACAGGGAAGAAGAGGTGTTTATCCCCAAGGCGATATACGAAGACCGTAAAGAGCAGTTTGTCAAGCGCATAGAGGCTGTCATGGCCTATGCAGGCAACGACAACGTTTGCCGAAGTCAGCAATTGCTACGCTATTTCGGTGAGGACGACGTGGAAGAATGTGGCCACTGCGACGTGTGCATAAAAGACAGGCACGAGTCTGTGACCTTCAATAACGCCACGGTCAAGCTCATTCTCGCCCTCCTTTCCGACAAGAAGCAACATTCACTGGACGAGGTGGCAGCGCTGGACGCCCCAAGCGAGGACATTGACAAGGCACTTCGTTTTCTCGTTGGTGAGGACATGGTCAGCATGGACGTGGATAAACTGTCGTTGACTAAATAAAATAAAAGGCACACCTCACGGCGGGCCTAATATTGAATTATACAAAAACATTATGATATCTATCTCTTTAAAGTACTAAGCATCTTGGGTCTCTATACCTTTCCTTTTTCTGTTTGCAAAATTACTTGTTTTCTTTCATTGCCGCAATACTTAAAATTGGTGATTTTGGCAAAAACATGGTTGCAAGCTACTGAATTAAAAGCAAAAAGCGTACCTTTGTAACACAAACAAACATATAATTCACAATAATCCTACAAATAATCATGCGCAATACTTTTGGAAATGTCTTCACCCTTACTTCTTTTGGCGAGAGTCATGGCACGGCTGTTGGCGGTGTCGTGGATGGTATGCCAGCAGGGATAGACATTGACATGGACTTCATTCAACACGAGCTCTCGCGCCGCCGTCCCGGGCAGAGCAAGATTACCACGTCGCGCAACGAGCCCGACCAGGTGGAGTTGCTCAGCGGAGTGTTTGAGGGAAAGTCCACGGGCATGCCCATAGGCTTCATGGTGCGCAACACCAACCAGCATTCCAAGGATTATGACAACCTTCGCCAGGTGTTCCGTCCGTCGCATGCCGACTTCACGTATTTCTCAAAGTATGGCATTCGCGACCACCGAGGCGGCGGCCGCTCCTCGGCGCGTGTCACCATAGCGCGATGTGTTGGTGGCGCGTTGGCCAAACTCGCCTTGAGACAACTTGGTGTCACCGTTCAGGCTTATGTGTCACAGGTCGGCGATATTGAGCTTGACCGCGACTATACAACCTACGACCTTTCCAAGACGGAGGACAACGTGGTGCGCTGCCCCGACGCGTTGAAGGCAAAGCAGATGGAGAACCTCATCCTTGAAGTTAAGGAAAAGGGCGACACCGTGGGCGGAGTGGTTACTTGCGTCATAAAGGGCTGCCCCGTAGGGGTTGGCGAGCCCGAGTTTGGCAAGCTCAACGCCCAGCTTGGCGCGGCTATGCTCTCCATCAATGCCGTGAAGGGTTTTGAGATTGGCGACGGCTTCGACATGGTGCGGCATTTTGGCTCCGAGGTCAACGACATCATTACCCCCGAGGGGTTGCTCTCCAACCATTCGGGCGGCATTCAAGGCGGCGTGTCAAACGGTGCCGACATCTTCTTCCGTGTGGCGTTCAAGCCTGTCGCCACGTTGCTGATGCCACAACCTACAATAGACGTGGATGGCAACGCAGCCACTGTAGACGTTCGCGGGCGTCACGACCCTTGTGTGGTGCCTCGGGCGGTGCCTATTGTTGAGAGTATGGCGGCAATGGTCATCCTCGATGGTTACTTAATGAACAAGACGGTGAAACT
>CAVAGT010000030.1:0-31371 GCA_963588155.1 Lachnospiraceae bacterium | reverse complement strand
GTACATCATCTCGCATTGTTTTGGAGTAATTTTACCTCTGTTATAATGTCCGCTATATGACATGAGGTTAAGAGGGTCTGGGTTGTATTTATCTCCATTTGCATCAGTTAGGTCGCCCCCTGCATAATTTCCTGCATACCATTTGTTAGGGTCAGCAGGTGTGTCTGTGATAAAATCTCCCGCTGTCGCAGAATTAGAGCCATTTGCTAGTTCTGGTGTTCCTGCTTCTCTAGAATCAGTTCCTTTATGGGTATGGTATAAACCCAAGCAATGTCCAACTTCATGTGCTACGGTGCTTGTCGCATAACGATTAGCTCTAACATACAGGTTGTTCTGTAGCATAAATGAAGCTCCATTTGTCTCGGTAAGGTTTCTGCTATCACTTATCACATATATGTTAATGGAGTTTGCTTGGGAATTGATGCTAAATAGTCCCTTCATATTTTTAGACAATGTCGTATTGTCTTTATCTGACATAAGATTGTATGTGTCATTATCAATATAGTCAGAACCACTATATTGAAATGAAATGTTGCTACCATTATAAAAATTATTTAAAGTATTTATAATGGAACTAGTGATGCCTTTAGATAAGCCTTCACCTGAAGAGCTTCTTACGATATGTGTATATACTCGTATGTTATACTGTATAAAAGAAAGTGCACTATTTGTTGCTCTCGAAAATAGCCAAACGGGTGGTTCTGCACTTGGAGTTCCGCATCCTAAAATTTCTGTCTCTTCAGCTCTGGTTCTAGCTTTGTTTGCATATTTTTTGATGTTATTTATCGTAAGTTCATAATGATATGAAACAAAAGGTATGTCAGACTTTTTAGGGCACATTACGTACAATAATCTGATAGAGCCATCAATAGAAACAGAATCTTGGTATGATTTTAATTTGTCGTTAGGATTGGCAATTTCTATGGCTGCACCGCTTTCGTCCCCAAAGCCTTTTTTAAGAACTTCTTCTCTGTTTTTAAGATAAAAATACCATTTCTTGTCATCTTCAGAATAGTGTAGTACTCCTATGGCATTTTTTATCTCAAAAGGCATGTAGTTTTCATCACTAGGATAAGTCTGCACCCATCCATCATCCTCATTTTCATCTTTGCAAGATGTCAAAGTAGTAAGTGAGAATATTGCAATTATCATTGTCAATAAACTCAAAAAATAATATCTTCCCTTCATAAGTTTAAAATTTAATGGTTTATATTATAGACGTTTGATGTAAATAGTATTGCATTAGTACTGAGATTTGTTATTTCTAAGCTATAATAGCGTTTGAAGTAACCAAGTGCACCACCATCTCCTTTTGGAACTGCGGTATATAAATACTGGGCAGTGCCTGTTAGACATACTTGTATGGCATTTCCTTTAGAAACATGCTGAAGCTTGTCATTCTTTATTAATACGATAAGACTACCACCTTCGAAACCTAGTTCGTTAGGGTATATGTCTTTAGTGTTATCTGGGTAAAAAATGTACGACTTTAAGGCATTGTCATATTTGATAGTGCCTGTCACATCTGTAATCTCAAATGGATTATAGTTTTCATCACTAGGATAAGTCTTCACCCATCCATCATCTTCACTGTCATCTTTGCAAGATGTTAATGTAGCAAGTGGGATTATTGCAATTATTATTGCCAATAAACCCTTTAATACATTTTTCTTGGTCATAGTTAGTGCTTTTGATGAATGATTGTTTGTATACGGGAGATGTAATATGTGAGGGTTGATTGCAAGCTATAACTTACAATCAACCCTGAAAATTATTAATTCTTTGGGATATACTCGTCCCAGAGCTTCAGCGAGTGGAGGTAGCCGGAGAAGGGCCATGCTCCCTCGGCGTTGATGCCGAGCATCATAAACTGTGAGGGCTTTACCAATAGCTGGATGTCTTTCTGGCTAATGAGTTTATCATTGATGTAGACGCTCTCTATTCTTCCGTCGAAGCAAACATATACATGCTGCCACTTGCCAGCGAGACTCTTCATCTCCTTGTAGCCAACATCTTCGTACCAACCGTAGTGGTTCATCGCACCGCAACGTGGCTCTGTACCGTTGACGAGCATCAGTTTCTCCAACTCATCGTGCGAAGAGGTGAAGTCGGCCACGCACTCGTTCTCAGCAATCTCTGGGTTCAGGATCCATGCCTCGATGGTGTAGGGTGCGTTGTCACGGATAGTGGCGGGCAACATGAAGTTGCTCTTGTAGCTCTCCTTACCCGTGAAGGCGAAGGCTTTCTTGCCGCTGATGGTCTTGACGGTGGCTGCTGTATCGCTTTGGGTCTCGAACATACCCTTGAGGTGAACGTCGAGCGGGCTGCCGTTCTTGATGTAAGGTACGGTGTCGCCCTCGTTGTAGTAGTCGGCGTTGAGGTCAACCACCAGTCCGCGGCTGTCCTTGTCCGCCACATTCTCCCGAACGATGTCGCTCTCTGCGTCGAATGCCTTCTCGGGTGCTTCCTGTTCCCAGTTGTAATAGCGCAGGTTGGTCAGTGTGAACGGTGTGCTTCCTGCCTTGATTTCCAGTTTTCCCTCGGAGAGTGTCAGACGGGTGTCGTTCTCGTCTATCTGATGCCACGCCCCGTTGTCGTAAGCTTGTGCGGTGAGGGTGTGCTTGCGAGCCTTGCCTATCTGGGCGTGACTCATTACGAGCTGGGTACCGGGCTGGAGGGTGATGGCATCCTTGCCACTGATGCGCTCCCTGAGTGCCGTGCCCTGGATGAGTTTGAACTCACCGCCGAGCATACCCTCGTTGTTGTGCCATGCGTTGCCGTCGAAGTCGGCGGCGGTCAAGCCGAGCCACTGCTGTGGAGCGGAATCCTCAGCCGTGCCATATACCTTGATGTTCCAGATGGCACCGCCGAAACCGTTCTTCTGACCGCCGGTGTAAGTGAGGCGCACATACTGTGCCTTGGCATTGCCGAAATCTACCATGGGCGAACCTGCCAAGCGGTTCTGGCGCTTGTCAGAGAAGGTTTGCCAGTGGATGCCGTCGTTAGAGGTCTCGATGATGTACTGATAGAACTGCGTGCCATACTCAAACTGGGTCCACACGCTCTTGATGCTCTGCTTCTTGCCGAGGTCTATCTGGATCCATGCCGGACCAGTGGTACGGGGACGCCAGAGTGTTCCGTTGTTGTCATCCACCGCATATTCGGGGCGGAAGTCGTTGTCGTAATAGGAGGAGGCTGTCACCTTGGCTCCGAAGGCAAGGTTCTTTGCCACCTTGATCTCAGGCTTCAAGTCGATGCCCTCGTGGGTGGGGACTACTTCCTTGATAGTTCCGTCGGCGTTGAACTCCAACTTGTCGATCGCCACCTGACGGTGGAAACCACGGTTGGAGTGGGGATTGTCATGACGGTGATACACGATGTAGTAGTTGTCGCCTTCCTGCAAGATGCTGTTGTGGCCAGGGCCATGCACCGTGCCGTCGGCATTGGTCTTGAGAATGGTGCCGTGGTAGGTGTAGGGGCCAAGCGGACTCTTTGCCGTGGCGTAATCCACACGGTAGCTGGCATCCTCGCAATGCTCACAAGAGTAGAGGAAATAATAAGTGCCATTGCGCTTGAACACGAAGGGAGCCTCAAAGAAGTGGGTCACCTCGGTGTTCTCGATGAGCTTGGTCTCGGAGAACGACTTCATGTCGGGATTGAGCTTGCCTGCTCCGCACCCGAAACCGGGATAGATGCCCCAAGTACCCCAGTACATATATACCGAACCGTCATCGTCGCGGAAGGTCTGGCCGTCGAGGGTGATGGCGTTCTTCACGAATCTGTCGGGCACGAGCACAGCCTCGCTCTCGCCGAGAACGTTCTTCCAGGGGCCTCTTGGCGTGTCGCCCACACCGAGGTGAAGCTTGCAGGGCTGGCAATAGAGATAGTAGTACTTGCCGTCAGCCTCGTTCTTCATCACGTCGGGAGCCCATATCCAGTGGCTGTCCGGCCAGTTCATGGGCATGAGCGTCCAGTTCTTGAAGTCCTTGCTGCACCAGAGCTGGGCGGGACCGAAACCAGCACCGCTACCGTCGGTAGTGGCATATATATAATAGGTGTCACCGAATTTCTTGATGGTGGGGTCGGCGAAATATCCAGGAAGGATGGGGTTGCCGGCACTAGGAGTGTTGTAAGCAGCTTTCTGGGCAGCACCTGTCACAGGCACTGCCGCAGCTACTAATAATGTTAAAATTATTTTGTTAACCATAAAAGCCTTAAGTATGATGATAATTATTTCTTCTTGAGTTTGATCACGAATCCGCCGCCAGAGGCGAGATGGAGGTCGAGTTTGGAATCTTTGTTGATGGATGCCAACTCAATCTTGTAGTCCTCCGCGTTGTGGTTGGCGTTGATGCCGTCTTTCAGAATCTGTGCCTCGTAGTTGCCTTCGCCGAGGAAGTCGAACTTCAGCGTGAGGTTTCTCTCGTCCCAGTTTGTCTGTCCGCCCACATACCAGTCGTTGTCCTTCTGGCGTGCGGTGACGATATACTTGCCAATTTCACCCTGTGGCACGATGGTCTTGTCGAAGACTACGGGCAGGGAGGCGATGTACTTGGTGAAAGGTTCGTCAGCCTCATAGTTGGTCGGAGTGTCTGCGAGCATGGTGAACGGACTGTCCTGCACCACATAGCAAGCTGCCTGATGGCAGCGGGTGCCCATGGAGATGGGCTTGGTGTAGATGGCGCGCCAGTCTTCCTTGGTGCCGTTGCGCATGGCTCCCGGTGTGAAGTCCACCTGTCCTGCCATCATGCGGATGTAGGGGAATGTGACGTCGTAGAGCGGCATGTCGTTCTTCAGTTCCGTCCAACGGCTTTCCTCCATACCAAATACACTCTCGTAGTTGAGGATGTTGGGATAGGTGCGGTTCAAGCCCACGGGCTTGTAAAGACCATGCAAGTCGAGAATCAAGTGATGCTTCGCAGTGCAGGCGGCCAGGCGGTCGATCATCTCAACGGCTGTTTGGTCGTCGCGGTCCATGAAGTCTACCTTGAATCCCTTGATGCCCATATCGGCATACGTCTTGCAAATGGTCTCCAAGTTCTCGTCCATAACGTTAAAAACTGACCACAACACGATACCAACACCTTTCTGTTTCGCATATTCTATGAGTTTTGGCAACTGGATTTCGTCGATGGGTTTCAGGATGCTTCCCTCCTTGGAGTTGTACCACCCCTCGTCCAGCACGATGTATTCCAGTCCGTGGTTGTGGGCAAAATCTATATAATATTTGTACGTCTCGTAGTTGATGCCAGCCTCGAAGTCCACTCCCTTCAGATTCCAGTCGTTCCACCAGTCCCATGCCACCTTGCCGGGCTTGATCCATGATGTGTCGCCTATCTTGTTGGGGGAGGCGAGGGCATACACCAGATTGTTGGTGGGCATCTCGGTGTCCTTCTCGGTGATGGCGAACACGCGCCAGGGATAGTTGCGCTTGCCGGTGCTGGTGGCGATGTAGTCGCACGTCTCTGCCACATGAGTCATGTGGCGCCAGGGATAGTATGCCATCTTCTTGGGGTAGGGGGCGAAGACTGCCTTCAGCTTGTCGCCGTCAGCTTGGAGCCACATTCCTGGGTAGCTCACGAGGTCGCTCTCCAAGATCGTGACCTTCGCCTTGCCGCAATCCACGGTGGCTGGCAGGAAGGCGAGAGTCTGCTTGGCGGTGTCGATGCTGGTCTCGTCGTAGATGTTCTGGAAAGCCATGGCGAAGGGCTTCTCAGGGGTGGTGGTGTAGGGCAGCCATGCCTTCTTGTCCTTGCCGAAGTTATAGTCGGCGGTCTCGTTCATGATGACGGTCTTGCCTTTCTGTGTGGTGTAGAATCTATATGCCACTCCCTCATCGTATGCCCTGAGGATGATGCCGAAGCCATTCTTCAGTGCCACGTTCAGTTCCTGGTAGGCGGTGCTGAACGACTTTTGACGGTAAAAGGGAGAATTGATAGTCTCCTTGTGGTTGGTAAGCTTGTGGCTCTTCACCTTTGGGCGACTACCAATCTCCTTTCCATCCGTCAGTTTCATACCTATTGAAGACTCCTTCAAAAGGACGGAGCCATTATGTTGAAATTTTAGAGAGAGATTCTTGTCGGTGTTGAGTTCGGCGACAATTTTTCCATCTGGTGATTTCACCAGATAGTTCTCTGCCGATGCCGATGCTCCTATATATAATAAGGTGGCGATGAAAAGTAGTTTCTTTGTCATATTCTTCTTAGGCTTATTATTAATTACGCTGCAAATTTACAAAGAGGTTTGGTGGGTTAGTGGCAATAAAGTACAAAATAATAAAAAAATCGTCCTAAAACTGTCCAATGAGACGATAATATTATCTTTCTGTACGATACTTTTATCCGTGATGCGGATTTTTCTGTTATTTTGCCAATGTAAATAACAAGCAATATTAATCTAAATGGATTCAAAACAGTTCACATTAATAATAGGTATAGCATGTTTGCCAAGTATGGCAAATGCAGGCACTGTTTACCGCGCCATTGCCAAGGTGGCGCCGGTGGCGGTAGATTGTCCACAGGGCACCGCCCCTCGTCTTCCTTATCTTGTTTGGGTAACCTACTCTGACGGTTACTCGGAGTATCGCCAGGTGCGCTGGTCCAACAGTCCGCTTGCCGACGAGCAGGCTGAGGCTGACGTTCAGAAGCACGCCGTCGGCACCCAGTATGAGGTGGGTGGTTTCGTCATCGGCGACGAGTCCACCGACAATGGATATCCCATCAAGGCACAGGTGAAGGTGGTGGCTGAGGGCTATCAGGTTCCGCAGCAGGAGGTGGCGCACACCTTCTCGCTCGCCGACGTGACCGTGGACGGTGACAACCGTCTCACCCACAACCGCGACGAGGCTATCCGTGAGATCTGTTCCTGGGACGTTACCCAGCAACTCTACAACTATCGAGACACCTACGGTTTGCCCACGGAGGGCTACACAAAGGCGGATGGTTGGGACTCTCCCGACACCAAGCTCAAGGGACATGGCTCTGGCCACTATATGTCGGCAATCGCACAGGCTTACGCAGTGGCTACCAATCCCGAACAGAAGGCTATCCTTCGCAAGAACATCACCCGTATGGTGAACGAACTCCGTGAGTGCCAGGAACGTACCTTCGTGTATGACAAGGACTTGAAGCGCAACTGGGAGGCGCGTGACTTCGCCCCCGAGGCTGAACTCCGTGAGATGAAGGGTACTTGGGAGGCTTTCGACGAATACAAGAAGCACCCTGAGCAGTATGGCTACGGCTATCTCAATGCCATCCCTGCCCAGCACTGCGCCCTCATCGAGATGTATCGTGCCTACAACAACTCCGATTGGGTATGGGCACCTTATTATAGTGTTCACAAGCAGTTGGCGGGTCTCATCGACATCGCTACCTATTTCGATGACAAGGAAATCTGCGACAAGGCACTCCAGATTGCCAAGGACATGGGACTCTGGGTGTGGAATCGTATGCACTACCGCACTTATGTGAAGCAGGACGGCACGCAGGACGAGCGTCGCAGCAAGCCGGGCAACCGCTATGAGATGTGGGATATGTACATCGCCGGCGAGGTGGGTGGAATCAGTGAGTCGTTGGCTCGCCTCTCCGAGATGGTGACCGACAAGGACGACAAGGCGAAGCTCATCGAGGCAAGCAACTGTTTCGATGCGCCCAAGTTCTATCAGCCTCTGTCTGTCAACGTGGACGATATCCGCACGCGTCACGCCAACCAGCATATCCCGATGATTATCGGAGCGTTGCGCAGTTACAAGACCAACAAGAATCCGTTCTACTACAACCTCTCTCAGAACTTCTGGAACCTCATCCAGGGCCGCTATATGTATGCCACGGGTGGTGTGGGCAACGGCGAGATGTTCCGTCAGCCCTATACCCAGATACTGAGCATGGCGACCAACGGTATGCAGGAGGGTGAGTCGGAGGCTAATCCCGACATCAACGAGACTTGTTGTGCCTACAACCTCTTGAAACTCACCAAGGATTTGAACTGCTACAATCCTGATGATGCCAAGTACATGGACTCTTATGAGCGCACCTTATATAATCAGGTGATTGGTTCGCTCAATCCTGACAAGTACGAGACCTGTTATCAGTATGCCGTGGGTCTCAACGCCACCAAACCTTTCGGCAACGAGACTCCGCAGAGCACTTGTTGCGGTGGTACGGGTTCGGAGAACCATACCAAGTACCAGCAGGCAGCTTATTTCGCCAATGCCAACACCCTGTGGGTGGGACTCTATATGCCTACCACGCTCCACTGGAAGGAGAAGGGCGTGACCATCAAGCAGGATTGTCTCTGGCCCGCACAGCACTCTGCCATCAAGATAGCGGAAGGCGAGGGCGATTTCACATTGAAACTCCGTGTGCCCTACTGGGCTACCGAGGGCTTCGTGGTGAAGGTGAATGGCAAAGAAGTGGCAAGAAACACGCAGCCAAGCAGTTATCTGACGTTGGAGCAGAAGCATTGGAAGGCTGGCGATGTCATCGAGATAGACATGCCGTTCAACAAGCACATCGAGTATGGAGCCGACAAGCTCTCCAGCGATGTGGCAAGTCTCGACGGCACTCCACTGAAGACCGCATGGGTGGGAACCTTGATGTATGGTCCGCTCGTGATGACGGGAACTGGCGCACAGACTTGGAATCAGGCGACATTGAACGTGGATTCCAGGTTGAGCAAGGTGACAGTGGGAGAGTCTAACGGCGTAAGTACAGGTGCCGGAGCCAACCTTCTCACCCTGAAAATGGACGGCAAGGAATTCCAGCCCGACTATTACCGCAATGCCAACAGTACCCACTACTATCGCATCAACCTCACCGATGCCTCGACCAAGAAGAGCAAGAAGGTAAAGGTGGACTTCACCGAGCTGAACTCTCTCCTCTCTCTCGCCCAGCAGCGCAAGGCTGACCAAGAGAAGTGGAACGCCCTCTCGCAGAAGGTTCCCGAGTATGCACCGTGGGCTCCATACGGCTACGAGCGTATGCTCAAGGCGATGGACAAGGCTCAGCAGTTGATAGCCAAGGGCAAAAAGAAGGTGACGCAAGACGAGTTGGAGGGCAACACTGCCATTCTTAACCGCGCCATCAACTCGATGCGCCCCGGCAACCTCGCTGAGATGGAGGACCTTCGTGAGCTTTCCGGCCTGCTTCGCCGAGCAGGATGGCCCGATGAGAATACCAGCGAGGAGCTGAAAGAGTCCATCAGCTATGGTCGGATGGTGCAGAAGTACGTCACCGACGGTAGTGGAACCCACGACATGATCAAGGCTGCCGTAGAGAAACTGCGAAAAGCGATTGGACAATGAATTAGTAGGTTTGTTTATAGATAAGAAAGCGGGAAAAGCGGTATATGAATAATCTGATACCCTTTTCACCGCTTTTTTATTAATTATAAGTAACAAAACGAAGAGAATTATTGTTTTTTGTTTCTTATGAGAAACGAAAGAGGTATTTTTGTAAAAAGTTTTTCTTATGAGAAACAAAAAGGAGTTGTTTGTTGACTATCCCTAAAAAACGTTGTCACATTTGAGGGCGATTAACTATTATTGTTTACACTCTTTGTATGGTGAACTAATCCACTTTACGAAGTTCCTCTCTTTACCTATTTTCCTTTACAATTCATCATAGGAGGCAATCGCAGCTTTGACATCGAAAAGGTGATGGAGAATGCTGTCTATTGCCATCTTTGTTGTATGGGATATAAAGTATACGTGGGACAACTGTTCAAAAGTGAGATAGATTTTGTGGCGGAGAAGGCGGACAGTACCATGGATAGAATGTACTGGCAGACCAACATCGACGGCATTCGCCATATCCACCTCCGCGACTTCCTGAAAATGTCGCTCTTTCATTAGGTCGATTCTAGAAGAGATATTAATAAAATCCTAGAAAAGGATAAGAAAATCGTCTAATTTTAACGAATTGGACGATTTTTTTATTTTTTTGGACGAAAATTCCGCCCGACATGTTATTTTTTCCATTACTTTGTAGTCGAAAGTTAACACGATTTTAGTAGAATCGCAACTTCGAAATAATAAACAATATATAAGTATTAAACCTAACAATTCTTGAAATGAGACAGACACAAAATCTCTTAGGCTTCGTACATAGCCAAGCTTATGTAAAAGCCATCGCGTGTTTGGTCCTCGCTTGTGGAGGGGCTGTTCCCACCATCGCAGCGAGTGAGACCTCGTCAAGTCCAAAGACGGAAGCCGTTCAGCAGCATGAGGTGACCGTAAAGGGCGTGGTAAAGGATGCCAATGGTGAACCCATCATTGGTGCAAGTGTTATCGAGAAGGGCAATGCCAAGAACGGTACCGTTACTGATATTGATGGTAACTATACCCTAAGGGTAAAGCGCGGTGCTCAGTTAACAATCTCATATCTGGGTTATGCAACTCAGACGGTACCTGCTGGCGCAAATTCAAAGATTGTTTTAAAGGCAAACGATATAAAACTGAATGAAGTCGTTGTTGTCGGCTTCGGTACCCAGAAGAAAGTGAATCTTACGGGTGCTGTAACCGCCGTGTCTGGTGAAGAATTGGATAGCCGTCCTGTTAGCAACGCCACTCAGGCATTGCAGGGTTTGGTTGCCGGTTTGCAGATTACGCAGAGTGCAGGTAGTTTGAACGATACTCCAAGCCTAAATGTCCGTGGTGCTACGACCATTGGCCAGGGTTCTAGTGGTGACCCACTGGTACTGATTGATGGTATGGAAGGAGACATCAATACAATCAACCCCCAAGATATTCAAAGTATCTCTGTATTGAAGGATGCGGCTGCATCTTCCATTTATGGTTCTCGTGCGCCTTTTGGTGTTATCCTCATTACGACTAAGAGCGGAGGCAAGCGCGACAAGGTGAGCGTGAACTACAACAACAACTTCCGCTTTAGTACCCCAATCCGCATGAAGCACAGCATGAGTTCCGTCGACTTCGCCTGTATGCAGAACGATGCCAATACGAATATTGGTGGCGGTCAGCTTTTCAGCCCCGCCCAAGTGCAGCGAATGAAGGACTGGATAGAGGGAGAGTATGTGAACGGCGGTACTCGCAAGGATAAGAACGGAAACTTGATCTACTCTTTGGATGCCGACGATTATGGCTATTGGAAAAGTGGATTTACAGATGGTTATGCTTCTACGGATTTCTATGACGCAATTTACAAAAAGCATACCTTCTCTCAGGAGCACAATATAAGTGCATCAGGTGGAGGTGATAAACTCAACTACTATGCTTCATTTGGCTATTTAGGTCAGGATGGTTTGATTAAGGTTGCTGATGAGGGTAGTAGCCGTTATACCGCTACGGCAAAAATTTCTTCACAGTGGACGAAATGGATGAAGTTCAACTACTCCCTCCGTTTTGTACGTAAGGATTATCACCGTCCCCAGTCATTGGGCTCTGGTGTGTACGAGTACCTCGGAGGCCAGTGGCCCTGCGTGCCTCTCTATGATAGAAACGACAATCTCTACAATGAGATGGTTAACACCATGACAAATGGTGGTACTTATCGTTATCAGAATGATGAGTATAATCATCAGGTAGGTTTGGATATAGAACCAATCAAGAATTGGGTAACGCATGCCATCTTCAACTATCGCACCTCTCACAATGAGAGTCATACAGATATGCAGCATACTTATCTGTATAACATCAACGGGGATGCATACGACCAGAACAACTACACTTATGTGAGCGAGGACTACTACAAGGAGAACTACACCAACTTCCAGATTTACTCCGAGTATACATTCGACTTGCAGAAGAAGCATAATTTCCACATCATGGCTGGTTTCCAGTCGGAGGATGAGCGCATGAAGTACAAGTATGCCGACCGCGCAGGCATCATTGTGGGCAGCAAGTCGCAGATAGATGGTACCACGGGCATTGATGCCTATGGCACTTCCGTGGATCCTGGCGTGGGTGGAAACATGAGTCGTTGGACAACTTGTGGTTTCTTCGGTCGTTTGAACTATGACTACCAGGGCAAGTATCTCTTGGAGTTGAACGGTCGTTATGATGGTTCTTCCCGTTTCCGTGCCGGAAACCAGTGGAAGTTCTTCCCTTCCGTGTCTGCCGGCTGGAACATCGCCCAGGAGAAGTTCATGCAGCCCATCAACGACTGGATTGGTCAGTTGAAGCTTCGTGTGTCTTATGGTAACTTGGGTAACCAGAATGTGGGCACCTACCAGACCTACCAGACGATTGGCGTGTATGCCAACAATGGCACCTGGCTGCAGGGCGGTCTGAAGCCGATGACAGCCTGGGCCCCAGGACTGGTGTCGCAGAGCTTGACTTGGGAGACCATCCAGAGCTTCAACGTGGGTCTCGACTTCGCCTTCCTGAAGGATCGCCTGCATGGTTCCTTCGACTGGTATGTGCGCAAGACCAAGAACATGATTGGCAATGCACCCGAGCTTCCAAGCATCTTGGGTACCGATGTTCCCGTGACCAACAATACCGACTTGCGCACCAACGGCTGGGAGTTGACCATCGGTTGGAACGACCGTCTGTCCAATGGCTTGCAGTACGGCATCAGTTTCAATCTCTCCGACGCATACGCCACCATCACAAGATACCCCAACAACCCCTCCAACTCCCTGAGCAACTATATCGAGGGAGAACGCATCGGCGACATCTATGGTTTCGAGACCATCGGCATCGCCAAGAGTGACGCTGAGATGAAGGAGCACCTTGCCACTACCGACCAGTCGACGATAGGTACCAACTGGGGAGCAGGCGACATCATGTATCGCGACCTCAATGGCGACGGAAAGATTTCCTACGGCGCCTATACCCTCGAAGATCATGGTGACATGAAGAAGATCGGTAACTCCACACCGCGCTACCTCTTCGGCATCGACATCAACGCCGCCTGGAAAGGCTTCGACTTCCGCTGCTTCTTCCAGGGAGTGATGAAACGTGACTATTGGGCTAGCACGCGTTATTTCTTCGGTACGTTTGAGTATGGTCGTTGGTATCAGATTTGTATTGATGGTTTGCAGGACTACTACCGTGACGAGAACTCATGGTCTGTGGTCAACGGATTCCAGTCGGAGAACAAGGATGCCTACCTGCCACGCGCAGCGTATAGCAGCAAGAACGAGCTGACGCAGACCAAGTACTTGCAGAATGCCTCCTACATCCGCTTGAAGAACCTCCAGATAGGCTACACCTTGCCACAGGAGTTGACCCGGAAGATCTCCATCGAGAAACTTCGCATCTACTTCTCTGGCGAAAACCTCTGGACGGGTACTTCTCTCCGCAAGCAGTACGACCCTGAGACCATCGGCACATGGTATGGCAACGGTTACCCATTGAACACCACCTACTCATTCGGTTTAAGTTTAACATTATAAAAGAACAGCGATATGAAAATCAAAATATCTTTGAGGGTACTCCCCTTGTTGGCGTGTGGCTTGATGATGGCTTCTTGCAATGATTTTCTGAACCAGGAGCCTCTCACTGACATCACTCCTGAGGATTATTATAAGGATGCCACCCAGCTTCAGGCTGTGGCCAATGCTTTCTACCAGACGGTTTTGCCCTATCACAGTGGAGCTGGTTACGGCACCTTCGCCAACGACAATGGCACGGACAACCAGACGGGCACCAGTGGCGACTCCAAGTACAAGAAAGGCCAGTGGAAGACGAGCAACGACAACTCTTCCTGGAGTTGGAGCAACATCCGCGACATCAACTATCAGTTGAACACCGCCCAGTCCAACTATAAGCAGGGATTGATCAGTGGCGATGAGAACAGCATCCGCCAGTATATCGGCGAGCTGCACTTCTTCCGCGCCTACGCTTACTTCAGCCTGTACAAGAACTTCGGCGACCTGCCCATCGTGACAGAGGCGATGCCCGACGATGAGTCTATCCTCGTGGCTGCCTGCAAGCGCAGCCCTCGCAATGAGGTGGCCCGCTTCATTCTTGCCGACTTGGATTCTGCCGTCACCTATATGAAACCTGATGGCTGGGAGGCCACCACTCGCATCTCTCCCGCTGTAGCCCATCTCATGGCTTCTCGCGTGGCCCTTTTCGAGGGCTCGTGGTTGACCAACTTCGCCGGTACTCCATTTGTTCCTAATGGCGAGGGATGGCCAGGAAAGGCAAAGGACTATAATGCTAATTATCAGTATCCTACCGGTAGCATAGAGGCAGAAGCTAAGTACTTCTTCCAGAAGGCCGTAGACGAGGCTGCCATCGTGGGCGACGCCTATGTGAGCCGATTGGACAAGAACACGGGCATCGTGCCGCAGAGCTTGACGGATTCCAACCCTTACTTCTATAAGTTTGGCAACATCGACATGTCGGCTTATCCAGAGGTACTTCTCTGGAAGGAGTACAACAAGGGAAAGGGCGTGACCGACAACATCGAGGTGGCTGTCAACCGTGGTAATACGTATACTGGTTTCACCCGCAGCTTGATAGATGCCTTCCTGATGGAGGACGGCAAGCCCACCTACGCCCAGCACAATGGCTATGTGTATGAGGACACTACGACCTATGCCGTGGTTCGCCATCGCGACCCCCGGTTGTTCATCTTCCTGAAGCGACCCGGACAGAAGAATGTGCTTCAGGGTGAGGATAACACCATCGCAGCCGAGCAGGTTCGTCCGATAGAGCCTTACCCTGTCATCTATACCCGTTCGTTCGACGTGACTTACTCCACGGGCTATGCGATTCGCAAGGGTGGTACCTTCAATCAGAACTTGGCGGAGAACCAGGCTGGCTACACGGCTTCCATCACTTTCCGTGCTACAGAGGCACTGCTGAACTATATCGAGGCACAGTATATGCTCGACAAGAACTTGAACGCCAAGAGCCTTGAGTATTGGAAGGCTATCCGCGAAGCTGCCGGTTTCACTGGTACTGCCGCCGACCCTCTGACTACGATTGCTGCCACAGATATGGCGCAGGAGGTGAAGGGCTACACCGATGGGTCGGGCACTCAATATGACTGGGGTGCTTTCACGGCAGGCAAGGCTTTGACCGATGCTACCTTATATAGCATTCGTCGTGAACGTCGCACGGAGTTGATGGCAGAGGGGCTTCGCTGGATGGACTTGACTCGTTGGCGCTCGCTCGACCAGTTGACCAAGCAACCCTATCAGTTGGAAGGTTTCCATCTCTGGAACACACCTATGGAAAAATGGTACACGGCTGACCAGTTGGTGGATGACGGCTCCGTTACTGCAACGGTTTCCTCCCGCAAGCTGAGTGAGTATTTCCGCCCCTATCAGATTGTGAGCAATGATTTGCTATACGACGGTATGACTTGGTCTATGGCTCAGTACTTGCAACCAATGCCTTTGCGTCAGTTCATGCTCACTGCGCCAGACCACAAGACATACGCTGATTCACCATTGTATCAGAACCCATACTGGCCAATGGAGCCAGATGAGTCTGCTGAGCAGTAATCTAGAAATTCGATTTCCCTTGAGGTTTAGGAATAACACAAGGGAGAATATATACAAAAAGACACCCGCTAGCAACAATGCTATCGGGTGTCTTTATATATGTAATTTTGTTTTTATCATCCCTAAAGTCGATGGCAATTATCGACGGCATCCGCCACATTCCCTCTCCGCTCATTCCTCCGCATATCGTCGTTTTAGGATTTTTATGTGACAAATATGCTACGATAAGTGGAAAATATGATGAAAATCTCATCCAAAACACTAAAATTGGACGATTTTTTCGTTATATTGTACGATAGTTATACGCAAAATGTTGGACTTGGTGTAATTTTGCCATCGTAACAAATACTAAAAGTTCCAATCTGAAATTAAATAAAAGCTAATAATATAAACTAACAACTTTCTAAATGAGACAGACACAAAATCTCTTAGGCTTCGTACATAGCCAAGCTTATGTAAAAGCCATCGCGTGTTTGGTCCTTGCTTGTGGAGGGGCAGTTCCCACCATCGCAGCAAGTGAGACCTCGTCAACTCCAAAGACGGAAGCCGTTCAGCAGAACGAGGTGACCGTAAAAGGTGTTGTGAAAGATGCCAAGGGTGAACCCATCATTGGTGCAAGTGTTATCGAGAAGGGCAACGCCAAGAACGGTACAGTTACCGACATTGACGGTAACTATACCTTGAAGGTGAAGCGCGGCGCTACCTTGGCAATCTCTTACATTGGTTTTGTTAATCAGGAAACCCAAGGCGGCGACGTGACTTTGCAGGAAGACCTCAAGTCTCTGAACGAAGTCGTTGTCATCGGTTATGGTACACAGAAGAAGGGCGATATCACCTCTGCCATTACAAGTATCAAGGCAGAAGACTTCTCGCAAGGTAACATTCATGATGCCGGTGACCTGATCAAAGGTAAGGTGGCAGGTTTGACTATCGCAACCGGTAGTGGTGACCCAAGTACATCTTCAGCCCTCCGTCTCCGTGGTGTCATTTCCTTGAATGGTTCCAATACACCTTTGGTGCTTGTTGACGGTATCGAGGGTAGCATGTCAACGGTTGCTCCTGAGGACATCGAGAGTATCGACGTGTTGAAGGATGCGTCCGCTGCCGCTATTTATGGTACTCGTGGTGCCGCCGGTGTGATCATCATCACTACAAAGGCAGGACGTCGCGAGTCAAACGCGACGGTAAATTACAGTGGTTATGCTTCCATTTCATCATTTGCCAACAAGTTGGATATGATGGATGGACAGGATATTCGTGACGGTAAGACCAACTTCACGGATAAGGGTTATGATACCGACTGGTTGGATGCTGTGACGCGTACTGCTTTCACACATAACCATAATGTGTCAGTGGTAGGTGGAACCAAGACCACTTCTTACAATGCTGACTTTACCTATCGTAATCAGCAGGGTGTATTCTTGAAGACATACTCTGATGACATGCGCTTCAATGCAGGTCTGTCTCATTGGATGTTTAACGACATCGTTAAGTTGCAGTTCAACGTCATGAAGAAGATCCACAAGAACGGTCCTGTTGATGCAGCCAGCACACAGATTTATCGTCAGGCTATCATGCGTAACCCGACAGAGCCTATCTATAATAGCGATGGTACATATTATGAGAATATGTCCATCAACTACTATTCAAACCCTGTCGCTCTCTTGAACGAACATACAGGTGAATACAAGAGCGAGGAGACCCGCCTGACGGGTAACATCTCCGTAGAGCCTATCAAGGGATGGACAACCAACCTGATGATTTCCACAGACCGTTCAAATGCTCATGATGAGGGTTATTATACTTCTCAGTACTATGACCAGAAGCTGAATGGTTACAAAGGTAACGCATACCATAGTTATTCGTATGGAAAGAACGATAACTTGGAGTTGACCTCTACTTACAAGCATCAGTGGGGCGACCATCGCTTCGAGGCGTTGGTGGGTTACAGCTATCAGTATAATATGTACGAGGGCTTCAATGCCAACAACACCAACTTCATGAGTGACTACTATCAGTATTACAACCTGGGTGTTGGTGAATACTTGAAGGATGGTAAGGCTGGCATGGGTAGCTACAAGAACGATGACAAGCTCGTCGGCTTCTTCGGTCGTGTTAGCTATGGCTTCGCTGACAAGTACAATGTGTTGCTCAGTGTACGCCGTGAGGGTTCTTCCAAGTTTGGTGCCAACCACAAGTGGGGTACTTTCCCATCTGCATCCGCAGGTTGGACCATCAGCAATGAAAAGTTCATGGAGAGTACCAAGAGCTGGTTGGACAACTTGAAACTCCGTGTTGGTTATGGTGTCACTGGTGTGATTCCATCTTCTTCATACCTTTCACTCACCCGATGGAACCTTGGAGATACCTATTATTATGATGGTGGGAAGTGGTATCAGGGTCTTTCTGTAAATTCTAACCCTAACCCCGATTTGAAATGGGAGAAGTCTGCAGAGTTCAACATCGGTTTGGACTGGAGCGTGCTGGATGGAAGACTGTCTGGTACAATCGACCTCTATCGCAAGAATACTTCTGACATGCTTTGGTCATACACCGTGCCTACGCCTCCAAACTTGGTCAGCACTACTTTGGCAAACGTAGGTAAGATGCGCAACCAGGGTATTGAAATCGCAGTCAATGCTGTGCCTGTTCGCACCAAGGACTTCGAGTGGAAGACCACAGTTACGTTGTCACATAATGCCAACAAGTTGGTTAGTCTCTCAAACGACCTTTACGAGACAGCCAACACACAGGATGCAGCTTACTTGGGCGAGCCAATCACCATGGCTACTCAGCGCATGGAGGTAGGTCAGCCTCTCGGTCAGTGGTATGGAATGAAGACTGTTGGTGTTTCTAAGAACGGACTTTGGTTGATCGAGAACAAGGAAACAGGTGAGGCAGAGGAATTCAATGACAAAATGCCGACCGATGACAAGTATCGCCAGTATCTTGGCAATGCTATTCCTAAGGTCAATCTTGGATGGAGTAACACGTTGAGTTATAAAGGCTTCGACTTGACCATGCAGTTTACTGGCCGTTTCGGCTATAAGATTCTGAATGAGGCTCGTGCTTATTATGACAACAACTCTGTGTCATACAACCGTATGAAGGCTGCCGCAGAGCAGAAATATGGTACTGCCGTTCTTTCCGTGGCTCAGACGCAGACGTTCACAGATTACTTCTTGGAGAATGGTAATTTCTTGAAACTGTCTAACTTGACATTAGGTTACACGGTTCCATTCAAATCTACCAAGTACATCAAGAACCTGTATTTGTACCTGTCTGGTGATAACCTCTTCACAATCACCAGCTACAGCGGATTGGATCCAGAGTTGAGAAACAGTGATCCTACTTCTTCTGGTATCGACTCTCGTGACCAGTATCCTACTATCCGTACATTTACATTCGGTGCTAAGGTAACATTCTAAAAAGTGAATCATTATGAATAAAAAAATAAATAAGTTATTGGTATCTGCCATTGTTGGAACCTGTGGCCTCAGTATGGTGGGTTGTACCGATCTTGACGAAAAAGTATATAGTGTGATTGCTTCCGAGCAACACACCTTCACACAGGAAGAGTTGGACCATACGATAGCTCCTGTATATAGCAGTTTGCGTACCGTATATTGGGGATGGTTTGGATTGTCAGACATCATGGATATGAGTTCTGATGTTTGGGGTGTGCCAAAACGCCCCGGTATCGGTTGGGGTGACCTCTATGTGCCCATGCACAAGCATCAGCTGAACTCAGAGATGGGTTTCTTCGAGGTTAACTGGGACAACAACTACGCTGGAGTGAATGCCTGCAACAAGATTCTTGCTAACGAGGCTATTGCGTCCAACACCTCTATCGTAGCGCAGGTTCGTGCTTATCGTGCTTTGTACTATTACAATCTGTTCGATTTGTACCGCAACATTCCTTTGGACACAACGTATGTACACGAGAATGGTTGGACTCCAGACCAGGCAGCTCCCGAGACAACTTTCAACTGGATTGAGAGTGAGTTGAAGGAGTGGGCAGACAAGTGTCCATCCACCGTAGAAATGGGTAAGATCAACAAGTATGCTGCCCACATGCTTCTGGCCAAGTTGTATCTGAACCACAATGCTTGGTTCAAGGACGATTCTGACAAGAGCTGGTATCGTAAGAGCTTGGAGGAGATTCAGAAGGTGACAAAGTCTGGCGTATTTGCCTTGGCTTCCAACTATAATGACAACTTCAAGGAGGACATCTCAAGCTCTAAGGAGATTATCTTCGGTATTCCATTGGAGAACAATTATGCCGGTGGTAACTATATGGCAAACTTGTGGATTCACAATGCAGGTAGAACAAGATGGAACTTCGCTGGCTGGGCAACTGGTGGCGGTATCGTATTCCCACAGTTCCTCGACATCTATGAGGAGGGGGACACCCGTATGGAAAATACTTGGACAGGCGGTCAACAGTATGCTGAGGATGGCAGTGCCATCCTCGTGGATGGTGAGCCTTTGGTTTATACCAGGGAACTTCACAGTATCGACAATCCCGGCTGTTTCCCATTCGAGAGCTATCGACTCGTCAAGTACGAAATCTTGAGTGGTGACTATGGTACAAGTTATGACGATGTGCCTTATTTCCGTTATGCTGATGCCTTGATGATGGAGGCTGAGTGCTATCTCCGTCTGGGCGAGAACGAGGACTATGCTGCTCAGTTGGTTTCGCAGGTTCGTGCCCGCAACTTCAAGGACAACCCCAGCAAGGCTACCGTGACTGCCGCATACTTGAAGGGTGGCAGTAAGTACAACTATGGACACCGTGAAGACCAGGGTGCTTCGGTAGATGAACACAATTGGATTATCACAGAAGAAGGTGGTGACGACATCGAGTTCGGTGGTTTGCTCGACGAGTATGCCAAGGAGTTTGTGTGTGAGGCTCACCGTCGTGATGAATTGATTCGCTTCAATATCAAGGGTACCAACATGAACGTCTATAACGGCAAGTCTTGGTTCTGCAAGGATGCAACGACTGACCGTAATGGTGATATCTTCCCCATTCCTAAGAAAGCTTTGCAGGGTAACCTCAAGTTGAAGCAGAACCCGGGTTATGATGGTTTATAAAATTCATTGATACTTAAATAGCATTTCGATATGAAAAAGAATATATTGTATTTGTGCCTTGCATTTCTGGCTGTAGGTTTCGGCTCTTGTAGCACGGATCCTAATGATGCTGTGACAAAGCACGTATATGGTGAGAACGAAACGGTATATCTTCGTACTGATGCTGATGCAACAATTGATTATGCTGCAGCATTCAACGAGGGACACATTTCTCCTGTGACGATTAGCTTGCAAGACTATGCACAGCAGATTCAAGCGAAGACAGGCATGACAGTTGACGAGTTGGTGGCTGGTGTTGACAATGGGAAAGTTGCCTTCTACAACATCAATTCAACAAAGAGTAATTGGGATTCAACAGCTCCTAATTACGGCACTAATGGATGGGGCTATGACAGTGACGGAAAGATTACTAAAGAATCTGTTGCCGCGACTATAGAATTGGACAAGTCTTCGAAGTCGCTGATTGTAAAAGTTCCTGAGGATGCTGAGGCTGGTTTGTCAATTAGCGAAAATATCGGTTTCGCAGTAAAGAATGGTACTGATTATGATAACTATATCAGATTCAGAATTGCCATTTCCATTACGAATCCTTGCTTGATTATCAAGACTATTTCTATTCCTACGGGCAACTACTCTGTAACTCCCATAGAATTCAGTGATTGTGAAAGTGCAATTTCAGTAGGCTTTGGCATGACAGTTAAGGAGTTTAATACAGCTGTACAAAGTACAGATAATGGCATGGCTCTTTATATGGTTAAAGCAGACGGCACTTGGGATACCACCAGTTCGTATACAGCCAGCGGACTTGGCTATTGGCTGGACGCAGATTGCAATGTTCGGTCATGGGGAAGTGGATGTCAGGTCTTCGTGGAAACCTATGATGGAGGTGTTAACATCGGTCGTTATGAAGATATTGAGTCTGGTAAGACCAACAAGATTAGCTTCGTGTATGCAGATGCCAAAGACCATTCTAAGTACATTAAGTTTATTGTTAACGTAACGTTTGAGTAATTCAATTTTATAATAATAAGGGAGGGATGTTGTTCTTGACATCCTTCCCTATATTTTTTGTGCATATTCAAATGGAAATACTTCTTGTTTAGACTTACGAGAATCTATGCTTAAGCACACACGCTTTTGCAGGTGCTCCAAGGCATTCGAATGAAAAATGCTTTTTAACATTTCTATATGTTGTGGAATGAAATAAAAGTTGTATATTTGCAGATAAGTAATGAGTAGCAACTAAATTTGCTCTTAAAAATGAATATCAATATACAAAATATAGAACAACGAACAAACGAAATACTCTATGGCAGAAGAAACGTTTCTCAATTTAATCAGGCAGAGCATGCTTGACTCTGCGCGGCTGGTCCGCTCCTCATTGGGGCGCTCCTCGTATGTAATCTCGCGCGAGAAAGCTTTGCAGCAGGTTGTGATGCTCGAAGCGGCCAAGAAAAGCCAGCAAATTGGCAGGTAGATCAAGCCCAAGAGGAGTGGGTTCAATCTTGGGCTGAGATGGCTGGATACTGGATTCCAGAAGCAGAGAATAGAGTGCATGCGTTTAGCTACAAAAATAGAAATAGATGCAATGTTGGCAACCAAAGGATTTTATGCCAATGGTGATGGTACTGGAGTGAATTATGTCTCCGATCGGCTTCACTTAGAAGATATGCATCCTGCAAATGTTTTTGTAGAACCAACTACTGCTAAACCACTTTGTATTGATTGCATAGTCAAATTTATAAGGAAATAAGGTTCATTGTGCCGATAATGCCCCTTTTGTATCATCTATTAGTATGCAAAAGCCTCTTTGATAATCTGAACTTGACGAATGTGATTTACCATAGCCTCTGATGCTCCTCCAGCGCGTGCAATATCAATGAGTGTAAGTACGTCTTTCTGTGGATCGTCTTTCATTCGTTCGCACACAGCCTTGTAGGCATCGTCATGGGACAACTCAGAAAGTTGTTTTGAGTCTACACTTCTATACTTGGCTATGGTTTTGTCAAGTTCCTCTTTTTCCATGTCGGCGATATAATCCATGTCTGGTGCTTCCGTAGCATAGACTTTTTGGTTCTCATCTACGCGGATAGAAGATGTGAAACCTTTAAGGTCAGCCGAGTCCTCTCCGTTCTCCACCATCTTCACAACCTTGTAGGTGAGTGATGGAACAGGACTTAATTGGCGTGCTTTAAATGTATCTTCGGCTATTGTCAATCCATAGGTTGCCAGATATTCCCGTTGTGCAAAATACATGATTTTGAACAACTTGATGTAGTCTATGCCATTCTTGAAGTGTTGTAATATATAGAGTACAACCGCTTCTATCTTGTTTATTTGTTCTGGTGACTTCATATTGTTATAACGTTATATTCCGCTGCAAAGATGCTATTTTTTATAACATCTGCTAAACGTTTTTGTGTAAATCTGTAGAAGCGATGATATTTTGGACGATTCTTTCTGTCGGTATGATGGAAAAATAGTTATTTTGCAAATTGAACTTAATATAAACCTATTTGTAAAGGACAAAATGAAACGTATTTTACCTATTTGGGTGGTAGCTTGGATGCTGCCTCTGCTCCTGTTCTCGCTGAACAGTTGTAGCTCGTCAAGTGATGCTCCCGATACTTCGGAGCCTTCCAAACCTTCGGATGTAAAGGTGATGGACAAGTCGAAAATCAAAGACTTCGACAAGTATTACTGCCCTGGCACGTGGAACGAGGGATTCGAGAAAGGTCCCGACAATATGCTCCGCAGCGATGCCAAGTGGTCATGGTGGAGAATGAAGCAGAGCGACCATTTCTTCGTGTTCTGGGAGCCCGGCTTTGGCGATGACCCTAATGCTGCTTCTGTGCCAGAGGAGCTTCGTGTGGATATTGATGACTTGTTGCAAAAGGCTGAGGAATTCTATAAGACCAATATAGAAAAGCTCGGTATGGCTACTCTTGGACAGGGCAAGTCGGTATTAGACAACTATAAGATGCAGATTTATCTGCTCTATCAGACGGAGTGGCTCGCCACAGGCTCTGGTTATGATGACAAGATTGGTGCCCTTTGGGTGAACCCTTCCACTTGTAAGCCTGTCGGTTCTACCATAGGTCACGAGATTGGCCACTCTTTCCAGTATCAGGTTTCAGCAGACAAACTCTTCACCGGAGAGGTTCAGGCAATGGAGAATGGCATTGTGCCTTGCGGTTTCCGTTATGGCTTTGGGGCAAATGGCGCTGGCGGTTGCACCTATTGGGAGCAGTGCGCCCAGTGGCAATCTTTCCAAGATTATCCCAATGAATGCTTTGACCAAGAATATCATTATGCTACATGGTTGAAGAACCATCATCGCCATTTCTGCCATGAGTTCATGCGCTACGCCAGCTATTGGTTCCAGTATTGGTTCACCGAGAAGCATGGCATCGAGGCTTACGCTCGCATCTGGAAGGAGAGCAAGTATCCCGAGGATCCCATCGAAACCTATATGCGCCTCTATTGCAACAACGACTTGAACACCCTGTACAAGGACTTGTATGAGTATAGCACCCATTGTGCCGACTACGACATCGCAGCCGTGCATCAGTATAAGAAGGAGGCGGCTGTTAATTACTCTACCAAGCTGTATAAGAGTGACGGCTACTATCAGGTGGCTTACGCCAACTGTCCCGGTACGACAGGTTTCAACCTCATTCCACTCAACGTTCCTTCCTCTGGCAAGGTGTCTGCCACCTTTGAGGGCTTGACTCCCGGTTCGGCTCTTGCCGCTGGCGACCCAGGTACGGTGGTGGATGGCGATGGCAACAGTAAAAGTACGGTGACGAAGTACAACAGCCAGAGCACTACGCAGTCCAACTACCGTTATGGTTTCGTGGCAGTAACCAAAGATGGCAAGTCCCACTATGGTGAGATGCACACGGGCAAGAGTGGCAGTGCCTCCTACGATGTGCCTTCCAACACCGAGCGTCTCTACCTCTGTGTGTTGGCAGCGCCAGAGAAATACAACCGCCACGCATGGAATGATGACGAGACCAAGGATGAGCAGTGGCCTTATCGCGTGAAGTTCTCGGGTACCGACCTGTTGGGCAACGTGACGATTCCCGATGGCGATCCTACGGATGTCACTGTGGAGTTGGAGGCAAGTCTCGATGCAAGCGATGCGAATTATCCTCTCAAGACCTTCAACCTCTTGAACGTAGGTGCGATGGATACGATTGCCAAGGCATTCAAGCTCCAGCCCTCTGAGATTGCTGGTGCCACACTGGATGCTGGTACGGTAAAGGCAGAAGGTTTCGCTGGTCCTGCCGATGGTCAGGTGGCAGTAGGTTTGACCAATCCCGATGGCACTGTGTCGTACGCTTACTCTGCCAACGGCATCGGCTTCTGGATTGCCGCCGACGGTTCGGCAAGCAGTTGGGGTTCCGCTCCTGTCTATTACGAGTATGATGCCGGAGGCTATGGTCTGACCGTAGGTCACAACCCTGGCTCTACGGAGGCAGGCAAGACCTACACCATCAAGCCCACGATGGTATATAATAAAGGGGGCAAGCTCTACAAGGCTGTCATCACCGTGAAGATGAAATTCTAAGACGGAAATATAAAAGGACCGCCCAGTAGCGAAGGAGCTATCGGGCGGTTTTGCTAATGTATGGGACTTAGATGATTTTGTAGATTTCGTCTATGCGACGCTCCGCTCCTTTGTGGGTCACCGTTTGTGTGTATGAAAACGGTAAATTTTTGACATTATAGGTAGATATATCGAAATTTTTATCCTAATATGTGAAATATTTTCGAGAAACGGGTGTATATAAGAGTATAAGGAAACACATGAAACAAGAAAAAGACATTTTGAAAGGACTCCGAGCTAAGCGGGAGGATGCGCAATGCCTGTTGCTAAAGCAATATGGCGGCATGGTATTCTCGCAAATCGTGAGGATTGTCCCCAGCCGGGAGGATGCCGAGGAGGTCTATCAAGATGTCTTCATCAAGGCTTTCCGACATATCGAGTCTTATGATGAGCAAAGAGCTTCGCTCTCCACTTGGTTGATGCGCATAGCCTATCACGAGGCACTCAATTTCATGAGGGGTATGAATGTTCGTAAGATTCCGATAGAGGACGATGTGCCCGAGATTGCCAACGTTCCTGACGACGAGATGGACGGGTTCTTTGGAAAAACTGATGAGGAGACCATCGGGCTGATAGAGCAGGCTCTCGAACGGTTGTCATTCTATGAGCAGTCACTGGTTTCCATGTATTATTACGAGGAGTTGTCAATCAAGGAAATTGCGTATGTTACCGATTCCGTTCCGGCAACCATTGCCACCAAGTTGTTTAGAGTCAGACAAAAGTTGTACCATATTATATTAGACATCAGAAATGAAGGAGGATAAGAGAATGATAAGTCATGATGAGGGTTTGCGCAGAGCCATAGCAAGGCGCGAACAGCTGTTGCCACACATGTCGGGCGACTTAAACCAAAGGTTGATGCAACGCATGGAGCAACCGAAGACGATAGGGAGGAAACGTTGGATTGGAGCCATTGCCGCCAGTGTCGCCATAGCAGTCGTCTTGATAGCTGGATGGCTGTCGCTCCCCTCTAAACAAGATGCCAAGGTGATAGCCTTGGAGAATAAAGACATTATGGAAAGTCCAAAGACACCAGTCAAAGCAGCGGTGGATCAGTCAAAGCAAAGTCTGCAAGCAGTCACCTTGCCTGTCGCTCAAACCGATAAGCAGTTATCTTCTCTGAGAAAGATGGCGAAAGAAGCAGTGAAACGTGTTGGGGAAGAGTCTGTGGAAGAAATGCCGTCAGATACTGTGGAATTGACAGATGTGCAGAAATCCATGACAGACTATGTGGCTCAATTGTCTCAAATATACGGAGCCACTTGCTTGCCTCTGGATTGTAACGATTCCGACAGCAAGGTTTATGTCTTTCAAGATGATGAGCATACGGATGTGCTCGGTATGTTGAAAAGAGTTGTGGCGTGGATAGATACAGACAGTCCTTCGGTGCGGTTGTTCTCTGCTTCCAATCAGATGACCTTGGAGTTGGAGGGAAACAAAGACGAGAAAGGTGTGAATGAGGTTTGGTTTGCCGACCGCCAATATGGTTATGTATATCTCTATCATGCAAGGGCAAAGAACAACAGTTGGACATCCGCATCATGCTATACAGCCTTTCTTGCCCAGAATTCACACAAGTTGAGCAATTAAAGTGTATACACACGAGTTTTAAACATAAACTATATGCTTATGAAAAAGTTATATTTGATGTTGGTCTTTGCCTTTATAGCCATGTCTTCTATGGCTATTGCCTATAGAGAAAGAGACAATGTGGTTTCGCTGAATGACCCAGAGAATGTCTTGCTTAAAATGGAGTTTGTCAGATTGGAAGTGGAGCGCTCTTCTCTTGATTTTGATGGCCCTTGGATAGAACATCCTCTCAAGGCGCAATTGCCGGAGAAAGACGGCAAGATGTTGGAGCTACGCAACTATATGGGCTTAGCCAAACTCATTGACGAGGGCAACGAAACGGTACTCCACTGCTATCTTGCTACTGATCAAGACAATATGAACAATATCTGGCTGGGTAGTGATGAGACGTATATCGTGGATGTGGAGACGGGAACCCGTTACAAGGCACGTGGTTCCTATTCTCCATCTCTTTGGGGACAGAACTTTGGCGTGAAAGCACCCAAGGGAACCATCTTGGATTTTCCCATCTATTTCCCAAAGTTGCCACAAAATGTGAAGAAAGTGAGGATCTATGGCATTCCCCGTTGGTCGCTGAGAGGTGGTGAGGACATTTGGCTTCGCAGGAAATATGCCAAGGCAGATGTTTATGACACGATACCACGCCTAAGGGTACCCAAGTTGAAATATCCTGCGCATAATTACGACAAGGATAACATGGACACTTATTCCGCTTACGAGGATGCCCATCTGTTGGCTCCCATGCAAGGGTATACGATGGCATTGTGGCTTACTCCAGAAACGACTTACCTTGCCATTGCGTATGAGTTGAACTGGAATCAGGAATACTTCGCTTTCCAACCAGGAACTATATTGGTGGATAATCTAACAGGGAAAAAATACAAGCTCCGCAAGGTGCAGGGATTGCCCATGAAAGATCTCTTCTTCATTTATGGGGTTGCGGGCGATATGTTTGCCATAGTGCTGGAGTTCGACCCTTTGCCACTCTCAGCAGTCAATATCGACTATTTGGAAGCTGATTTGGAGCCATTCCATGTGTGGGGTGCCAATTGGAGGGGCGAGCATATTACCAACCTTCCTGTGGCTCTGTTGCGGGATAACCAGGCAAAGTTCAATTATTACGAGAGAATAATCATAAAGTAATCATTTAACTTATAGTGGGTTCTATAAATTCCCGCCCTTAACTAATACCAATATGAAGAAATTGACAGAGGGGCAACTTTTGCTTCTCTTGCTCCTTTGCGTGCCTTTGTGTATGCATGCCTATGACGGCAAACAGACGGAAAAGGCGAAGAAACTCTATAAATTGTATGGATCCGTATATGACTCGTTCACTCGTATGCCCCTCGGGGCAAAGGTCTATTTGATGAAGGCGGACTCCACCGTGGTAGATACGATGACGGCAAGTGTGTATGAACAGAGCAGTTATTTCCAGTTCTCTGTGGAGAAGGAACGGCAGGACTATATTGTCAAGGCGGTCTGCAAAGGCTATTATGATACCTTCGTCAACTACAGCTTCAATCCCAGGGGAAGGAAGTATGACTATGCCTTGCCTAAGGTGCTGATGAAGAAGAACAACCAAGACTATGAAGCGCAACTAGGCGAGGTGGTGGTGAAGGCCACCAAGATCAAGGTGGTGCATCGTGGCGATACCATCGTCTATGATGCCACAGCCTTCGCCTTGCCCGAAGGTTCCATGCTCGACGCGCTCATCAAGCAATTGCCCGGGGCTGAACTGAAGGACAATGGCGAGATATTCGTCAATGGCAAGAAGGTAGATTACCTCACGCTCAACGGCAAGAAGCTCTTCAAGGGCAACAACCAGGTGATGCTCGAAAACCTGCCTTATTATACGGTGAAGAACATCAAGGTGTTCAACCAGAAGCGTACCTTGGCGGAGGAGGCGAACCAAGGAAAGGGCAGGGACTATGTGATGGACCTGACCCTGAAACGGGAGTATATCCAGAATGCCTTGGCGACAGTGGAGGTGGGCGGTGGCTCCAGTGAGCGATGGTTGGCACGCACGTTCGGTCTCCTCATGGGCGAGAAGCACAACGCCATGTTCTATGCCAACGCCAACAATCTCAGTGAGGATGGCACTCCGAAACGGAACGGGAAATGGACGGCTTCCCGGTTCTCGCAAGGCGTGAAGACCAACCGAGAGGTGGGGCTCTCTGTCAATTCGGAGAATAAGGCGAAGACCGTCACCAACGACTTGCAGACACATGTGAACTGGAATGACGAGAACGTGGGGAGCGAGAGTGTAGGCGAACTGTTTGCCCAGGACGGCAACATCTCCACCAAGGGATTCTCCAAGAACAAGAACAAGTATTTCAGTTGGCGACTGAACAATGAGCTCCAGCATTTTACGGAGAAAATAGGCATCTATAGCACCTCTCATGTGAGCTACGACCATGCCAAGACCCTCTCCTCGTCGGGCAACTCCACCTATCGTAACCAGCTGATCAACGAGAATATGAGCCAAGGGCTGGTGAAGGCAGACTATCTCTACGCCGGTACGCAGCTGAGCATTGTCCGGAAATTCCCTTGGGGCGATTCCTTCAGCTTGAATATGATTGGCAACGTGTCGCACAACAAGCCCAACGACACCTTCACGCTCAACAAGATGAACTATGCGGCGGAGGGCACGACGGACGTTCGCAATCTCTACAGTGACCAGCACAAGAGTTCCTATGAGTATCGTGTGGGACTGGAGTATTCCTTGGGATTGTCGCACGGATGGCAAATCCGTTTCCCCATCAATTTCGGACAGGGATATGAGAATCGCCACCATTCCAACTATCGTCTCGACCGCTTGGAGGAGGCGGCTTTCGACAGGTTGGGTATGTTGCCCTCCACTACCGACCAATGGCTGAAGGCACAGGATGGCGACAACACATACAGCTCAGACCTGCTGAGGAGGACCTATATGGCACAGGTGCAGTTTGTCCGACAGACGGACAACGGCTTCCTGCAAATCGTTCTGCCCATGGAGCAGCGAAACGAGCGTTACCATTATATGAGGGTGGCGATGGACACCGTGGCGCAGCGAAGCAGGACCATCTTCCAACCAGAAATCTTTTATTATGACTGGTCTGAAAATTCCAAGCAGATCAATTATACCATGGCGATGAAGCAGCCCGACTTCGCCGACCTGATGCCTTACGGCGACAACTCCAACCCGCTCTCCGTTCGCATCAACAACCCAGACTTGAAAATGTGCATCAACCATCATTTCTATACCTATCTGAACTGGAACGCAGACTCAACCGACCTGAGCAGATGGGTGAGGGTGACTGCCAACGTGGCCCAAAACGCATGGGGTACGCGTACCTCTTATAATACAAAGACCGGCGCCTTCACCTACAAGACCGACAATGTGAACGGCAACTGGCAGACGGAGATGGCGGCAGGTATCTCTCGCTCCATCGACAAGCAGCGTCGCTTCCGCTTCTCGGTGGATGGCACCGTCGGGTATGTACACAGTGTGGATTTCGGCATCGACTATGATGGCAAGGGCGCAGATCTCAGCAAGGTGAATACTTGGAATCTGTCATTAGGAGGAAGTCTCACTTACCAGTTCAAGGATTTCAGTTGGTCGGTGAATGGCAAGTACGAGGGCAAGTACAGTCGCAGCAACCTGGAGTCGTTTCAGAAGATCAATGCCACCAACTATGTCTATGGAACGGATTTGCAGTATAAGATACCTTGGTTGAAGGTGAATGTGCAGACCGACCTCACGATGTATACCCGTCGGGGGTACAACAGTGAGGAGATGAACACCAATGACCTCGTGTGGAACGCCATGTTGTCCCGCACTTTCTGCAAGGGCAACATCACCGCCAAGTTGAAGGCTTACGACCTCTTGCATGAGTTGACCAACAAGCAGTATGCCGTCAATGCACAGGGCAGGACGGAGACTTGGTACAACACCATCCCTCGCTATGTAATGTTCTCGCTGGCCTTCAAGTTGCACAAGGCACCCAAGAAAACAGAATGACATTTCATCCAAAAACTTAAATGACTCCTTCCAAATGGAGGGAAATCATTTAAGTTTTTTATTTTGCAGCTAGATAATTCTGAAAAAATAGCTATCTTTGGACACATTATTATGTTTATAAACATAGCATCATGAAACAGCAGGTGAAACGAGTGCCCTATGGAGTGTCAGACTTTAGGGCGGTCATGGAGCAGAATCAGTATTATGTCGATAAGACGATGTTCTTAGCACAGTTGGAGAAGCAGCCTAACAACCTCTTCTTCATCCGTCCTCGTCGTTTCGGGAAGAGTATATTTCTGAGTATGCTCAGCTCTTACTATGACTGTAGCCAAAAGGATGATTTCGAGAAGCTGTTCGGCAACTTGTGGATAGGTCAGCATCCTACTGAATTGCAGGGAAAGTATCAGGTGCTGTTCTTGGACTTCTCCCAGATTACAGGCAAGATAGACGTATTGGAAGAGCGGTTCAATGCTTATCTGAGCATTAATCTCGATGCTTTTGTGCGCCAATACGCTGCGTTTTATCAAGCAGAGATGGCGGAAATCTTGTCGAAGACAGAATATGCCGACAAGCTGGAACTTATCTTCAAGGCAGCCAAGGCGCATCGCTACCCCCTTTATCTCATCATCGACGAGTACGACAACTTTACCAA
>CAVAGT010000029.1:0-31458 GCA_963588155.1 Lachnospiraceae bacterium | reverse complement strand
AACAACCAAACATTCAGAGCATTTTTTCTGAAAACGATTTCGAAAAAGGGATTTTGAAGGGGCTGCAACGGATGTTTACCTATGGCTTAACACCCCGTCTAAACGCCTGAAAATAAAGATGTTGCGCACAATCAATCTGGTTCCAATTAAAAATCCACATTTTTCCTGTTGCCTTGCCACTGAAATGCCAATGGCCTTACGCTGAAAAGCCGTTGCTTTTCCAATGGAAAGGCAACGGCTTTTCAGCGTAAAGGCAACGCCCATGATTTTTCTTCCCAAATCAATATGTGTCGATGGAATCCCAAAGCATGAACTGTTGTGCCACGTATCCTACCTTGTTGCCAAACTTTATCTTCCACCACAGGCCTCCCCATTTCTCGGTGTCGTCGTCGACCAAACCAAGGCATTGGAATACCTCTGGCAGTTCGCCTTGACGTGCAGCAATGGTTCCTATCTTCTTGCATTTCTCGTTGGGGCGCATACGCACGTTTACACGTGTCCGCACAGTCTCGTCGTCCAAGACCACTATACCATTTCCCTTTCTTGCACTGTATTCCTCGACGCGGCTCTCACTTTTTTTCACCAAGCCATAGTCTTGCACCATCACGAGATAACTGTCGCCACAGTCGGCAAGGTAGCGTCCCTTGTTGCCTTGCTTGTCTATCACCACTTTCTCAGAGTCGCGATGCATGTAATAGGCGTTGTCGTGGTCCCAGGCAGGTGGGGTAATATACATATTGTCGGTGGGGCGGAAGTTTTTGCCGTGCCACGTCACGGTGTCGCCCTGGCACACGCTCGCCACTACCATCGTCTTGCCCGCGGTGTCGGTGAGGTTGTAGAGGTAGCCCATGCGTGGGTCTTTCGTGAACCGGGACGCGACAAACAGAGAGTCGTAGAGACAAAACTCGGTGTTGTCGTCTGCCGTTATGTTGAGCGTGAAGTCGTCCACCTGGTGGTTTGCCCATCGTGTGGCAGGTGTCAACCAATAGGGTATCTCGTAGCGGTAGGAGAAGCTATTGCTCATGGTGTAGCTATAGGTGTGGTGCACGATGTTGCGCCCGTGCTTGAATGGAGCCTCGAAATAGTAGGCGTAGGCATGGTCAACAACGCTGTCGAGCTCGGCATTGTAAAGAGAGTTCTCGTATGGCACCAACGAGTCGGGCGCCTCTCCGTAGCCCTTCCATTTAGTCAGGTCGAGAGGTTTGAAGTCGATGGTCTTGAACTTTCCGTTGGATCGCAATGCCGCAACCACGGCGTTCTTGTTGATTAACCGTTGGCCATTCATCACCACGGTAAAATCCTTGATAAAAGGATGTATACCCTCATGGTTCAAGGGCAGCCCAACGTTGTAGGGAGGGTCTGCCTCGAAAGCCATGGTCACGGTCTTGGCATCGCCGTTGTTCATGAACTCATAGTACACGTCGACCCTTGCGAGGCTATCGCTGCCGATGGTGATGGTGAGCACCTCTTTCGCCACGGAGATGTCGGTTTCCTGAATAGGAACGAGGAAGTTGCCACTGCCGAAGTAAACGCCATCGTTGGCCCACGACGAGCAGAAGCCCATGACGGCGAAAAGGCACGCAATGATGATTCTCTTCATAATGTGTAGTATTTTAAGGCGTGTTTTAAAAATTCATTTACTTTTCCCCATCGTCTGTCGTTTCCCTTGTGCGCCTAACAATCTTGTAATTGATGGCAGCCATAATCACGCTTGCCAACGGTGAGAGCAAGTTGAAGAAACAGTAGGGCAGGTAGGCGAAGGTGGACACTCCGAGCACGGTGCTCTGCGTCATGCCGCAAGTGTTCCACGGCACAAGCACCGATGTCACGGTGACTGCGTCCTCCGTGGTACGGCTTAGCAGCCGCCTCTCAAAGCCCTCGTTGTCGTAGATGTCGCGAAACATGTTGCCCGTGAGCAGTATGCATAGATACTGGTCGGCAATGGCCACATTGAGCATCAGGCCAGTGGTGGCAGTGGCCGCCACGAGCGATGTGCGTCCCTTGACGAGATGGATGAACAGACGAGTGATGCCGCCCACCATACCAGCGGCAGACATTGTCCCGCCAAAGCACATGGCACATATTATGAGCCAGATGGTGTCCATCATGCCTGCCATGCCACGCGTGGCTACAAGCGAGGTGAGCATCTCACTATCGGTAGAGAGCGAGGTGCTTGAGCAGAGACACTGCATGATGGCACGGAAGGGCGAAGCGTCAATCTCCGCCAATGCCCCACCCTGCCATATCAAGGCGGCCACGGCTGCCATGAACGTAGAGAGGAAGAGGGTTATGATGGGTGCCACGCGGCGTGCGATGAGCAAACCTGTGAGCGCAGGCACGACGAGCAGCCAAGGAGTCACGTTGAAACGTTGGCGTATGGCCTCAGCGAAAATCTCTATGTCGCTGGCGTCATTTGTGGGGGTTAGAAGTCCCGCCACGGCGAATATAATAAGAGTCACGGCAAGCGTGGGCACCGTGGTGAGGAGCATATAGCGAATGTGGTCGAAAAGAGGCACACCGAGACTGCCCGATGCCAGCGTAGTGGTGTCAGAGAGAGGCGACACCTTATCGCCGAAGTAGGCTCCGCTGATGATGGCTCCCGCCACCCAGCCCTCGTTGAAGCCCTGCGCGCGCCCTATACCCATGAGGGCAATGCCAATAGTGGCAATGGTAGTCCACGATGAGCCTGTCATCACGCCTACAAGGGCACAAATAGCACACGTGGAGGCCAGAAACACGTCGGGATGGATGACCTGCACACCATAATAGATGAGCGCCGGCACCACACCGCTCACCATCCACATACCGCCGAGCGCACCAATGAGCAGCAAGATGATGAGGGCACTCGACACGCTCGACACATTTTTCGTGATGGCCTTCTCAAAGCTCTGCCAGGGCACGTTGAGGTAGCCCATGCCCACGAGCACGCACAGGGCGGCAACGGTGAGCAGTGTTATCTGCGAAGGTCCTCCAAGGGCATCGCTGCCAAAGGCGCGGATTGTGGCTGTGAGCATCGCCACAAGGACGGCTACGGGAAGGAGCGAGAGCAACGCCGAGGGTCTTTTCTTCAGCGGCTCGCCTTTTTTATTTCGGGTTTTAAACATATTCGTTTGTTATGTATAATTGCAAGACGTTATCGTTCAGCGTGCAAAAATACAAAAAAACGACCTAAAAAAATATGTTTTCTTACTATTTCAAGTTTAAATTGGTTAGAACTCGAACATCTTGGCATTTTATCCACGTTCCCTCGCAGCACCAGGACTCATTCCAAACTCATCCTTAAAACACTTATTGAAATAGGACGGAGCGGTAAAACCAACCTCATATGCAATCTCAGAAATCGACAAGTCGGTTTTCTCTATCATCAAGCGAGCTTTCTCAAGGCGTGCCTTTCTCAGCAGCTCTACGGGTGTCTGTCCTGTCAGCGCCTTCACCTTGCGGTAGAGCTGCACACGCGAGAGTCCGATCTCGGTGCCAAGACGTTCCACCGAGAATTCGGAGTCGACCATGTTGCGCTGTATGATATCGCGCAGGCGGCTTACAAACGATTGGTCCTGCGTTCCGAGAGTCATCTTCTCAGCCTCCTCCTTTTGAGTGTTGCCCGAGAAGATGGAGCGCAGCATGGCGCGTGAACGCAGCAGGTTGTCGATGCGGGCGAGCAACACAGAACCAGAGAAAGGTTTTGTTATATAAGAATCGGCGCCACAGTCGTAGCCTTCGGCGCGTTGTTCGGTAAGCGAGCGTGCCGTGAGCAGTATCACGGGGATATGGCTGGTGGCGGTGTCTTGCTTCAGGCGGCGCGTAAACTCCAGTCCGTCCATCACGGGCATCATCACGTCGCACACCACTACCTTTGGCACCTCGCGCCGCGCACGCTCCAATCCCTGCTGTCCATCGGCAGCCTCCGAAACGTTGTACTTGCTGTTCAGGATAGACCGCAAGTAGGCGCGCATGCCGTTGTTGTCGTCGATTATGAGCACGAGCGGTCGCTCCGCGTCGAAGTCCTCAGCGTTGGTGATGCGGTCTATCGACTCCTCTGCCTTGATGTCGGTGGGCGTGTATGAGTCGTCAACGAGTCCGTGCCCTGTCTGTGGCGACGGTGCGGTGTCTTTCGACGGGTCATAGCCGGGTTGCGTGTCGGGCAGGCAAACTATGAAGGATGTGCCCTTGCCCGTGTCGCTCTCGGCATGCACCTCCCCATGATGCAGGTCCACGTATGCCTTGACAAGCGAGAGGCCAATGCCCGTGCCGCCGATGGAGCCTTTCGCCTGATAGAAACGCTCGAAGAGCCGCGACTGTTCATCGGGCGCGATGCCCTTACCCGTGTCGCTCACGCGTATGGTGAACCGCTGCCGCTCGTAGCTCACGGTGGTAGTGACGCGTCCGCCCTCGGGCGTATACTTCAGCGCATTTGACATGAGGTTGAAATAGATATGCTCCAACTTGTCGCGATCGGCAATGATCATGGCACCCGTCTGCACGTTTGATGTATCTACCTCTATCGTGATGTGGCGGCGCGCTGCCACGACCCTGAAGTCGTCTGCCCATGTGGCAATCTCCGTTTGCAGCGCGAAGCGGTTGAGGCGAAGCTCAGCACGGTCGTTCTGCACCTTCCTGAAGTCGAGGATCTCGCCCACAAGCTGCATCAGGATGCGCGTGTTGCGCTGTATCATCTGCAACATGGTTCGGTGGTTGCCGCGAACGGTGGAGTCTTCGAGCAACTGCTCCACAGGTCCTGCGATGAGCGTTAGCGGCGTGCGCAGTTCATGGCTCACGTTGGTGAAAAAGCGCAACTGCGTCTGCGTCATGCTCTCCATCTGCTCGGTCATGGCCTGTTGCTTGCGCACAGAATCCTTGAGTTGCCGGTTGATGCGAGCCTTGGTGACATAGGCACGCACGGCGTAGGCACACGCCACGATGAGGAGCACCACGAAGACGAGAAGCACAAGCAAAAACTCGCGTTGGGTATTGAAGTCGGCAGATGCCTTGTCAACGCGCGAGCGCAGAGTGGACAGATGATCCTGCTGGCGCACGGTCTCATCGTTCTGCATGAGCAGCACGCTGGCGTTGTCCTTGGTGACGAGAGCCGACGACAGGCGGTTCTCTCGCTTGAATTTCTTGCCAGTGAGGATGTTCATGGCAAGGCGCATCACCTCGTCGCCGCGTGTGGGATATATGTAGGAAGCGAAGAGCGTGCCATCAGCCACGAGTTGCATTCCGCCTCCGTTCTGGGGCATGGCATCGATGCCGCAAAACTTGATCCGCCTGATGTCTATCCCGTGCTTTGCGGCAGCCCTGCGCGCGCCCATCGCCATGCGGTCGTTGTGGGCAAAGAGGCAGTCGAAGACGGGATGCGGTCGTGAGAGGAGCGAGTCCATGGTGCGATAAGCACCTTGCTCGGTCCAGTCGGCATGGGTTTGGCTTACAACGCTTATCCCATGGCTATGCGCCATTATGCTGTCGAACCCCTGGTGGCGCTCAATGGCAGGCGACGACGATGAGAGTCCGCACATCTCCATGATGCGACTGCCCATAGGCAACGCACTTGCAAGGTATTTACCCATTGACCTTCCTATCTCCCGGTTGTCGGCACCGATATAGGCGGTGTACTTGTTGGAGCGTGTGCGGCGATCGAAGATAATCACGGGTATGCCCTTTTCATAGGCACGGTCGATGGCTGGGGATATAGTCACCTGCCCCGGAGCCACGATGAGCAAGTCGACTCCTTCGTTGACAAACCTGTCTATTTGCTCGGTCTGCAGTCGCACGTCGTCGTAGGCCGACTTTATGCGCAAGTCCACATTGTCATAATACAACGCCGCGATGCGCAGTTCCTCGTTGAGCTTCTCACGCCACGTGTCCTCCGAGCATTGCGACACTGCAACGACATAGCGCTTTTTCTCGCCGCTTCCGCACGCCACAAACATGACGGACAGCAACAATAAAGCAGACTTGAATAAAATATGGAGAAACCTATTCATTTGATTGCCTAATCTTCTGAGGTGTTTTAGTTTAATTGCAAAGTTAACATATTAATTCAAATTCTCATCAAAGGCCAAGCAAATAATTTCAGGGAAATGGAAAAGAAACAAGGTTGCCCATGAATCACATCATCGGCTGCCCTACAAGGCAAATAATCAGCGGCAAAGTCTTTCGAAATCTTCGCTTGATACTCAATGTATAGATATGCGCATACCACAAAACTGGTATATTAGCCAACAATGACGTTAATATTGTTTAAACAAAGAATATTTTATTACCATATTATTAACTTTGCAACAGTTATCAAAAGGTTTTGCAACAATTCGCAACCCTTGTGAAAAGGTTCAGGCCATCAGGATACATCGAAGAGAGAGAAAATAAATTGTATATTTAATCATTTAAAAGAGAAAGCATGAACAGATTTTATGCTGTCCTCACTGCAACGCTTATCGCCGGCAGCGCTTATGCGCAGAAGACGAAAATCAGCGGAACAGTAGTGGACGCCAACGGCGAATCTGTGCCCGGAGTGACCGTAAAGGTGCAGGGGCAGAAACTTGCCACAGTGACTTCCATCGACGGTTCTTTTACGATAGAAGCCGACAAGAATGCCACACTTCAGTTTACATCAGTAGGCTACGCGCCCGTAACCGTTGCAGTGAAGGGCAAAACCAAGATTGTCGTTAATCTGACAGAAGATTCCAGCGAACTCAACGAGGTGGTGATCAGCGTGCCCTACGGCACACGCAAGAAGTCTACCTTCACAGGATCCGCAGGCGTGGTAGGCGGAGAACAGATTGCCGCATCGCAGGTGGCCAGCGTGTCGAAGGCGCTGCAGGGCACCGTTGCCGGTCTGCAGTCGTTTGCCACCAGCGGACAGCCCGGTGAGGATGCCAGCGTGTATATCCGCGGTGTGGGATCGGTAAATGCCTCCTCTACCCCACTCTACGTGGTCGACGGTGTGCCCTACGACGGCAAACTTGCCAACATCAGCAGTCAGGACATCGCCTCGGTGACCGTGTTGAAAGATGCTGCCGCAGCATCACTCTACGGTTCGCGTGCCGCCAACGGTGTCGTGATGATTACCACCAAGCAAGGCTCCACAGGCTCGGCTCCTACCATTGAGCTTACTGCCAAATACGGTTTTTCAAGCCGCGCCGTGAGCGACTACGAGCAGCTCACCACCGACCAATATTTCGAACTGCAGTGGGAAGCATTGCGCAACAAATACGTGAAAGACGGTATGTCCGCTACCGACGCAGCCGCACAGGCATCGTCAAACGTGGTGGGCACACTGGGCATCAACCCCTACGGTTCTGCCTATGCACAGCCCGTGGGCACCGACGGCAAGATCGCGTCAGGAGCCAAGGCCCTTTGGGACGACAGCTGGGAGGACGCGCTCTCGCAGAACGCCCACTACACCGACCTCAGCGCACGCGTTTCTGGCGGCAGCAAAAACTCAAAATACTATCTCTCGCTCGGCTATCTCGACGACCAGGGCGCCTATATCTGCTCTGGATTCAAGCGCTACAACGTGCGTGCCAATGTCACTTCAGACCTGAAGAGTTGGCTGCAGATAGGCCTGAACCTCTCGGCAGCCCACTCTTCACAGAGCTACCCGAAGCAGAACGACACGATGACCAACAACGTGGTGCTCTTCGCCCGCAACCTGCCTTCGTTCTATCCTGTGTACATTCGCAATACCGACACCGGCGAGTATAAGCTCGACGAGAATGGCAATCGGCAGTATGACTACGGCGACTACCGCACCAGTTCTTATGCCGGCATGAACCTCGCCCAGTCGATGCTCTACGACAAGCACGACCGCAACCGCGACGCTGCCACCGTGCAGGGATTCATCCAGGTAAAGCCCATCGAGGACCTCACCTATAAGATGACTGTCAACCTCGACTACAACAGCCTCTTCCAGCACGACTATACCAACCCCACCTACGGCAAGCGCCCCATCGGCTCTTCATCGAAGGGCAACACACGCACCACAGGTTTCACCATCAACAACGTGATCAACTGGGGCCACGTGTTCAACAAAAGCCACGACGTGCACGTGATGGCTGGACAGGAGTACTACGAATACAACACAAGCAACTTCTCTGGAGAACGCAGCAACGTGATTGCCGACGGTTTCTATGAGCCCGACGTAGCATCCACACTCGTCAGCTTCGGCGGCAACAGCAACCAGTACAAGCTCCTCAGCTTCTTCGGCAGCGCCGAATACAACTACAAGCGCACCTACTTCGTATCTGCATCGCTCCGTTCCGACGGTTCGTCGCGTTTCGCTCCAAGCAACCGCTGGGGTACCTTCTGGTCGTTCGGCGCATCATGGCGCATCATCAGCGAGAAGTGGATGGAAAGCGCTTCGTCTTGGCTCGACAACCTGACTCTCCGCGCCAGCTACGGCGCACAGGGCAACGACAACGTGGGCTATTATGCCTACCAGGCCCTCTACTCCATCGGATCATTCATGGGACAGAACGCCCTCCACAACTCACGTCTCGCCACACCCGAACTGAAGTGGGAAACCAACCTCAACGCCAACGTGGGACTCGACTTCAGCCTCTTCGGCGACCGCATCAGCGGTACCATCGAATACTTCCAGCGTGCCTCGAAAGACCTGCTCTTCAGCCGTGACCTCGTGCCATCGTCTGGTTTCTCCAGCACCGATGCCAACGTGGGTAAGCTGAAAAACTACGGATGGGAGTTCACCCTCAACGGCACACCTATCCGCACAAAGGACTGGACATGGAAACTCTCTGTGAATGCCACCACCTATAAGAACAAGATCGTGAAACTGCCTTCAGAAGTGATGTGGAGCGGCACGAAGAAATGGGTGGAAGGCGGTTCGCTCTACGATTACTGGCTCTACGAATGGGCAGGCGTGAACCCCGAAAACGGCAACCCGCAGTGGTACTACTACGACGAGAACGGCAACAAGCAGAAGACAGAAGACTACAACAGCCTCACGTCGAGCGACAAAGTGAAATGCGGCAACTCTCTGCCTACCGTATCGGGCGGTTTCTCAACCGACCTTTCATGGAAGGGCATCACGCTCTCAGCACAGTTCTCCTACGCTCTCGGAGGCAAGCTCTACAACAACGACTACGTGGGCATGATTGGTGTGGCTGGCGGCAACGGCAGCACACTCAGCAAAGACATGATGAACCGTTGGACCTCAGAGAACACCAATACCGACATTCCTAAGCTCGTGGCCGACCAGTCGAGCTACTTCACATCGTCGTCGTCGCGCTGGCTCGTGAGCCGCAGCTATCTGCGCCTGAAGACTCTCTCGCTGAGCTATGCGCTGCCACGCGAAATCATCAAGCACGCCCTGATGAGAGACGCAAGCGTGTTCATACAGGCGGAGAACCTCCTCACCTTCCACAAGCAGCAGGGTCTCGACCCCGAACAGCCTCTCAACGGCACCGTGTCGTACCGCTACCCAGCCATGAAGACCATCTCGTTCGGTGTGAATGTGAAATTCTAAAGTGGAAAGAAACAGTAGACCAGAAACTGCCAAACAGTAAAAGACTTCCACGGTGGTACGGAACCACCGCAAAACAAGGATAAATATCATGAATATAAATATAAAGTATTTGGGCTTCGCAGCGCTGATGACGGCATCACTCTCCGCCTGCGACCTCGACACCACGCCCACCACGTCGCTCGACTCCGACAACGCGTTCAAGTCGACCACCTATGCCGAAGACGTGCTCCGCGGCACATGGCAAAATGTCTTGGACGACGGCATCACCTATGCCTCCTACGGACTCAACTCCATCTTGCTGCAAGACGACTTCATGGGCTCTGACTGCGTGAAGGCCAACAGCTATGGCTACAAGGACAGCTACAACGTCAGCGCCGGCTACAGCCGCGGACAGAACACCCGTCTGCTCTGGAGCATAGCCTACGATGCCATCAACAACAGCAACAACATCATAGCTTATATCGACAATGCCGACGGAACCAGCAGCGAACGCAACCGCATCAAGGGACAGGCTTATGCCACACGCGGCTACATGTACATGATGCTGGCCTCACACTACTCGTTTGCCATCGACAAAGACCCGAACGCTGTGTGCGCGCCTATCTACACCGAACCTGCCACACTCAGCACTGCCCTCACCGGCAATCCGGCTTCGAGCGTGTCGGAGGTGTATGCACAGGCTCTGAGCGACCTGAAGAAGGCCGCGGAACTCATTCCCGAGAGCTATGCCCACAGCTCCAACTCGTCGGAGATCTACATGATAGACTATGCCACAACCATGGGTCTGCTGGCCCGCACGAGCCTCTATGCCCGCGAATGGCAGGATGCCTACAACTATGCCAGCAAGGCGATAGAGAAGAAGGGTAGCCTGATGACAGAGTCGTCGTATGCCTCCAACTTCAATCTCGTGAGCAACGAGGAATGCATGTGGGGCTATTCCGCCACACTCGACGACAACGGTTGTGCCTATGTGGGCTACTTCAAGGACAACTCTCTCGACGGATACGGCAGTCTCTGTGTAGACCCGCATTTCGCCATGCTCTTCAGCGCAGACGACTGGCGCGGCGACTACTTCAAGCAGTGGGGATTCACCGCACAGGGCGGCACACGCGTGTATCTGCTCAACGACAAGTTCAAGATGAGAAGCGTCGACGACCAGCTCATGGACTTCACGCTGATGCGCAGCGCCGAGATGTATCTCATCAAGGCTGAGGCTGCCTGCCGACTGGGCAAAGAGTCAGAGGCACGCAACGTGCTCTACACTCTGCAACAGTCGCGCATGAAAGCCGGCAAGACGGCTCCTGCCATCACCGCCACAGGCGACGACCTGCTGCAGGCTATATGGACCGAGCGCCGCAAGGAGCTCTGGGGCGAGGGATTCGCTCTCACCGACATCATACGCAACCAGCAGAGCATCGTGCGCAAGTCGTATGACCTGGGCTCGAAAGTCTACAACCCAGCCCTGGGCGACAGCGTTACCGTGGACAGCGTTACCGTGTATGCACAAAACGACCACAGCAACACACCACAGAAGGCTGCGCCTCTGGGCCACTACACCACCACGCTGCCCGACAACTCTCAGTTCACTGCCAACAGCATCTACTATCTCTACCGCATACTCGAGACCGAGGAGTTGCAGAATGCTAACCTCTACAGCAAGTATCCGAAACTGAGCCAGTATAGATAACCCTACGGGCATCCGACTGCCCACACATAAAAAACTCCCATTCCGCCGTCCGCCATAGCGCGGGCTCCGCAGAATGGGAGTTTTTCTGTTGTCACAAATACATCAGCATGACATGCGGATGCGTTTTAGTGGAAGTGCTGATACTTTTGTTTCAACCCTTCGGGCAAAGGGCATCAGAAGCCGAAGATTTCTTTCAGTTTTGCCGTCAGCCCTTCGGTTTCAAACTTGCCAACCATATTGTCGTCCTTGTCAACGAGATACTTGGTTGGCAGATAATGAACGGCATACTTGTCGCTTATGTCGTTGGTCTTGTCCATCTTGTAAGTCTTGCGATCCAGAATCTTCAGACCACGGAGCACATGATGGAACGACTCAAGCCCATCTTTCTTCACGGCATCGCGCCACTTCTGGGGATTGCTGTCGTCATCAGACACATAAACGAATTCAAGGCCTTTCTTGCCATATTTCTCATAGAGTTCCTTCATGTGGGGATTGCTCGCACGACAAGGCTTGCACCACGAAGCCCAGAAATCGAGCACAACGTATTTGCCCTTCAGCTTGGAGAAGGTGAAAGACGCATTTGCAAAAAGAGCTGCCCGTGAATCACTTCACAGACAGCCCGACAAGAGATGATTACAATAAAATAGGTATGAAAAGTTGTGTAATCACTGATAATAATCCTATCGTTCCTGCCCTCCACCAAGAGCCTGATACAGATTGATTATGTTCTGAGTCTTTGCCAATTGGTTAGCCGATTGAGAGAGTTGTGCGGAAAGCAACGACTGGCGAGCCGTCAACACTTCGAGATAGGTGTTCGTTCCGTGTTCCATCAAGAGTGTTGTGCTCTTCAGTGCCTTCTCCAATGACTTTATCTGCGAGGCAAGCGTTTCCTCTTTCTTCACCGATGTCTGGTATGCCGTCAGCGCGTCGTTCACCTCCTTGCCCGCGTTGAGCAAGGTCTGTGTGAAGGCGAGCTTCGCCTCCTCCTGCTGCGCCTTAGCTATTCGGAGCTGCGCCTCGTTCTGTCCGCGAGTGAACACGGGAGCCACGAGCGACGCCACGGCAGAGGCCAAAAGTCTGCCTGGGTTGACGAGAGCTATGCCCGACGAGTTGGTCCAGCCAACGCTTCCGCTAAGGGTAAGCGATGGGTAGAAGGCGGAGCGGGCTATGTTCACGCCATAGAAGGCCGCCTCTATCGTGCGCTGTGCCTGACGCACATCGGGACGCGATGAAAGCAACTGCAAGGGGACGCCCACCGAGAACTTGTCGCATTGCAGGTTCAGTTCCTTGCTACGCTCATAGTGGCGTGGGGTCTCGCCAAGAATCACTGCCATGCTGTTCTCCGTCTGCGAGATCTGACTCTGCAAGTCGAGCACTCCGGTGTGTACGCTCTGCAGCGTAGCCTCCATCTGCGACACGCCAGCCTCATCATATCTTCCTGCCTTCATCAGGGCGCGGGCCGTGGTCAAAGTCTCCCGCCAGGCTTCCTCGGTCTTCACAGATAGAGAAAGTTGCTGGTCAAGAGAGATCAACGTGTAATAAATGCAGGATATATTAGATATTAATTGAGTATGTACAGCCTGTCTGTAGTCGTTGCTCTTGGCATAGAGAGCCTTTGCCTGTTCCTTGGCGTTGCGCATACGGCCGAAGATGTCTATCTCCCAACTCATGTTGAGCGGTATGGAATAGGTCTGCGCGGCCTGTTGGTTGTTGAAACTGCTCACTGCTGCCTGGGGCGAGATGGCAAAGCTTGGCAGGAAGGCGAGCTTGGCAGCCTTCAGTGTGGCTGCAGCCTCCTCCATCCTTTGCAGTGCCTGCTGGTAGTCGGTGTTCTGGCTCAAGCCCCGCTCTATATATTGCTGGAGCAGGGGATCCTTGAACAGGTCGTGCCAGTCGATGAATCCAAGGGATGTAGTGTCGTTCTGTATCGAATCGCCTTGATACTCAGCAATGGACTTCTCAAGCACAGAGTCTCCGTAGAGCTTGTCAGGGACTTTCGTCTCTGGCTGATATTTTGTGTATAAGCCGCAGCTGTTCAGCGAGGCGAGCAAAACGGCTGAAAACATTATTTTCTTCATTCTTATTGTCTTTATGATTTCATTCAAGTGAATTCTTCATTCTTCACTCTTCATTCTTCACTCTTCATTCTTCATTCTTCACTCTTCACTCTTCACTCTTCACTTAAATCAGTCCTTTCCAGCCTTGCTCTTCTCCTCCACACTCTTGATGAGTTCTTGTTGCAACTGCAAGTCGGCCTCTTCATCGTAAGGCTTTCTCACCTTTTCCTGCAACCACTCGAAGACCACATAGAACACGGGCACCACGAACACCAGGGAGAGCGAGCCTACCAGCAGACCTCCAACTACACCTGTTCCCAAAGAACTGTTACCGTTGGCACCGGCACCGGTGGAGAACATGAGTGGCAACATACCGAACACCATACAGAGCACAGTCATCAAGATAGGACGCAAGCGGTCTTGTGCGGCGGAGAATGCCGAAGAGATGATTCCCATGCCGGCACGGCGGCGTTCCACGGCATACTCGGTAATCAGGATGGCGGTCTTGGCGAGCAAGCCGATGAGCATGATGATACCCGTCTGCAGGTAGATGTTGTTCTCCAGTCCGAAGAGCTTGGCGAAGAGGAAACTGCCCATCAGTCCGAACGGCACACTCAGGATGACGGCGAACGGGATGAGGAAACTCTCGTAGAGGCAAGCCATGATGATGTAGATGAGGATGACGCAGATGCCGTAGATGAAGAGCGTCTTGCCGCCACTGTTGTTGCCTTCCTCACGTGCCATGCCGCCAAACTCGTAGCCATATCCCTGCGGAAGGGTCTGGTCTTTGACCTCGGCAATGGCCTGCTGTGCCTCACCCGTGGAATAACCGTCGGCAACGTTCACGTTCACCTGGATGGAGCTGTAGAGGTTGAAGCGGTTGGACACCTGAGGTCCCACTCCGTCTTTCAGCGTCACAAACTCGCTGAGCGGAGCCATCTCCGAACCGTTGCGCACGAACATGTTGTCGAGCGAGTGCTTGTCGAGTCGATACTGTGGCGACGACTCAATCATCACGCGGTACACCTTTCCAAACTCGTTGTAGTTGCTCACGTAGGAACCACCGCAGTAGCTGCCCAGGGCATCGAGGATGGTTGAGGGCGAGATGCCGGCACGCTTACACTTGGCAGCATCCACATCCACCGAAATCTGTGGGAAGTTCATGCCGTATGACGTGTATGCCACTGCTATCTCGGGACGCTTGTTGAGTTCGCCCAGAAACTTCATCACGTATCCGTAGAACACCTTCTTGTCGCCGCCAGTCTTGTCCTGCATGTTCATCTCGATGGAGTTACCCATACCGTAACCAGGAATCATGGCAGGCTGGAACACGAACACCTGTGCCTCCTTCAGTTTGGCGAACTCGCCATTGAGTCTTGCCATCACCTGGTCTATGGAGTGTTCCTTGCCCTTTCGCTCCTCCCAACTCTTGAGTCGCACCACGATGGTGCCATAGGAAGTGCCTTGGCCAGAGAGCAGACCGTAACCGGCAACGGTACTGAAGTGCTGCACCTCTTCCTGCTTGGCGAGGATATCGCCGATCTTGTCCATGGTCTTGTTGGTCTCGGTCAGCGTGTTGCCCGGCGAGGTACTTACGTTGATCATCATCACGCCCTGGTCTTCCTGTGGCACGAAACCAGTCTTCGTGGTAGTCATGAGGAACACGAGCAGAGCCACGGCTGCAACCAGTCCTGTCCAAGCCAACCAACGGTGGTGGAAGAAGAACATCACGCCTCGCTTGTACTTGCCCATCAAGGCACCGAAAGCAACATTGTAGACCGCACGGATTCGGGCGTTGAAGCCTTTCTTGCGACCGTCGAGAGGATTGCCGTTGGCATCGGTCAAGAGATTTCCCTTGGCATCTGTAGCTCCCTCGGTAGGCTTCATCATCATGGCGCAGAGCGCAGGGCAAAGCGTGAGGGCGGAAATCATGGACAGACCAACGGAGGTGGCCATCGTGATACCAAACTGGGTGTAGAAGATACCCGATGTTCCGCCCATGAACGACACGGGGATGAACACTGCCATGAAGACCATCGTACATGAAACCACAGCCATACTCACGTCGTGGAGAGCGTCGCGTGTGGCAAGATAAGGCGACTTGTAGCCGGCGTCAAACTTAGCCTGCACAGCCTCAACCACCACAATGGCATCGTCTACCACCGTTCCGATGGCAAGCACGAGGGCGAAGAGGGTCAGGATGTTGATAGAGAATCCTGCCACTGTGAGACAGGCGAACGTTCCGACAAGCGAAACGATGATGGAAATGGACGGGATGAGCGTACTCTTGAAGTCCTGAAGGAAGAAATACACCACCAAAATTACGAGGATGATGGCAATGACCAAGGTTTCTACCACCTCGTGGATTGAGGCGAAGAGGAAGTTGTTGGAACTGTGCATCTCCACGAACTCGCAGCCTTTAGGCAAAGCCTTCGCCATCTCGTCGAGCTTGGCAGAGATATTCTTGTTTACCTCCGTGGCGTTGGCTCCAGCCACCTGGAAGGTCATGAAGGTCACGCCGGGCTTCTTGTCAACCTCGCCGTGGAAACTATAGGAGAGTCGGCCGAGCTCCACCTCTGCCACGTCCTTCAGGCGCAGCACGGTGCCGTCGTCGTTGCTTCGGATGGCCATGTTCTTGAACTCCTCCACGCTCTTCAATCGACCGTGGTATTTCAAGGTGTATTGGAAGGTGTTGGGCGAAGCCTCACCGAGGGCACCCGTAGGAGCCTCAATGTTCTGCTCACCCAAGACCTGGGTCACGTCGGAAGGCTGCAGGTGATACTGCGCCATGAGGTCGGGCTTGAGCCAGATACGCATGCTGTAGGTATCGCCAAGCTCCAGCACCTCGCCCACGCCGTTGATACGCTTGATCTCCGGCACCACGTTGATGTCGAGGTAGTTGGCAAGGAAGGTCTCGTCATACTTTCCGTCGTTGCTCACGAGAGCGCCAATCTGCAAGAAGCTGTTCTGCTGCTTCTGCGTGGTCACACCGATTTTCGTCACCTCGGATGGCAGCAAGCCTTGAGCCTTCGACACACGGTTCTGCACGTTGACGGTAGCCATGTCGGGGTCGGTGCCTTGCTTGAAATAGACATTGATTTGCGCCGTACCAGAGTTGGTGGCGGTAGAAGTGATGTAAAGCATGTTCTCCACACCGTTGATGCTTTCCTCCAACGGCATGATAACTGATTTCATCACAGCGTCGGCATCAGCACCCGTATAGGTGGCCTCCACACGGACGGTAGGAGGCGCGATGTCGGGATATTGCTCCACTGGCAGGTTGAACAGCGAGATCAAGCCCACCATCACTATCAGCACAGCGACGCATATAGCCATCACCGGGCGTTTGATAAATATATTGCCTTTCATTGCTTATCTTTTAATGTTGAGTGTTGAGTGTTGAATGTTGAATTACAAAGCAAGATGATTCTTCACTCTTCGTTCTTCACTCTTCGTTCTTCACTCTTCACTTAACTGTTTCTCCTTCTTTCACCATTCCGGCACCCTCGCTCACGATCACGTCGCCAGGCTTCAGGCCGTCGGTCACGATGAAGTTGCGCCCGTCGTCGATATTCTCCACTTGGATAATCTGGGAGACAGCCTTGCCGCCCTGCACCTTATACACGATGCGCTTGTCTTGCTGCTGCACGGTGGCCGACTGTGGGATGACGATGCAGTTCTTTCTTGTTGTTGGGATGATGACGTTGCCCGAACCGCCACTGTTGAGCAGTCGCTCGGGGTTAGCGAACTCGGCACGGATGGTCACGGCACCCGTCTCTGTGTCTATCACGCCGCTGATGCTCTCCACCCTACCCTTGTGGGCATACATCGTCTGGTCGCCAAGTTGCAGGCTTATCTCCGGCATGTTCTTGATGGCGGCATCCTTTGAACCATACTGGCGCACGAAGCTGAGGAGCTGCTTCTCGGTCATGGAGAAATAGACATACATCTGCGAGTTGTCAGACACAGTAGTCAAAGGCTTAGGCATCGAGGCACTGACCAGCGTACCCACACGGTATGGCAACACACCCGCCACGCCATTGGCAGGACTGCGCACCTCGGTATAAGAGAGATTGTTGCGGGCGTTGGTCACTTGTGCCTGAGCCTGAGCCAACTGAGCCTTTGCCGTGAGATAGGCGTTCTCCGAAGTTTGGAGAGTGTAAGAAGAAACGACCTTTTGGGCAAAAAGCTCTTTATTACTATTATAGGTCAAGAGGGCCGACGCGAGCTGTGCCTGTGCAGCCTTCTGTGTGGCAAGGGCGGTGGCGAGGGCGGCGCGGTAAGGCACCTGGTCGATCACGAAGAGCAGCTGGCCCTTCACCACCTTGTCGCCTTCTTTCACCAAGAGCCGCTGAATCTTGCCCGACACCTGCGGATAAATGTCGATGTCTTGCTTACCCTTGATGGAGGCTGAATAACTGGTGGAAAGGTCCTTGTCGGACCGACTCACGGTCATCGTCTTGTAACTCGTCTTAGTTACCAATGCCTCTTGCTTCTTCTGCTGGCAAGAGGTTGTGAGGGCGAGGCAAAGACCCACGCCGACATAAGAAATTGATTTCCAAATAGTCATGTTCTTTTCTTTCGTTCTACTTTTCATTACTCTCTCATACGTTATGTTATGTAAACCGCTGCAAAGGTAGGATGAATAAACCGACAGACTATAAATAGGATGGGTACAGCATTTTTCAAAATGGGAACAAGGATACCTATTGACAGACATTGTTTACGTTTTGAACATATTTCCTGGCCCAACCCCTTGCCGTTTACTGCCAAATGCGCTAAATTTGCATCAAGAGAAACAAATAGGTATGAATAGAATTGAGCAAAGCCATTCAAAAGAGAGTGGCGTGGAAGTGCGTATAGACACAAGGCCAGACATTTCGCCGGGCAAATACTCACAGTCGGACGGCATAACGATGGTGCTGGCACGCAAAGGCATAGCACACATAGAGGTTGACTTCACATTGTATGAACTGAGCGAGAACAAGGCCCTGACGTTCGCCCCAATGTCGACCGTGAGGTATGTCGACATGGACGACGACTTCTGTTGCTGCGTGCTATCGTTCGACCACGCGGTGGCGGTAGAGGCGCTACCAAGGCCCGAGCCGTCGTTCATGGACTTCCTGAGACGTTACCCCTTGGGCAACATCCCTGCGCTGCGTGCCGACGCCATAGCCTTCCGCATGGCCGATGTAGCCCATTTCCTCTACGACAGCACGGGGCCTCACCACATGCTCATTGTAAGGAATATCATACAAAACATACTCTTTGAGCTATACGATGCCACGAGGGAGCAGTTCTTGGCGGTAGAGTCAAAGACCATGAGCCGACAAGACGAACTGTTCATGCAGTTCATACACCTTGTATATAAACATGGCGACAAGGAACGCGAGGTGTCGTTTTATTCGGACAAGATGAGCATCACACCACGCTATCTCGCCCGCGTTCTGCGCGAGCTCTCGCGTGAGACCGCCAAGGAGATAATAGACCGCCACTGCGTGCAGGAGATAAAATCGAGGTTGCGCACCACCAACGACAGTGTACAGTCGATAGCCTACGACATGAACTTCCCCGACCAGTCGTTCTTTACGCGTTATTTCAAGAAACTGACCGGCATGACACCAACAGAGTTTCGGGCAATGGACGTGTTGTGACGTGAACCGCACGAAATATTCGTCAGAAAAGGGTGTCTTCTCTGATTACTACTCAATGCTCACTCTATGGCTTAACGACCAGCTCGTGGACCTCGACAAAAAGGTGAGCGTGGTTTACAAGGGACGTAAGATATTTAGCGGAAAGGTACAGCGCACTGTCGCCAACCTCAAGGAAAGCCTCAGCAAGCGCGAGGACTGCAGCTACGCCTTCCCAGCAAAAATCGTGGTAAAAACAAGCAAATAAGTTTACAAAAAGTAAAAAGTCAGGACATTGGGGTTTTGCGAACCACGTGTTAAAATATTAACGTTTCGCCTTTTTGCCCTACTTTTTCACGATTTTCGAAGCCGCAGTTTTGCCCTTTCGGTGCAAAGGCATTGCCTTTGCACCGAAAGGGCTTTGCTTTTGCAGTGCTATGATGCTCCTCTTACGGCGCAAAGTCGATGCTTTTACGCCGTAAGAAGAGCATGTTTTTGTTGCTAAAAAACACGTAAGAGCCATAGCTCGCTGACAATCAAAGAGTTGTGAAAACCGTCATAATTCGCGCGTTTGAAACCGAGGGCCTTCTTGCTCGAAACGAAGGCAAGCATGCGAGGGGTTGCGAATAAATTTGTTTTACAAAGATTTTAAATCTGCAAGAATGAACACATTACACACACGAATCAACATGGAACTCGTTAGTGCTATGGTGACTCGTGTGGATGACTTTTTTCACTTAATTTATTTCTCACGGATTTTAAAGATGTCGGCTTCGCCGATTACGCATACCATCTTTTGCCATTCGGGTTGCGGACGGGCACAGGGCCAGCCCCTGCCAAGCATTGGCGGCTACGCAGTGATTTATAACCGACGAGCAGGGGCGGCTACGCAGTGATTTATAACAGACGAGCAGGGGCGGGCCCTGTGCCCGTCCGCAACCCGAATGGTCAAGCTGCAAGTATCACCGCGTAGCCGCTTGCGGCGTAGCAATCTTTAAAATCTTTGAAATCCGTGTGCAAGAAAATCCACAAGAAAGTATACGAATCAACATAGAACCCGTTTTGTTGAACCACAAATCTCACGAATCTCACGAATGACCAACGCTGCCAATATTCGTGAGATTAGTGAGATTAGTGGTTAAAAATACGCGAAGTTTATAATCAGCCTTTCATGTTCTTCACCTCCTCTGGCAACACCGGCATTGCGCCGTTTTGCGTGCAGACGTATGCGCTCACGTTTACGGCACGTTTGTGGGCCTCCGCCACAGGCATGCCCGCAAGCACTGAGGCACAGAACGTGCCTGTGAAAGAGTCGCCGGCACCCACGGTGTCTGCCACCTCTACCTTCGGGGTGGGCTGGAACGACATGAAACCAGGCGTGAACACGTAACTGCCATTGACGCCGCAGGTCAGGACAAGCATGTCGAGGTCGTATTTGCCGAGAATGAGCCAGCACTTGTTTTCGATGTCGAGACCGGGATAACCAAACAGGCGGCCGATGATTATGAGTTCCTCATCGTTGATCTTCAACACGTTGCAGCGTTTCATGCTCTCGCATATCACTTCCTTCGTGTAGAAGCTCTGGCGGAGGTTGATGTCGAAAATCTTCATGCAGTCGCTGGGTGTGGCATCGAGAAACTTGTATATGGTCTCACGGCTCACCACATTGCGCTGGGCGAGCGAGCCCCAGCACACGGCACGCGCGTTCTCTGCCACGTGGCGCACGTCGTCGTTGAACGGAATGTTGTCCCAAGCCACGTTCTCCTTGATGTCGTATGTGGGCACGCCCTCGTTGTCGAGCGTCACCTGCACGGTGCCCGTTGGATAAGGCACGCGCGGCATGCAATACTGGAGCTTTTTCTCCTCCAACTGTTGTATTGTCTCCTCTGCCAGCTTGTCCTCGCCCAACGCGCTCACGGCGATGGCGTTGAGGCCGAACTGTCCGGCATGGAACGCGAAGTTCGCAGGAGCGCCACCCAATTTCTTTCCCTCTGGAAGCACATCCCACAGTGCCTCACCAAGACCTATAACGTAATTTTCCATGTGTCTTAATGTTTTGAAATCTTGTTTTTACTGTTTTACCTTAGGAATATATGTGAGCAGGTACACCACGCCCACGGCCATGACCAGAGCTGCCCATATCTGCGGATATTGTGTTCCGGCAGCCTTTGCCGCGTCGCTCGCGAATCCCATGAGCAAGGGGAAGACGGTGCCACCGAAGAGGCCCATGATCATGAGGCCCGACACCTCGTTCTTCTTCTCAGGGGCAGAGAGCAGAGCCTGCGAAAGCACTATGGAGAACACGTTGCTGTTGCCGTAGCCCACGAGAGCTATCGCCGCCCACAGTTCCCACTTCTCCGTGCCGAAGACGAAACCTATCATCGCGAGAGCCATCATCAATACTATGACGGTGAAAAACATGCGAATGTTTAATCGGCGCATGATAATTGAGCCCGTGAAACAGCCAAGAGTGCGGAAAGCAAAATAGATGCTTGTGGCATACTCGAACATGCTGAGCGTGTCGCCCTCGCCGCCAATGCGCTCAAACAGGATCTTCGGCGCCACGGCGTTGGTGCCTACGTCTATGCCTACGTGGCACATGATGCCGACAAACGAGAGCAGGATAATGGGCGAGCCAAGCATCTTTATGCAGTCGGCAAAGCCCGACGCCTTGCCTTCAAGGGGTTCCTCCTCGATGTGGGTCATGCCAAGCCAAAGCGTGGCAATCATTCCGATAACGAAGAAGATGAGGAAGAGGATACGCCACGAGAGCCCAAGTATGGGGGCGGTGGTGGTGGCTCCCCAAGCCGCGATGAGCGGAGCGATGAACGAGGCTATGGCCTTGACAAACTGGCCGAAGGTGAGCGTGGAGGCGAGATGGCCTTTCACTATCATCGTGACGAGAGGGTTGATGCTGGTCTGCATGATGGCATTGCCTATGCCGAGCAGCGAGAAAGAGATGTACATCAGCCACAGCTGGCTCTCCTTGGTCGGCATGAAACTGTCGAAGAGCGGCAGAAGCACTGCCAACGTGGTGATGATTATTGACAACAGCACGGTTTTCTTGCGCCCTATCTTGTTCATCAGCATGCCCGTGGGCACGGAGAAGATAAGAAACCAGAAGAACACGAGCGAGGGGAAGAAATTGGCAGCCGAGTCGCTGAGGCCGAAGTCTTCCTGCATGTTGTTAGAAACCGCGCCCACAAGATCTACAAATCCCATGGTGAAGAATGCCGCCATCACGGGTATGAGCGTAAGCTTTGAGTTGGATGAGTTGGAGTTTTCCATTGTGTTGAAATTTGTTTTTAGTTCGTTAGTTAACGTTCTCTGGCGCAAAATTACGCATTAAGGCAAGAAACGGATGTAACAAATGTTTCCATGGCTTGCAAATTCCTTACATGAAACATAATTACATCGCCATGAACGATTATTGACATTGCCAACAGACATGCATCGTTCCCACTCGACAAAAACAAATTTCAACCCATTATGATGACAAACCGTGCCGTCACTTGCATTTTTCGTTCATCGCGTATCAATTATGTTTCATGTAACAAAATTTACTCTTGATGAACGAAATATTAACTTCATTCCGTCAATGTCTGCCTAATTTTGCAGCGTCGGAAGAACAAAGACGCCAACTTTCATAGTAATGTCCGGAATTCCGACAAGAGCTTAAAAACGCAAAAAAACAAAAACCTCTCACATTATGTATTCCAATTCTTACACAAGATTATCTGCTGTGGTTCTCGCCTCACTGATGGCGATTGCAGCAAACGCCCAAGACGACAACAATGCCAAGTCTTCCAACTCTAAAGAAGAGGGCGGCCGCAACGTGATGCTCAACGCGGCAAGCGCAAACGGTCCGCGCGAGATTCAAATCGGACTGCCTTCTGCCGACGTTAACGTGCTGGAGAACGGTCTGCCCGTGACCTATGCCACCAATCCCCACACGGTGAACTCCACATGGCGGTCTGACGCCAGCCTCTCCCACGTGGGACTGCTGAAGATATCGGAAACGGCGATTACCACCGGAAACATTGGCTATGCCGTCAACTCGCAGACACAGCTTGGCACGGAGGGTTTCCATGGCACGCTCAACTACAAGACCAACCATTTTGGCCTGCAAGAGGTCTCGCTCAACATGAACGGCTCGCTCGCCAAAGACCTCTTCTATAGCGTCAACGCCTATCAGGATTTCGACCCGGGAACGTTCAAGTTGCGGTCTACACCCCTGCAAGACCGTTCGCAGATCTACAAGGGCGCGCTCACAAAGCGCTATGCCGGCGGACGCGGAGAAATCACGGCATTGTACAAATACTCCAACTCCCATCCCGTATACAACTACGCCACACAGTCGGCACCCTTCATCTACGTTGGCGACGGCTCGGTGAAAGAGTACGGCAAGTTCAAGCTCGGCACCACATCTTACCTGCCCACCGACAACACGATGACCTACCGCGACATGCGCACGGGAGAGTTGAAGCAGACTACCCTCTACGACGCTACCGAGAACAGGTCGAGCGAGATATCCCTGCTCAACCGCTACCGCTTCAACGACAAGCTGGAATGGCGCTTCAACGTGCGCTACGATCACTCACGCGGTGCCTGCGTCTACCAAACGCCCATGGATCTCATCAACCTTCGTGCCTCCGACGCCGGAACACACGCCTACAAGTATACCGACGCCATGGGACAGACACAAGACTATACAGGACAATACGTGCAGACGCGCATGTCGTGCCTCAACGCCGGCACCATCGACGAGCTGCTCCTCACATCAGAAATAGAAAAACGCTTCAAATCTTCAATACTGCGAGTCGGACTTAACGAATGGTATTATAACATCGACTACGCTTCAAACACTACTATGTATGACCAGAGCGTGCCCGATGATGGGTCGTATGCTCTGCGTCTGTGGGACTCTGCCAAGCGCAACAACGTGTATTATGATTTCAACAAGAACGCATCAGAGTACTACAAGGGACACGAGAACAAGCTCGCCCTCTACCTTACACACGACTGGGACGTAACCCAGAAATTCAATGTCTACTACGGAGCGCGTCTTGAATGGCAGCGTCTCAAGGGTGAGAACGCTGCCGTCAAGAATGCCGCCGGTGAGTTCGTAGGACGCTTTGCCGACTACTTTCTCGGTGCCACGGCAGCTGATGGCACGAAAATTGCTCCCACTCCAATGGCCTACAACTGGCTGAACTACGACTTCACAGCCGCCCTCACCTACAAGCTCACGAAAGAGTTCGGGCTCACAGGCGACTTCACGTATATAGTGCAGCATCCAAACATCTCGACGTTCGCCCCGGCATCAACGCCCAACACCGACAAGATAAGCGTGCCACTCGGACGCGCCGGCATATACTACAACAACAAGTGGTTGAGCCTCACGTCGCTCTTCTCTTACATCTCGAAGACCAACAACAACTCGACGCTCAACCTGCTGCACGACGGGGAAATCAAGGCAGCACCGCTGACCTACGACATCCAGACATTGGGATGGACAACCGACGTGGTGGCTCACCCGTTCAAGGGATTCGACTTCCACTTCCTCTTCACCTATCAGAAGCCGACATACAAGAAGTATGAGACCAGCGTGAAGTTCTCAAGCGGATATGTGGGCGAGATCAACGCCACTGGCAACATCGTGGCAGAGATACCGCAGGTGCTCATCGAGCTTGACCCGAGCTACATGATCACACCGACCCTGAAGATATGGACATCGTTCCGCTACTTCTCGAAGACATACGCCAACATCAACGAGGCATACTATTTCAGCGGCCACTGGGAGACATTCGGCGGACTCAACTGGCAAGCCAACAAGCGCCTGTCGCTCGGTTGCACCGTAGTAAACTTCCTCAACCAGACCGGAGCCAAAGGCAGCATAGCCGGCGCCGAGCTCATCACCAAGGATGAGGCAAAGGGCATCAAGAACCAACTCATGACCGGCTCGTATCTCAGACCGTTCACCCTGGAACTCACCGCAAGCTTGAAATTCTAACAAAAAAATATAAAAACCAACTTATGAACACAAAACTCATTATCGCAGCCCTGACCATCACTTCGTCAGTGGCAGCCACAGCACAGACCATGCAGACCACACAGCGTGGCGACACGACGGTCGTCACCATAACCAACCCCACGAAATATCTCATTCTCCCAATAGAGGAATCGCGCCCGGAAGCACAAGTGCTCCTCGACCAGGGCAAGTCGACAGACACATGGATGGACGTAAGGCTCGCGCAGTCGAAGGTTGACTACTCTGTTCCGTTCGCCCTTACGCAAGGCAAGAAGGCAGTGGTAAAAGTCGTAGGCTTGGCAAACGACGCGGTGGCGTTGAAGGAGATGCGCCTTTCCGACACATTCGATACCTCCAACACCGACTATTATCGCCCACTGTACCACCACACACCGCTCTACGGATGGATGAACGATGCCAACGGACTCTTCTACAAGGATGGCGAGTACCATCTCTACTTCCAGTACAACCCCTACGGCTCTAAGTGGGGCAACATGCACTGGGGACACTCCGTGAGCCGTGACCTCGTGAGATGGCAACACCTTGACCCGGCTATCGCCCGCGACCCGATGGGGCATATCTTCTCGGGCAGTTCGGTGGTGGACACGCACAACACCGCCGGCTTCGGCAAGAACGCCATAGTGTCGTTCTACACCTCGCACAGCATGCACGACGGCCGCCAGGTGCAGGTGCAATGCATGGCATACAGCAAGGACAACGGAAAGACGTTCACCAAGTATAAGGGCAACCCCGTGGTGACCCCGTTCGACGGACTCGAGAACTTCCGCGACCCGAAAATCTTCTGGTACGAGCCCACCAAGTCGTGGTACATGATCGTGTCGGCAGACAAGAATATGCGCTTCTACCAGTCGAAGAACCTCAAGAAGTGGACTTATGTCAGCCAGTGGGGCGAGGGCTTCGGCGCGCAACCCAACCAGTTTGAGTGCCCCGACTTCTTCCCCCTGCCCGTAGACGGCGACATGTCGAAACAGAAATACGTGATGATTGTCAACATCAACCCCGGCTTCGTCTATGGAGGCTCAGCCACACAATATTTCATCGGCGAGTTTGACGGCAAGGAGTTCAAGTGCGACTCCAAGCCACAGACCGTGAAGTGGCTCGATTGGGGCAAGGACCACTATGCCACGGTCACCTTCTCCAATCTCGGGAGCCGCGTGGTCGCCGTGCCATGGATGAGCAACTGGCAGTATGCCAACGTCACCCCGATACGCCAATATCGTGGAGCCAACGCCCTGCCACGCGAACTGAAACTCTTCTCCAACAACGGCGAGGTATATATGTCGGCCAACGTGGTTGACGAGGCACGCACCCTGCGCAAGAAGACTCTGCAACTTGGCAACATCTCCATCGACAACGCCAACCCATACGTAAAGCGCGCCCTCTTCGCCGACAACGATGGAGCGTTCGAGATTGAGGCAGACGTGACTGCCAACGGCTCAGACCTCGTGGGCATCTCGCTCTACAACGACAAGGAAGAACGCACCCTCGTCTACCTCGACCTCAAGAAGAAGCGCATCGTCATGGACCGCAGCGAGAGCGGACTCACCGACTTCGGCCGCCTTGCCGAACGCCACGACATAGAGAAACAAGCCGCGGCCGCAGGCGAGATGAAAGGCAAGGAGGCACAAGACCTTGCCGTGAACTACAAGAACGACTTTGCCCTCGGCACATGGGCGCCGCTCTCACTCTGCGGAGCCAACAACAATATTGGCAACAGCCGCTGGACTGAGGAAGCAGCCTCAACCAATGCAGTAGCGTCGAAGACCTATCACCTCGACATCTTCGTAGACAAGTGTTCGATAGAGGTGTTTGTAGACGGCGGACGCATAGCAATGACAAACCTCGTCTTCCCCACCCTGCCATATAACAATATGAAAGTGTATGCCGAAGGCGGCAAGGCTGAGGTCAAGAATCTCAATTTGCATAAACTCGGACTTTAGGAAACGCAAAAACCGCAAACGGAGATTATCCGTTGCGGTGATAGCAAAACACTGAAGACACGTTGCGTGTTATAGCAAAACACTGAAGACATAGACTAAATCAGTAGCGGAGGCTGACGGCCTCCGCTACATCTGTTTTATGCCATACCAAGCCCAAGCAACCCACACAACGCTTGATATTAATCAATAATATTATATTTTGAAATATTTTCTTCCAAAATATTTTGCAGTTTCAAAATTTCGCAGTACCTTTGCACTCGCAATTCAGAAATGAGTTAGCAAATATGGTTTAACATCGCGGAGTGGAGCAGTTGGTAGCTCGCCAGGCTCATAACCTGGAGGTCGCACGTTCGAATCCTGCCTCCGCAACCAATATCGGCGTAACAAGTTGAGAAATCAATGAGTTGCGCCGATTTCGCATTTAAGGCTGCGCAAAATCATGTCATGTACAACCAAAGGAAACGATTTCTTGAGCCACATAGTATCGATTCGAAAAAAAAATAGATAACTTTGTAACTTTATAGGATAACACTCGTCTAAAAAGAAAACAACATGAAAACATTATGAAACACTTTAAGAAAAACATTATGAACAAGAAATCATTTTCTCTCCTCGCCGGCATGGCCTTGGTTGTCGCCGGCTTCGCATTCGCATCATGCAGCAGCAACGACGATGACATAAAGAACCCAACCGTCAATGCCACCGAGGCATACGCTAGACCAGTGATAATCGTCTCCGACAATATGCTCGACGTTTATGATGTCACCTGCACCATAGACGGCAACACCGTAACCGTGACGAAAGACAACACCGTAGCGATCGGCGACACGATAGTGAATAAAACCACCTATAGCATGCGCAAATACGTCGGCGCCGTCAAGACCTACACCCAGTTCCCATCATACCCAACCTTCGTGGAGCACATTAAGGTAAAAGACGGCATGGACCTCAGGACAGCTGACAAAATCAGATTGGTACGCTATGCCTATTACGATTACACCAACAACAGTGCCTTACATGAGGTAACCGGCGTTTCCGGTTCTAAAAGCGTCCTCTTCGCTACGATGGTCGGTTCAAAGATGAGTGAGAGTTCTGCCAAGACATTCAGCGACATGACGGTACAAATCAACGACACCCTGAAGTCTGCCAACTTCATAGGCCGTGGCTACAAGCTGGCATACGCAAACAAATAATCATCATTCCAACACTCTTACCACTATGAACAACAAACTTTTTTCTCTCTTCGTCGGCATAGCCATGGTCTTTGCTGGCCTGACGCTGTCTTCATGCAGCGACGATGACGATCAGAACGTGGCGTCACAGACGGTAGCGTTCCAATGTGTGGCCAATGATGCATTGCTCGAGATCGCCAATCTCACCGTCACTTACACCGATGCCAACGGCAACACGCAAAGCGAACGCCTCACGGGGACATTCTCAAAGACCATCACCGTGACCAAGTTCCCCTTGGAGGGCTCATTCAAGGTGAAAGCCACGCTGAAAAGCAGCTTTGATGCCGATAAGGTTGTAGGCAAGAGCCCAAGTCTCACCTACACCTACATCTGCGGCGTCACCACGAAGCCCGGCATCATATCAAAGACGTCTGTATACACGAAGACTGAGCTGAATGAGCTTATTGAGAAAATCAATTCCAATACTTGGAAATGGAACTTCCTTTCGCCAAACTCAGTCATCAGCAACTAAACTTCCAACACGAAGCACTATTCCTTATAGATTCGCCCCATGCTCAAAACCGAGCATGGGGCGTTTCGTTTATTGTAACCTTTCAGCATAAAATCCACGTGTTCGTTACAATAGCCCATAGGGTCAACGAGCAATTGCTTCATAAATTTGTTGCGACATTTCTCCTCGTTTTATTTGCGCAAGCCTGATAAAAGAGTTATCTTTGTGGAAAATATGTAATTATCACACCACTATCTATCTTTGCAAATGATCATTCGCAATCTTTTAACCGCAGTGGGTTGTCTCATGGCAACCACGCTTACTGCCCAAACCCGTTTGGCGGGCTATGAGTATGGCTCAGCCACCGCTCCCACAGGACAAGAGTGGCAACAGCCCGAACTTCTGGGCTACAACAAGTTGCAACCCCACGCCTGCTTCACCAGTTTCGCCACGGTGAACGAGGCTAAGGGCGTGCTGCCCGAGAATTCGAGCTTTTGGATGAGCCTCGACGGCAAGTGGAAGTTCCACTTCGCCAAAAATCCCGACGCCCGTCCCAAGGATTTCTTCCAAGTGGGCTATCCCGACCAGGGATGGGACGAGGTGGACGTGCCCATGTCGTGGAACATCTATGGTCTTCAGAAAGACGGCTCCCAGAAGTATGGCACACCCATCTATGTCAACCAGTGGGTCATCTTCAAGTATGAATACGCTGTGGGCGACTGGCGCAAGGGCGTGATGCGCGAGCCCCCAAAGAACTATACCACCTATGAGTATCGCAACGAGGTAGGTTCCTATCGCCGCTCATTCACCCTGCCCGCCACGTGGAAGGGACGCGAGACCTACATCAGCTTCGACGGTGTCGACTCGTTCTTCTACCTTTGGGTCAACGGCCACTATGTGGGTTGCTCCAAGGACTCGCGCGACGTTGCCGAGTTTGACATCAGCCCTTGGGCCAAGGCCGGGGAGAACGAAGTGGCAGTGGAGGTCTACCGCTCGTCGGACGGCTCGTTTCTCGAAGCCCAAGACATGTTCCGCCTGCCGGGCATCTTCCGCACGGTGGCAGTATACAGCAAGCCGAAAGTGCACGTGAGCGACCTCAAGGTCATACCCTCATGGCAAACCGACAACACGGGCAAGCTGGCAGTTGACCTCTCGGTGGCCAACGTGAGCGGCAAGGATGCCAAGAACTACACCGCCGTGTTCAAGCTCTATGCCAACAAGCTCTATGGCGACGCCGAAGGTGATGCACAGACCTTGGCCTCTACACTGGGCGCACTGACGCTTGCCAAGGCCGACACGCTGACGCGCCACGCCGACTTCACCGTGCAGGGCGTGAAGCCCTGGACTGCCGAGGAGCCCAATGTATACACGCTCGTCTGCGAGCTGCGCGACAAGAAGGGCAACACCGTCGAGGCCATCAGCACGCAGACGGGATTCCGCACAGTGGAAATACGCGATGTCGCTGCCAAGGACGATGAGTTCGGTCTTTCAGGCCGCTACTTTCTCATCAACGGCAAGCCGCTGAAGCTCAAGGGTGTCAACCGACACGAGACCAGCCCCTCGCTTGGCCACGCCATCACACGCCAGCAGATGGAGGAAGAGGTGATGATGATGAAGCGCGCCAACATCAACCACGTGCGCACGTCACACTATCCCAACGATCCTTATTTCTATTATCTCTGCAACAAGTATGGCATCTGGCTTGAGGCTGAGGCCAACGTGGAGAGCCATGAGTATTTCTATGGAGCAGCAAGCCTGAGCCACGTGCCCGAGTTCCGCAACCAGCACGTCGGTCGCATGATGGCCATGGCCATGGCACGCGTCAACGATCCGTGTATTGCCATCTGGAGTCTCGGCAACGAGGCTGGTCCTGGCGATAATTTCAAGGTCAGCTACAATGCCATTCACACCTACGATCCCTCGCGCCCCGTGCAGTATGAGCGCAACAACGACATCGTAGACATGGGCTCCAACCAGTATCCGTCTATCAACTGGGTGCGCTCCGCAGTGCGTGGCAACATGGACCTCAAATATCCGTTCCACATCTCCGAATATGCCCACTCCATGGGCAACGCCGTAGGCAACTTGCAAGACTACTGGGACGCCATAGAGTCGACCAATTTCTTCTGTGGCGGAGCCATCTGGGACTGGATCGACCAGTCGATGTACAACTACACGCCTGATGGCAAGCGCTACCTCGCCTATGGTGGCGACTTCGGCGACACGCCCAACGACGGCCAGTTTGTGATGAACGGCATCATCTTCGGCGACATGGAGCCCAAGCCGCAATACTTTGAGGTGAAGAAGGTCTATCAGAACATAGGCGTGAAGTGGGCCGACAAGGCCAAGGGCACCATCGACATCTTCAACAAGAACTATTACACCGACGACCTCACCGACTACGACGCAAGCTATACGCTTACAGCCGACGGACGTGAAGTGGCCAAGGGTTCCCTGCCTCTGGGAAGCGTACTCCCCCGTCAACACAAGACCTTAACCATACCCGAACTGACCGGCGACACTCTCGATGCCAACCGCGACTACCAGCTCCACGTGGCCTTCCGCCTGAAGCACGACACTCCATGGGCGAAAGCCGGATATATGCAAGCCGACCAGCAACTGCTCGTGCAGACTGCCGCCTGCCGCCCATCGCTGTCGAAGACGGTTGCTGGCACCGACAAGGTGAACATCAAGGAGACGACCGGCAACATCCTCGTGGAGGGTGGCAAGACGTTCGCCGTAGACTTCGACAAGGCCACAGGTTCCATCCGCTCGCTCACCTATGGCGGCAAGCCCGTCTTCGCCGACGGATGCGGTCCGCGCCTCGATGCCTTCCGCTCTTGGGTCAACAACGACAACTGGGCATACCAGGCCTGGTACGAGAACGGTCTCCACGACCTGCAGCACAAGGCGCTGGAGAGCCGCGTC
>CAVAGT010000028.1:0-31569 GCA_963588155.1 Lachnospiraceae bacterium | reverse complement strand
GTCGGTGAGTCCCATCCTCTTCCATACTCTCGCTATGATTGCCTCGTAGGCCACGAGCGCGAGCGGCATGTCCACGCCGTGAAGCGCCATCCAGTCTATTTCCTGCTCCCAGCGGTTCCAGTCCCAGAAAGGCATGGTGTAGCCATACGTCACGACATTGAAGTAATAGTGGCTCTCTACGGGCGACATCACGCGGCGCGCCGGCGAGTCTTGCAGGTGGTTGGGCAATTGCAGCGACGAGCCGCTCCACGAAAACATGCCGTGGCGGTTTCGTTTCATGTAGTCGTAGAAGCCGCGGCAGAGCGCCACCTCGTTGGATGCCGTTATGTGGAGCGCGCCGTTCTTCACCTCGTGGTTGAAGTAGGTGTTGGCTGATTTGCGTATGTCAAGTTTCACGGGCACGTCGTTCCTTCCCACGACACGCCGTATCAGGTTGAGTGCTTCCTTCTTGTCGGCATGGGCTGGTGTGGCCGTGGCGGCAAGAAGGAAGGTGACACAACAAACAAGGTTGTTTGGCCTGTTCATTAGCGGTTACTTGTTTGCCTCGCCAAAGTCGAAGTTGCCTTTGTCAACACCCTCGAAGACAAACACTGAAGACTTTGGCATGGATATGGTTATTTTCTTGTTTTTAAAGGTTATGTATGCCTTATCGTGTCGCGTTCAACATGAAGTAGACCTCGTCCTTGCTTACGTCCTGAGGGCACAGCCTCATGATGTCGTCCACGGCGGCGTGCTCCTCCACCTTCGACAGGGCGTGGCGTATGGCTCTCACGTGCTCGGCAGGTATCACCTTGTCGGCGCTCAGCTTGCCCGTCTTCACGCTCTTGGCGAGGTGGCTCATTATGGTGCTTGCGGCGAGGTCGCGCTCCTTGGCTATCTGGCTCACGGTCATGCCCTTGGTAAACATCTCCATGGTCAGCGTCTCAGAGTCGCCCTTCTTCCTCTTGGGCGCCTTGGGCTTCGCCTCTTTTGCCTTGCGTGGCGCGTCGGCGTATGGGTTGTCCATCCCCTTTTTTGTCTTTGGCCGTGCGCGTTTCGTGCCGGGGTCCACTATCTCCATGGAGTCGAGTGTCGCCTCTTGCTTCGTTTGTAGGTATGTGGCCACGGAGAAAGGCTTGTCCGCCATGGCGTCGAGCATCTTCAGCTTGCTGAGATAAAGCAACCAGAATTCCTTGTAGCGTTCCTCAAGGGTCTCCATGGCCTGCTTGTTCTTGCCATTCACCATCTTCGTCTTTTCCAGCAAACCGGGAATGCTCTCTTTCAGCGTGGCTGCGAAATAGTCGGCGGAGCGACGCACCCTCTGCAGGAACGCCTCGTCGTGGAGGCCTTCGTTGGAAGTCAGGCGGATGACGTTGAGCCACTTGTAAGCCACGTCGATGACCTTTGCCTTCACCGTCTCCATCACCGTGCGGTGATAGTCGCACAGGCGCGGGAACGCCCTGAAAAACTCAATCATCGTGCGGTTGAGCATCTGCTGGGCGCCGAAAAGGCGGTTGAACGTGAACATGTCGAGAAGTTGCTCCTTGAAATAAGCGTCCTTGAGCGACGGCAACTGCCTTAGGCTCTCCTCCGCCATCTCTTGCTGGTGCGAGATATAGTCGGTTACGCGCGAGTCGTTGAAGATGCTGCTTGAGCCTATGCGCGATGCGAGCACCATGCCCTCAAGGCTCTTGCAGCGGCTCAGCGCCACGTAGACCTGTCCCGAGGCAAACGAGAAGCCGGCGTCGATGATGGCGTGCTCAAAGGTCAGCCCTTGGCTCTTGTGTATGGTTATGGCCCATGCCAGGCGCAGCGGATACTGCTTGAACGTGCCAGCCACCTGAGGCTCGATGGTCTTCTTCTCGGGATTGATCACGTATTTTGTGTTCTCCCATTCGTCTTGCTCCACCTTGATGAGCTCGTTGTCGCCGGGGCACTTCACGGTTATCGACTCAGCGTCTATGTCGACCACGTGGCCAATCTTGCCGTTGTAGTATTTATGCCCGCTGTCGTTTTTTATGAACATCACCTGCGCGCCTTGCTTCAGCTCCAGGGTTTTCTCGGCAGGGTAGCTGGATTCCGGAAACTCGCCTTCCACCTCAGCCTTGAAGTGGTAACGCTTGCCGCCAAGTTTCATCAGCTCGTTCTCGTTGTAGCTGTCGGCCATGCGGTTGTGCGTGGTCAGGCGAATGTAGCCATCCTCCTGCTTGGGTATGAAGGTAGGGTTGCAACGTGAGTTGAGCGTGTTGAGGTCGTCGGTGGTGGGATGGCCTTCGCGCACGTGGTTGAGGATGTTGATGAATGTCGGGTCTTGTTGGCGGTAGACCTTCGACAGTTGGATGGTGACATAGTTTATTTGCCTCAGCGTCTTGCTGCCGAAGAAATAGGGCGTGTCGTAGTATTGGCTCAGTATGCCCTCCTCTTGTGCCGCTACCACAGGCGTTAGCTGTTGCAGGTCGCCTATCATGAGCAGTTGCACGCCGCCGAAGGGCTGCGTGGGGTCGCGGAAGCGGCGAAGCACCGTGTCCACGGCGTCGAGCAAGTCGGCGCGCACCATGCTTATCTCATCTATTATCAGCAGGTCGAGCGACGCTATTATGCGGCGCTTCGCCTTTGAGAAGTCGTAGCGGTCGCGTATGGTAGTGCCTGGGATGAAGGGCGTGAAGGGCAGTTGGAAAAACGAGTGGATGGTCACGCCACCGGCGTTGATGGCAGCCACGCCCGTTGGCGCCACCACTATCAATCGTTTCGACGACTTCTCCACCACGGTCTTCAGAAACGTGGTCTTGCCCGTGCCTGCCTTGCCCGTGAGGAATATGCTGGTGCCTGTGTGCTCCACGAACTCCCATGCCTCGCGCAACTCTTCGTTCTTCTCCATCTGCTTTCTTATTTTTCGTAATGTGTTAACAGATTGCTTATTGTTTGGTTGATGGTTACTGGTGATTGTTTGCTGTGCATTACCGCGATGACAACGAGGTGGTCGTTGTCAACAAGATAAAAAATGATATTGGGTCCTATATTAAGATGACGAATAGTTATGTTGGCAGTAGAGAACTTCTCGTCCCAAATGCCAGATTCGGGGTATCTTCCCACATGATTCAATCTGTCGAAGATCTTGCGAAGAGATTTCTTGGCTGTGTTCTCACCGAAGTTTTCCGTAATATAGGCAATGATTTCCTTCAACTGTTTAGAGGCAAATGGCAACCATTCTACTTCCATCCCATTTCCTCCATGATTTCTTTCTCAACTTGCTGTTGAGTGACGCAATGCCCTTCTCGGTGTTCTTTTACGGCATGCTTTGCCAACCCCTTCATGAGCTCAGGGGATAGTCTGCTTATCAAAGAGTCGTTGGCATTGGCTTCCCCGTCTTCTATCAAGGATACTTGCAAGAGTTCGTAAAGATAGCTTCTATCTTCACGGCTCCAGTTTTTTATTTCATTCCAATACGGGACGACGGCGTTTCTCTTTACATTACCACCAATTCGCATAGCATCACCCTATTTTTATATAAGAACATTATAATACGACAAAAGTATAATTTTTTATTGAAATATGCAAGTGTTTTATGAGAATTTTAGTGGCTTGATTTCAATTCCCAAACGGGTGTTTGCCTTTCCACTGTAAAGCCATCGGCTTTTCAGCGTAATGTCGTCGGCTTTACACTGCAATGCCAACGTCTTTCTAGTGCAATGCCGAATGCCTCGTAAAAGTAGCCTTTTGGAGTGCGAATTTGGTAAAAATATGTATATTACAGACTGATAATGTTAAGAAAATAAAACAAAAAGAGATTTGTTGCGGAAATATTTGGAAGTAATAATAAAATGACATTACCTTTGCAGTGTACTATTAAAGTAATACACTAATACAGACGTAAACCATTAACAAGAAAAGAATATGATAGACGTAAAAGACCTTGGATTCAGTTATCGGGGCAGTAAGCACCAGGTGTTCAGCCACTTCGATTTGCAGCTTGAGCAGGGCCGCATATACGGTTTGCTCGGTAAGAACGGCACGGGCAAGTCGACTTTGCTTTACCTCATCTCCGGGCTCCTCATGCCCAACGCCGGCAGCGTTTCGGTAGACGGCATTGAGAGCCGCTTGCGCAAGCCGGAGCTTCTCAGCCAGATGTTCATCGTGCCGGAGGAATACAACATGCCCGACATGAGCTTCGACTCCTTGTGTGCCCTCATGCGCTCGTTCTACCCGACGTTCAGCGATGAGCTGTTGAAGCAGTGCCTCGCAGAGTTTGAGATGCCAGCCAGCCCCAACCTCAAGGAACTCTCCATGGGTCAGAAGAAAAAGGTGTATATGAGCATCGCCATAGCCACGGGCACCCGCCTGCTGATGATGGACGAGCCCACCAATGGTCTCGACATACCCTCGAAGGCGCTCTTCCGCAGGGTGATAGCCAACTATATGGCTGACGACCGCACCCTCATCATCTCCACCCACCAGGTGCACGACATAGAGAACCTGCTCGACCACGTGGTCATCGTAGACCGAAGCAAGGTGCTGCTCAACAGTTCCATAGCCGACATCTCCAAGCGTTACGCCTTCCGCTATCTCTCGCCGCAAGAGATGGACGAAAGGGTTGTCTACGCCGAGCCAAGCCTGCAAGGCAACGCCTCGATAGTGGCGCGAGGCGACGACGAGGAAGAGACGCAGGTTGACCTCGAACTGCTCTTCAACGCCGTGATAGGCGGGGCGAAGGTGGGATAACCCCCAAGAGACACACATTATTATATTAGCATCATCATAAATAAGCACATATCATGAAAAAAGATAGATTCCTCAATGTTCTCCGTTGGCAGCTCACGCTGAGCAAACGCCAGCTTGTTACGTTCGCCTTGGTCTTCTGCGCCATCATCGCCATTCCCCAAGCCTTGGGGCTCCTGATTTCTCGCGACGCCAACACGCAAGTGGAGACAGCCTACGTGACCATGTTCGCCCTCTCCGTCTATTTTGTCTTTTCGGGCACTGCCGTCTTCTCCCATCTCAAGACCCGTCAGCAGCGCATCAACGACTTCATGCTGCCGGCCACGACCACGGAGAAGTTCATTGCCCGTTACCTCGTCATAGCTGTCGCGTTGCCACTTGCCGCCATTGTCGGCTTCCTCGCGGGCGACGCGGTGCAATATCTGCTCACCCTCGTCTTTGGCAGCGATGGCGCTGGGTCTGCCACGAGATACGCCATGGAGGCGCTCCGCGGCCTTGGCAGGATCGACTTCGGCACGGAGACTGGCATGGTGTCGTTTGGCCTGTCGTTTCTCGCGTTGCACACGTTCTTCCTCATGCTTGGCAGCGTGTTCCACAAGCATCCTATGATATTGTCGCTGGTGGCATTCATGCTCGTCAACTTCCTGTTGCTCATACTCGCCGGATTGACGGTGAAGGGTATCGCCGAGCTCCAGTCCAACGGCTATGTGGTAATGATTTACAACAACTGGATCGACGTGGTAATGTCGCTTGTCGGCTTGACAATCTCGGTGCTCTGTTATAGGGTCACCTACCGCAAGTACACAAGGCTGCAGGTCATCAACAACAAGTGGCTCAACAGGTGAGCCGCAGCACCCCACCACAACATTTACAGTAACCATACGATAACATTAACAAATAAAAGACACACATCATGAAAAAAGCAATATATCTCTTCTTAATCGCCGTTGTAACCATCGCCTCAATGTCGGCTTGCCGCATAGAGAAAGTCTACGACAGCAAGGGCCCTGCCCAAACATACCATCTCAACCTCACGGGATTCAATTCGCTGCACAACGCGACCAACTGCGACATCCACTTCATCCAGTCGGACACCTTCAAGGTGACGCTCAAGGCGACTCCTGGATGGTATGAGCGCCACAGCATAAGCGTGGAGGATGGCGCGCTCAAGGTCAAGAGCGACAAGTATAAGGGCATGAAGGGTGTCACGGTGCTGTCCATCAACACCAACGACGACCAAGCCGAGATGTGGGTCAGCGCCCCGAGCCTCAATGACGTGTCGCTGTCGGGCAGCGGCGACTTCACCATCGACAACGACTTCCGTGGCAAGACCCTTGGCATCATCAGGATGGGCAGCGGTGACACCAAGACCAAGAACGTGACCCTCACCGATGAGTTCATGTATCACGTGTCCGGCTCCGGCGACGCGCAGTTTGGCACGGTCAAGGCAAAATCCGCCAAGCTGTCTATCATGGGCAGTGGTGGGGTCAAGAGCGGGTTGGCAGGCGTGGCAACCACGAAGTTGACGATTTCTGGCTCAGGCGATGCCAGCCTCAAGCTCTCCAACTGTGGCAATGCCGACGTGAACGTGACAGGCAGTGGCGACGTGACTCTCACGGGACAGCTCAAGACCCTCAGCAAGCACGTCTCGGGCAGTGGCGACGTGGAAACGTCGGGCCTTAGCCTTGGCAAATGAGAAACGACACATGGAATCATAAACAAAGCAAATTATTGATATATGGCATTCAGCAACGACAAGGCCATCTACCTGCAAATAGCCGACCGCCTCAGCGACGAGATCCTGGCGGAGACCTACAAGGCTTTCGACCGCATACCAAGCGTGCGAGAGTATGCCGCCAAGCTTGGCGTGAACGCCAACACCGCCGTGAAGGCCTACGACCAACTGGCGCAGGAAGGCGTGATTTTCAACAAGCGTGGTCTCGGATACTTCGTGGCGGAAGACGCGCGCCGACACATCAAGGACACGAGGCGCACTGCTTTCATGAAGACCGTGCTGCCGGAGATGGTGAGACAAATGAGACTGCTCGACATTGGCTTGGACGACATAAAAGAGGCGTTTAACGCCACGAGGAATATTTAAAAATCGGATAGAACAGAAAGGATAGGATATGAACAAGAAGAACATGATATTGATTGGCGCGCTGCTAGCCTGCTCCATGGACGGCATGGCGCAAACCGACAACACCGACAAAGGCACCAACGACAACGTCCCGAACGACTCCATCTGGAAGGACGTGGATCTTGGGGCGGTGAGCGTGGTGGCATCGAAACCGCTCATCAAGATGGAGACCGACAAGATGACCTACAACGTGGCCGATGACGCCGAGGCAAAGGCTTCCACCGTGCTCGACATGTTGAGGAAGGTGCCCAAGGTGACGGTGGACGGACAGGACAACATCACCGTGAACGGCTCGTCAAACTTCAAGGTGTATGTCGACGGCAAGCCCAACCCCATGTACACCAACAACGCCTCGCAGATATTCAAGGCCATGCCCGCCACGATGGTGAAGAGCATTGAGGTGGTGACCAACCCGGGGGCGAAATACGATGCCGAGGGTACGGGCGGCGTGCTCAACATCGTGTTCGACAAGCAGCGCAAGGGTGCCGCTGGCGATGATGCGGCCAACGGGTTCAACGGCAACGTGAGATTAGCCGGCGGCAACCAGACGCAGCAAGTGTCGGCATTGATCAACGGGCAGCAGGGCAAGCTGACCTATAGCGCAAACGGCATATTCAGCCACCAGCGCATGAACGGCACGACGATAAACCTCGACCGCGTGCAGAAGATCAAGGGCAGCGCCATGGATGGCACGATAGGCGACAGCCACATGGAGTATAGCCAAAAGTCGGACATGAAGCAGCCTTCCGGCATGGGCAACATCAGCCTGAGCTACGACATCGACTCGCTCAGTACCGTCGGCGCCACGGCGGGCTTGACAACTTTCAAGCAGAAGCTCAATGGCCACCCACAGACGCGGATGTACGGTGGGATATACGGCAAGGGTTTCGCCTACGGCAACGAGATGCGGCAGGACGTGGGCACGAAGGAGTTCAACGGGAGCGTGGACTACCAACGCTTCTGGAACAACGACCGCAAGAGCTACATGATACTGAGCTACCTCTTCGACAACTCGCTCTCGCACACAAACGATTACACCTTCTACGACGACGTGGGCAGCGTGACGGGCATTCAGCTCAACGACCTCCGCTCCAACAACGAGACACGGGCAACGGAGCACACGCTCCAAGCCGACTTCACGCAGGCACTCAGTGCCAACCACACGCTCAATTTCGGCGCGAAGTTTATCAACAGGCTCAACAGGGCCGACTCTAAGTATTACGACATTGCCGATGACCGCTCGGAGACTTACAACCCTGCCAACAGCGTGGAATACAACAACACGCAAGACATTCTCGCAGCCTATGCCGAGTGGAAGGCGCAATGGGGAAAGCTCGGCTCGGTGCTTGGCGGCAGGTATGAGTATACGTGGGAGAACGTGAAATACAAGTTGGGAAGCGGCGACGACTTCAAGAAACACTATGGCGTGCTCGTGCCAAGCGCGAGCCTGAGCTACAGCCTCGCGGCGGGCATGAACATCGGCATGAACTACAACATGAGAATCGTGCGCCCGGGCATAAGCTACCTCAACCCCTATGTGGACCGCAGCAACCCCACGTCGCTGTCCTATGGCAACTCCAACCTCGACACGGAGAAGTCGCACACGGTGAACATGGTGTACAACTACTATTCGGCAAAGTTCATGCTGAGCGCCACGGCGGGCTACACCTTCTGCGACAACCAGATAGAGCAATATTCGTTCTTGGACGATAATAACCTGCTGAACCAGACTTATGGCAACATAGCCAAGAAGCACGACGCGAGTCTCAACGTGTTCATCAACTGGATGCTGGCTAAGAAGACGCGCTTGATACTGAATGGCCAGGTGAGCTATGTGGACATGCGAAGCAACGCCATGGGCTTGAAAAACAACGGCTGGAGCGCCAACGCCTTGATCAACTTCCAACAGACCTTGCCGTTGGACATACAGTGGACGGTGGGCGGCGTGCTTGCCACCAAGACCTACAACCTCCAGGGCTATCAAGGCGGCATGGCGATAGCTTATACCACCTTGTGGAAGGAGCTGTTGAAAGACAAGCTCGACCTCAGCATGACGTTCCTCACCCCGTTGAGCGACAAGCTCGACGTAAAGACAAGGACGATGAACTCCAACTATGTGCAGAACATGACCGTAAAGGTGCCTCTCCGCCAGATAATGCTCAGCCTCAACTGGAAGTTTGGAAACACGAAGAAGCAATTCAAGACGGTGAAGACAAACATCACCAACGACTTCAAGGAAGGCAAGAGCGGCATACAGACAGGCGGACTCACGGGAGCGCAATGACACCCAGGGATTAAACATTCTATAATACTTTGCAGGGGCGGGTCCTGTGCCCGCCCGCAACCAATGGGACGCATCGACAAAACTGATGCATTTGACCATTCGTGTTGCGGACGGGCACAGGACCCGCCCCTGCAAAGCATTTTAATATAAAGGCGCGCGTTGTCAGAACATTCTGCCCATAGGTGGACGACCGCCGCCCATTGGTGGTCTGCCTCCGCCCATTGGTGGGCGTCCGCCACGTCCACCAGGACCATCGTCGGGTCCGTGACCGTCGCGGCGGCCTTGCTTGCCCCCGAAGAGGTTGAGGCGGTAGTTGACGTGCAGCATCATGTAGCTGTTGATGGAGTTGTATTCCGTGTCGGAGCGCATCGACGCCGTGATGTTTCGGCTCAGGTTGCTCTGCTGGTGCAGAATGTCGTAGAACTGCAGCATGACGGTGAGCGACCGTCCCTTGAGGAAGCTGTGGGACACTTGCGCGTTCCATACCAGCTCATTGGTGTTGAGCGAGTTGTCGGTATATCCTCGGCGAGAGTTCATGTTGAGGTCGGTAGACAGCGTCGTGCCCCATGGAGCCGTGGCGCTGATGCTTCCGCCGTAGCTGTACTGCCAAACGTTGGAGTTGGAGGCAGGCTGCAGCTTGTTGTTGGAGTGGCGGTAGTTGAACGCGCCGTTGAGCTCGACCTCAAGCCAAGAGTTGCGGTAGCTGCCGGCGAGACGGTCGCCGACGGTCATGTCGCGCGTGGTGTTCTTTATCGAGTTGGCGTCACGGTTGAGCGATATGTAGCCTACGTTGTTGGCGTAGTTGAGGTTGGCGAAGGTGTTGATGTTCCAATATCCGGCAGAGTCGAGCGGCGTGTTGAACATCAGGGCGGAGTTCACGTTCCAGTTGCCGTTGATGTTCTCGGGCCTTGTTATGCGTCCGCCGGTCTTCTCGTTGTAGGTCACCTTGTTGCTGATGCTGTTTTGCGTGTTGCTGTAGTCGACGAAAGTCATCACCGACTGCTTGGTCTTCTCGAAGTAGCTGTTGTAGAACAGGCGGAAGTTCTGCTTGAACGACGGCTTCAAGCCCGGGTTACCCGTGGAGATGTTGAGAGGGTCGGAGTCGTCGTAGATGTCGAGCAACTGGGATATGCTTGGCTGCGTGGTCGAGGCACGATAGTTGACGCGCAGGTTGCTTATCTTGTTGAACTTGTACCTGAAGTCGAGGGTAGGGGTGAAGTTGGTGACGCTGCGTGTGGTGTCCACGTTCACGCCCTGGTAGTTTTGCACATAGTGAGACCTCTGCGGCTGCATCATCACACCGGCGTTGAGCTGCCACTTTGTGCGGAGCATCCTGAACATGAGCTCGATGTTGTGGGTATAGTTCTTGTATTCAGAAAAGCGGCTCAGGTTCGTGTCGAGGTAATCGGTGTAAGGGTGTTCCAGGCGGTTGAGGTATCCGCCCCAACTGCGGTAGCCGGCTCTGACACCGGAGAAGAAGTCCTCGCCGAGGTTAGAGAAGTCGTATGTGGAGCGGTCGCTCTTGCTGTAGCTGTACTTGAACTGGTAGCGCAGTTGCAGGAACGTGCCTTTCCATAGAGGCTCGCTGTATGTGGTCTGCAAGGTGTAGTTCCAACTTTTCGACGGCGCGAGGTTGTATCGGTTTGTCTGATAAGTGGAGTCTTGCCCCGCGGCATCCTTTACCTGGTACAGGTGTACGTTGTTGGTCGAGAGCGAGTTTGACTCAGAGTTGGTGTAGCTCACGTCGCCGCGCAGGGTAATGTTGCGTCCGCGGTTGTTGAGCTTTCGGTTGAGTTGAAGCATCGCCCCCGCGCTGTTGCTCTTCGAGTAGGTGATGCCGTTGGAGGTGTTGGAGTTGACGATGACACCGTTTTGCGCCAGCGTCTTAAACGCTTCCGTGCTGAGAGGGTCGGTCACGTAGCCGTAAGGATCCTCGTTGTATGATGCTGAAGAGCTGTTGCTCAGTCCGTCGCTGTTGCTCAAGGAAAGCGTTGGCCTGAACATGATGTTGGTCATGGAGTCGGGAGTCCACTCCACGCGCGCTTGTGCGTTGAAGTTGTTGCTGCGCGAGAACGACTGGTTCACGCTGTTGGAGAAAGAACCCACGGTGCTGACATAGTTCTCGGAGCTCGACTTGCTCCACACGTCGCCGTCGCTGTGGTTCCACCTCACGCTGCCGTCAATCTTCAGCGTGTCTTTCTTCTCGTAGTTGAGGTTCACGCCCGCCATCTTTGAGGCGTTGAGCCCGTTGCGTCCCCTTCCGAAGAATCCGCCACGGCCGCCAAAGCCCATGTCGTTGACATTGTTGGCATTGCCCATTCCGAACAGCTTGAAGTCGCCTCTCATGTAGCCGCCGAAGGCGCGACCGCTATAGCGGTCCTTGGTGCCTACGCCCGCGTCGGCGTTGACCATTACGCCCTTGTTCATGCCGGCCTTCACGCCGAAGTCGAGCACCGTTTGCTCCTCGCCGTCGTCGATGCCCGTCACCCTCGACAGGTCGCTCTTCTGGTCGTAGGCTTTCACCTTATTAATAATAGAGGTAGGGATGTTCTTCATCGCCGTCTTGGTGTCGCCGGTCATGAACTCCTTGCCATCGATAAGGATTTTCTTCACTTCCTTGCCATTGATGGTTATCTTGCCATCGTCGCCCACTTCAGCTCCAGGCAGACGCTTCACCAGTTCCTCGATGGTGGATCCCTCAGGGGTGCGGTAGGCGTTGGCGTTATACTCGAAGGTGTCTTCCTTCACCACCACCTTTTGTGCCTGTGCCGTGACGGTGGCCTCCTTCAGCATGATGGCATCGGCAGAGAAACGCAAGGTGCCAAGGTTGACATTGGCCTTCTGCTTGACGCTGACGGCGCGCGAAATGGTCTTGTAACCCACGCTCGAAAGCTTGAGGATGTATTGTCCGTCGGCAGGAGCCTTGATAGAGAAGTGGCCCTTGTTGTCTGACAAGGTGCCACTGACGAAAGAGGAATCAGACTTTAACAGTTGGACAGTCACCATGGACACGGCTTCCTTGGTCTGGGTGTCGAGAACCGTGCCCGACACTTCTCGCTTTTGCGCGAACAAGGCGACAGTGGTCATCGCCAATAGCGCAATCAACAGCAGTTTTTTCATTATTCTTTTTAATCTCTTGCAATGTTAACCTCCCTTTAGACGCAGTTAAGTAAAATAAGTTTAAAAAGAAAATAGTGTGGAGGATTTATTAAAACTGCACACGGCAGACGCGAAGTGAGCAAAGGCGTGTGGCATTTTATTAAAAAAAGATAATTTATCGCGAGAGGCTACCATGATATAGAGTGTTAATGAGTATATTTGCAATTGAACGTTAAGTATGAGTAGAATGAAACAAAGAGTGTTAATTACGCATCAACTTGCCACCGATTTGGCAATGGCCATATCAGAAAGCGAGCACGACAGCATTTTCGTGCTTACGGATGATTCCACCAGGAAGCAATGCTGGCCCGTGATAGAGTCGTTTATCTCCATGCGCGGGGCTCATGTCATAACCATTGCCCCGGGCGACATAAACAAGAACATGGAGTCGCTTGTTTATGTATGGCGAGAGCTGGAACGCGGCAAGGCCACGCGCCACTCTTTGCTTGTAAACCTCGGCGGAGGCATGGTGACCGACCTCGGCGGTTTCGCGGCATCCACGTTCAAGCGTGGCATAGACTTCATCAACATACCCACGACGCTCCTTGCCATGGTCGATGCCTCCGTGGGCGGGAAGACCGGCATCAACCTCGACGGTTTCAAGAACGAAGTGGGCGTGTTCAACGAGTCGAAATTCGTGTTGCTCGACACGGAGTTCCTCAGCACGCTCGACGACAAGAACTTGCGTTCAGGCTATGGCGAGATGATAAAACATGGCCTTATCTCCGACACCGAGACATGGGCAGAACTGCTCAATTTCGACCTCGGCAATCCCGACTTGAAGCTGTTGCTCTCCATGCTCGCCACGTCGGTGAAAGTGAAGGAGCGCATAGTGGAAGAGGACCCCAAGGAAAAAGGCATACGCAAGGCGCTCAACTTCGGCCACACCTTCGGCCACGCGTTTGAGAGCCTCTCGCTCATGCGCCATGAGGACAAGGGCACGGAGCCCATACTCCATGGCTACGCCGTGGCCTACGGAATGATTTGCGAGTTGTATCTCTCGGCGATGAAACAGCAGTTCCCGACCGACAAGATGACGCAGACGGTGCAATACATACGTGAGAACTATGGCGTGATGGACATCAGCTGCGACGACTATGATGAGCTTATAAACATCATGCGCCACGACAAGAAGAACACGTCGGGCATAATCAACTTCACGCTGCTGTCTGACATTGGTGACATCCATATCAACCAGACGGCAACCGACGAGGAGATAAAGCAGTGTCTCGACTTCTTCAGGGAAGGTTGACAAAGCCATATCAAGACGACACAGAGTAACGTATAGAAATGAAACAGGTTAGACCCAAGAAAAACCTCGGCCAGCACTTCCTGACCGACCTCAACATAGCCAAGCGCATTGCCGACACCGTGGATGCCTGCCCCGACATACCCGTGCTTGAGATTGGCCCGGGCATGGGCGTGCTGACACAGTTTCTCGTGGAGAAGCCGCGCGAGGTGAAAGCGGTGGAGATTGACGACGAGAGCGTTAGATACCTTAACGAGAAATACCCGAAGTTGCGCGACAACATCATTGGCGACGACTTCCTGAAGATGGACTTGAACCAAGTGTTCGACGGCAAGGCATTCGTGCTGACGGGAAACTATCCTTACGACATATCGTCGCAGATCTTCTTCAAGATGCTCGACAACAAGGAACTCATACCTTGCTGCACGGGCATGATACAGCGTGAGGTGGCGTTGCGCATAGCTTCGAAGCCAGGGTCGAGGCAGTATGGCATACTGAGCGTGTTGATACAGGCATGGTATGACACGGAGTATCTCTTCACGGTAGACGAGGACGTGTTCAACCCGCCACCAAAGGTGAAGAGCGCGGTGATACGCATGACGCGCAATGGCGTTGAAGACCTTGGGTGCGACGAGACCCTCTTCAAGCGTGTGGTGAAGACGGTGTTCAACCAGCGGCGCAAGATGCTGCGCGTGTCGCTAAAGCCGTTGTTCAACAAGGAGACAATGCCGTCGCCGGAATTCTTCGCCAACGACATGATGACAAAGCGGCCTGAGCAGCTCGCCGTGGCCGACTTCGTGGACTTGACAAACCGCGTTGCCAGCGTCATTGGCAAGTAGCCGTTGGCGAAAAAAGGCGGAAGGAGTGGTTTCTTGGCATTAGTATCAAAAAAACATGACGAGAAGCGCGCTCTTTTGGGAAAATTCCCTAAATTTGTAATCGATAAAAATAATTAAACCTATTTTTCTTATGATAGACGTTAAAGAAACCTTGAAGAGCGCCGAGGATAAAATGAAGAAGAGCGCCAACTTCCTTGAGACAGAGCTGTCGCGCATTCGCGCCGGCCGTGCCAACCTTGCCATTCTCGACTCCGTGAGAGTAGTGTCGTATGGCCAAGCCGTGCCATTGAACCAAGTGGCGGCACTCCAAGTGCCCGACGCGCGTACCATAACCATCCGTCCGTGGGATCGCAAGGCCATTAAGGATATAGAAAAGGGCATCATGGACTCTGATGTTGGCATCACGCCCGAGAACAATGGCGAGATGGTGATCCTGCGTTTGCCACAACCAACCGAGGAACGCCGCAAGGAGCTCGTGAAGCAATGCAACAAGATTGGCGAGCAAGCCAAGGTGCAAGTGAGAAACGCGCGCGCTGAATACAAGGACAAGCTCAAGAAAGCCATAAAGGACGGTCTGTCGGAGGATCAGGAGAAGGATGCGGAAGACAGCTTGCAGAAGCACCACGATAAATACATCAAGCAGATAGATGCCCTCCTTGCCAACAAGCAAAAGGAGATCATGACCATTTGATGGCTTGCAAGATTCAATGCATGGATTAGTAATCAAGAACACGGGCTTTTGGTATACCGTGCTGACCGAGGACGGTCGCACGGTGGAGAGTAAGGTCAAGGGCAACTTCAGGCTCAAGGGCATACGCTCGACAAATCCCGTGGCTGTTGGCGACCACGTGGATGTGGTCGTCAACGATGAAGGGCAGGGCCTCATAACCTCCATTGAAGACCGTCGCAACTACATCATCAGACGAGCCACCAACCTGTCGAAGCAAAGCAGCATAATAGCCTGCAACCTCGACCAGGCGTTGCTTGTGGTGACAATAGCGCACCCGGAGACATCCACGGTGTTCATTGACCGTTTCCTGGCCTCGGCAGAGGCTTATTCGGTGCCAGTGGTGATGGTGTTCAACAAGACGGACCTGCTCAACGAGGAGGAACTGCATTACCAGCGTATGGTGGTGAACCTCTACGAGTCGTTGGGGTATACTTGCCATGAAATATCGGCGGCAACGGGCGAGGGCGTAGAGCCGTTGCTGAAGTTGCTGCCCAATAAGGTGACCCTGCTCAGCGGCAACAGCGGAGTGGGGAAGTCTACATTCCTGAACCTCGTGGTGCCAACCGCCGAGGCAAGGGTAGCCGAGATAAGCGATGCCCATGACACGGGCACGCATACCACGACATTCTCGGAGATGGTGCGCCTTGCCGATGGAGGTTGGCTCATCGACACGCCGGGAATAAAGGGCTTTGGGTCGTTCGACATGGAGCCCGAGGAGATAGGCAGCTATTTCCGCGAGATATTCAAGTTCTCGCACGACTGCCGATTCTCCAATTGTACACATACGCACGAGCCTGGTTGTGCCGTGCGCAAGGCTGTGGCAGACCACTACATAGCCGAGAGCAGATACGCAAGTTATCTATCCATGTTGCAAGACAAGGACGAGAATAAATATCGTGTTGATAACTATTAATTCCTAAAAAAAGCGTAACTTTGCAAAAATTTTAATTTTCAGCTTTTCATCTTCTCAGTAAATGGATTCTATCAGGGTTTTGTTTGAGGGTTCGCAAGCCTATTGGGCTGGCGGAGTCTCCCATTCGATTTTTATCCTTGCCTTGGTCATAACGTTGGGTTTGATCTTGGGAAAGATAAAAGTGAAGAACGTCTCCCTCGGACTTACGTGGGTTTTAATCGTTGGTATAGTTTTCGGTTATTTCAACCTTAACTTGAATGTAGAGCTGCTTCACTTCCTTCGCGAGTTTGGCTTGGTGCTCTTTGTCTATTCCTTGGGCTTGCAAGTGGGTCCGGGCTTCTTCGCCTCGTTTAAGAAGGGCGGTCTTCAACTCAACATTCTTGTGCTTATCACAATCCTCATCAGCATCTTCACTGCCTTGGGGGTATATTATTTTACTGATACGCCATTTACGGCAATCGCCGGAATACTCTCAGGTGCCGTGACCAACACGCCGGGAATGGGCGGTGCACAGCAAGCGTTTTTCAGCATGAAGGGCGTTGAGAGCCCCGACATAGCCACGGGTTATGCCTTGGCGTACCCTATGGGCGTGGTAGGCGTCATATTGGCATTCATTGTGCTGCGAGTCATTCTCCGTGTCAAGACAGGGGAAGAAGAGAAACAAGCAGAGACGGGCGAGGGACAGCCAGAGCTGCTCGCGGTGCGCTCGGTAACACTTGAGATAATCAATGACCGTATAGACAACCTCACAGTGGCGGAGGTGAAGCGCATCGTCGGACGACACTTCATGATCTCGCGTATCATAGACCACGGCAATACTTCTCATAATACCATTGTGAACGGACAGACGAGGCTGCATCTCAACGATGTAGTGCTCGTGGTGGTGGCCCCGCAAGACGTGGACAGCCTCACGGCCCTCTTCGGCAAGCAAGTGGACGTAGACTGGAGCCGGTTTGAGCGTGAGCTAATATCGCGTCGCATCATGGTGACACGTCCCGAGCTGCAGGGCAAGACTCTTGTCTCGCTCGACATCAACGGCAACTTCCAGGCTACGGTCACACGTGTCAACCGAAACGGCGTGGACCTTGTGGCTCATCCGCATCTGCGCCTGCAACTTGGCGACCGTCTCACGGTGGTGGGTTCTGAACTCTCCCTTAGTAAGGTCGACAAGGTGCTTGGCAACCAGATGAAGCGTTTGAATCACCCAAATCTCATACCAATATTCGTGGGCATAGCCCTTGGATGCTTGCTTGCCACCTTGCCAATAGCCATTCCTGGTATTCCTACGCCTGTGCGTCTTGGCCTTGCCGGAGGCCCGTTCATTGTAGCCATACTGATGGGATATTTTGGGCCACGTTACCATCTCGTGACCTACAACACCATCTCGGCAAACATGATGTTGCGAGAGATGGGCATCAATATCTTCCTCGCGTGTGTGGGCTTGGGAGCCGGTCAAGACTTCTTCCACACCCTTGTCAACGAACAGGGATTGCACTGGATTGGCTATGGATTGCTGATTACGATGCTGCCAATAATCATCGGCGGAATAATAGGAAGATATGCCTTCCATATCAATTACTACACGCTCATTGGTGTCCTCGCGGGTGGAAATACCAACCCGCCGGCATTGGCGTATGCCAATGACCGCACGGCGAGCGATACGCCGTCGGTTGGCTATGCCACAGTGTATCCTCTTGCCATGCTTGTTCGCATTATCTCCATACAAATTCTAATGATGATATTCTTGTCATAATCATGAGTAACGATTATTTTAGTTTCCACAACAAGCCTAAGGATAACGAAGAAGAATTGGTTAGTCTCGAGGAAGAGAAAAGAATCGATGATGAGACCAAGAGTGAAGAACACGCCAACTCGGTGCAGCTCCTCCGCCGCAAGCTCGACCTGCTAGTGCGCACGGGAGCCATGCTCATGGCGAGCAATGCCGATTGTGCGCGAATAATGCGCAACATGAAGCGATGCGAGGCGTATCTTGGATTGCCAGAGGAGTATATTCACATATCCCTCAACTTTAATATCATAATGGTGAACCTCTCTGACGAGACCCATTCTTTCTCTAAATATCAACGTGTGGATTCTCATTGCGTTGAGTTCACCGTAATATCCAAGATAAGCACGATGCTGTGGACGGCCATACGCGAAGACTGGAGTCTTGACCGCTATGAGGCTGAGCTTGAGACCTTGAAGCACGTTCGCAAGCAATACTCGCCTTGGATGATAGCTATTTGTGCTGGATTTGCCTGTGGAGGTTTCTGCGTGCAGTTCGGTTGCGACTGGCCGGCTTTCTTCTATGCGTCCATACCTGCCATCCTCGGTTTCCGTCTGAAGATGTATTTGGCGAAGCTTCATTGGAATGGTTATGTGGGCATTGCTATAAGCGCGTTTGTGGCAACTCTCCTGTGTTGGCTAACCACATTCATCAGCCTTAACCCAACCTTGAGTTCCGCTTTGCCATCATTCCTCCACTCTGATACACCATACCATCCTCTCATGGCCTGTACGTTGTTCATAGTGCCGGGTGTGCCGCTTATCAACTTCGTCACAGACATGGTTTCCGACTATGTGCAAGTGGGACTGACGCGTGCCATAATAACGCTCATGACGATTATAGCCATGTCGTTCGGAATAGTGTTTGCCATACAGATTTGCGGCATCGACAACTTCGTGAAAGACTTGTCGATGACACCACACAACAGTTTTATCAACTATGCCATTGCGGCAGCTGTGTCGTCGATGGGCTTTGCCACGATTTACAATACTCCTAAGCGCATCATGCCTGTGCTTGCCATAACAGGTATCGTTGCTGTGTGTACCCGCAACTTCGTGAATCTCGGCCCGTCAAACGGAAACATAGGTCTTGATCAAGGCATCATTATCGGCTCGTTTATTGGGTCGGTGGTGGCCAGCATCATTGCCACGCGTTCACAGCATATACACCACATACCTCATCAGATTATTGCGATACCGTCTGTCATACCCATGATTCCGGGAGTGATGATGTATCGTTCCCTCTTTGATTTTATCCAGATGGATGGTGTCGTAGGTGAGCTTACAATAGCGTTCAATTGGGCCATCAAGGCTTCGCTTACCATATTGTTTATCGCTCTTGGTGTTGCCATACCAAACATATTCATCCGTCGCCTCATAATGCCAAAGCGTAAGGAGAAACTCCTTCATTTGGTGAAGGAAAGGCACGAGAAACACCATGACATGGTGGACTTGAAGGAAATATAAATTCAGCAGAAGGACAATTCGTTTAGCGATAATCCCTAAAACGGCAAATCCGTGGGCGTTCAGAAAAGAAACGCCCACGGATTTGTTTGCTTATCAAAGGATATACCTTTATAGGCCACTCATTATAAGGGATTCACTTGATATACTCTATCTTGCTCTCATCTCGCTGCCTTGCCTCTGGCGCTTCGTCTGGATAGCCAATGGCGAGGACATAGCATATCTCATAGTCTTGTGGAAGGTTGAGTTTGGCGATATATGGTTTGCAAGCCTCAGAGTCTTGCAAGAAACGAGCCGCGCTTCCCAGACAGCAGGTGCCCAATCCCAACGCCTTGGCGGCAATCATCATGTTCTCGCCCAATAGACCTGCGTTGAGCGTCCCCCAGTTGTCCCCCTTGGGAGTGGCGACGACGATGATATTTGGAGCGTTGCGATACATGTTCTTGAAGTTGGTGTCACGCTTTACAATCTCGGGCTTTTCCTTCCTGAAAATTTCTGTAGTCTCTTTTATGAAGTTTTGATCTTCCACGACACGCACTGCCCACGCCTGTTGGTTGAGAGCATTGGGCGCGTTTATGCCGCACTTGGCTACAATAGCGAGCTTCTCGTGCTCCACAGGCTTGTTGAGATACTTGCGGATTGAACGCCGAGACATGATGGTCTCAATCACGTCGTTGCTCTTTTGACAGCAGTCTTGCGCTTGGCTTAATAGTGGCAGCATCATCAAGCCACAGGCCAACATGGTCTTAATGTTCATCATAATCTATGTTTATGGTTTGTTTTTGGCGCAAAGATAAATATTTCTGAGATATGTACAAACATTTAAATGATAAATGTTTGGCAGTCTCATGGAAAAGTCGTAGATTTACAACCAAAAGACATTGTGACTCAAAAGGCATATGACTATGCAGGAAAATTACATACGATTCGATTGGGCGATGAAACGCCTGCTCCGCGATAAGGCAAATTATGTTGTCTTAGAGGGTTTTTTGGCTTCATTGTTGGGCAAGCGTTTCAAGATACATCGTTTCTTGGAGAGTGAGGGCAACCAGGACGATGAGGAAGACAAATATAATCGAGTGGATATATTGGCAGAGAGCGAGGAAGGCGAGCTTTGTATTATAGAGGTGCAAAACAGTCGCGAGCTTTCTTATTTCCACCGTATGCTATATGGCGTATCTAAAGCTATAACCGAATATATAGGCTTAGGAAAGCCCTATGAGGAGGTTCGCAAGGTGTATTCAATCAATATAGTCTATTTTGAGCTTGGCCAGGGCAAAGACTACGTTTATCATGGAAAGACAGAGTTCGTTGGCCTGCACCAACCTCACGACACTTTGAAATTATCGGTAAGGCAAAACGAGAAATTCTTTGGTAAGAAGGAGCCTGACTTGGTGAAGCGTAAGGCAGCAAGCGATTTGTTCCCCGAATACTATGTGCTTAGAGTAAACGACTTTGACCAGGTGGCCACGACGCCACTTGATGAATGGATCGAGTTCCTAAAAACTGGCAATATAAGTGCCAAGGCCAAGGCCGCAGGATTGCCTGAAGCCCGTGAACGCTTGCGTGTTGATGCCCTTTCGGATAAGGACAAGCAGGCATACTATCGACACATGGAGTCGGTAAGGCACATGAAGAGCCTTTTTGACACAAGTCGTGACGAAGGGTACGAGGAAGGCATGGACATGGGCCTCGCGAAGGGTCTCGCGAAGGGCCTTGCAGAAGGTCTTGCGAAGGGTCGGTCCGAAGGTCTTGCCGAGGGCCGCTATGAGCGGTCTAAGGAAATTGCCAAGCAAATGAAGGCTATGGGATTGACCGCCGAGCAGATCGCTCGGGCAACTGGATTAAATTTGGATGAGATATAAAAGAATCGGGGGCGTGCCAAGCGGCACGCCCCCGATTCTTTTATTTATCCCCAAACTTCTTTTGCTATCTTCACAACGAGATCCACTTTTGCCCATTGCTCTTCCTCTGTGAGCTTGTTGCCAATCTCGCAAGAAGCGAACCCACATTGTGGACTAAGGTAGAGACGGTCGAGTGGAATGTATTTCTCGGCTTCCTTGATGCGTGCTATTACAGCGTCAGGATTTTCCAATACGGGTGACTTTGTCGTGACTAATCCCAACACCACTTTCTTGTCGCCAGACACATGTTTCAACGGCTCAAAGGTGCCTGAGCGCTCATCGTCATATTCCAGATAGTAGGTGCTCACGTTCTCTTTGCCGAAGAGGTATGGTGCCACAGGGTCGTATGCGCCCTTTGTGGCATAACATGAATGGTAATTGCCACGGCACACGTGCGTATTGATTGTCAATCCCTCAGGCTTGCCCTCAATGGCGAGATTGTTCACCTGTAAGTATTGCAAAGCCTCGTGTTCGAGGGTAAAGCCTGTACCGGCCATCGACTTCCAGAAGTCATCGTCAACGATCATGCCCCAAGTGCAGTCGTCAAGTTGTACGGTGCGGCATCCAGCTTCGTATATTTCCTGGAAGAATGTTCCGTATGCCTTTGCGATGTCTTTTATCAATTCCTCGGTGTTGGGGTAGAACTTGCGTGTGTTCTCGCTGTTCTTGCCACGGAACAACTCGGCGAGGAACTGGGCTGGAGCGGGAACCGTTTGTTTTGCCTCAATGCCGTCTTCCTCAAATTGTTTCACAAACTTGAAGTCATTGATGAACGGATGGTTCTCGCCAGATATTTTGCCTGTGAGTCTCAATGAGCCTTTCGTTGTCTCCTCGCCATGAAATTGATAGCCATGTTCCAGTTCGATGTGCTCTACGCCGTTGAATCCCCACATGAAGTCGAGGTGCCAATAGCTGCGTCTAAACTCGCCGTCGGTGATGAAATGCAAGCCGTGTGCTTTCTGCTTGGCTATGAGGTCGGTGATGAGACGATCTTCCACAATGCGAAGATCCTTGGCTGAGATTTGACCCTCGGCAAATTTAGCCCTTGCCTCTTTCAACTCCGTGGGACGAAGAAAACTTCCCACTACGTCTGCTCTGAATTGTTTGCTCATGTTTTTTCCCTTTCTTTTATTTGTTTTGTTTTTTGTGTCGGTATCGATTATGAGTCGCGATATTGTTATTGTGAGCGCAAAGGTAATAGGAAGAATTTTTATAGCCAAACATTCTTCGTTATTCGGGAAAATATGCTAATTTTGCAGAAAACAACTGTTTTACACAGAATAATATTCTACAAAACATCATGAAAGAGAATACGGCTACACAAGAGAATCTCGATGAAATCGACATTAAGATGTTGAAGTTGTTGCAGCAAAATTCACGTATTACGATAAAGGAATTGGCTGCGAGGGTTCATTTGTCACCGTCACCGACATTCGAACGACAAAAGCGTTTGGAGCGGGAAGGGTACATCAAACGGTATTCTGCCGTGGTTGACCATCATAAGTTGGGAAACCATGTCATTGTGCTTTGCAATATCCGCTTAAAGCAGCACACCCACGACTTGATACAACAATTCATGGATACGGTGCAGGCCATTGACCAGGTGACAGAGTGCTATAATACCACGGGCGACTACGATTTCTTGATAAAGGTATACGCGCGGGACATGAAAGCCTATCAAGACTTCATGCTCAACACCTTAGGCAATATAGATTGCATAGGAAGCCTTCACAGCATCATCGTGATAGGTGAGATCAAGGATTCTCATTGCATTCCCGTGGCGGAATAGCATTATAAGGAACTATTATAAATAATAAGGATATGTCGATAAAACTGAAACGCACTGACGAGGAGATGCAATGGAAGACTCTCTCGTCTGAGTATGTGGTAAAGGAACCGTGGATGACGGTGAGAAAAGACAAGCTCTTGTTGCCCGACGGGCGTGTCAAGGATGATTATTGGTCGCTTGAATACCCCGACTGGATTAATGTCATAGCCACGACAAAGGACGGGCATTACATCTTTGAGCGGCAATATCGTCACGGCTTGGACTGCGTGGCATGGGAAATTCCGGCTGGCGTGATAGAGAAAGGCGAGGAGCCGCTTGCCGCCGCACGACGCGAGCTCATGGAGGAGACTGGCTTCGGGGGCGGAGAGTGGCAACCGTTCATGGAACTTAGCCCAAACCCTGGTACAAATAATAACATCGCCCACACGTTCCTTGCCCGTGGGGTGGAACGTGAGGGCGAACAGCATTTTGACGCCACCGAGGATATCGATGTTTATTTCCTCACCCCAGATGAGGTGCGTGGCATCCTCGACAGGGGCGAGGTAGTCCAGTCTATGATGGCTGCCCCTCTTTGGCGTTTAGCAGCAACCCTTGGTCTGTGATGGTGATGATGTGCCGCTTGTAGAGGTCGCCAACGGCTTTCTTAAACACCTTCTTGCTCACTTGGAACGTGCGTTTTATGTCATCGGGCGCGCTCTTGTCTCCAAATGGGCACTTGCCCTCGTGGGCCTTGATCCATTCGAGCAGTGTGTCGGCGAAATCGAGGGTCTGCCGTCTGCCGGTTGGTTGGAGCATGATGTCGAGCTTGCCGTCAGGGCGGATCTTCTCCACATAGCCGTCTAGACGGTCGCCCGTCTGTACGTGTTGAAATATTTGGTCGAGATAGATGAGCCCTTGGTAGCGGTTGTTTACGATGACCTTGAATCCAAGGTCAGTCTTTTGCCAGATAAGTAGCTCCACCTTCTGCCTCTCCTTCAGCTTGCTGTCTTTGGCAGATTCTATATACTTGTCGACCTTTGCCGTTGCCATAATGCGGTAGCTCTCGTCGTCAACATGGATATAGACTATGTAAGGCTCGCCCATCTCCATTTTCTTCTTCTGCTCACGGAAGGGGCAGAAGAGGTCTTTCATCAATCCCCAGTTAAGGAAAGCGCCGTATTGGTTTACCCATGTGCAGTCGAGGCACGCGAAGTCGCCCACTTTGGCTATTGGGGTTTCCGTGGTTGCTATGAGTCGCTCTTCTTGGTCGAGGTAGACAAAGCACCTCACTTCGTCGCCCACTTTTGTATTTTCGGGCACATATTTCTTTGGCATGAGGATGTCGCCTTCGCGTCCTCCATCTAGAAACACGCCGAAGGTTTCCTTGCCACCTGTGGAATGTGGGTTGTCGCGTTGAGCGAGACGTGTGACGGTGAGCGTGTTGAAGTCGCCTAAGCGCAGGGTTGTGTGGTCTTTTTCCATGTTTTTTGTTTTTCTTGGGTATGGGCGGTTACGTAAGCTGCCCTTGCCATACTATAATGTTATCTCGCCAGAGCCATAGCATTTGTGGTGGTCGGCATCATAGACCACGCAAAACTGTCCTGGCGCAACGCCGTGGATGGGGTCATCGCTATGTATGACGAATCCGTCGGGGGTGGCTTCCACGCTTGCCGTGTGGCAGTCGGGTGTGTGGCGTATCTTGAATGTCACACGCTCGGGCAGTGACGTCACGCCCTCCGTGAGGAAATCGAAGCCGTGGATGGTGAACACGCTCTTGTAAGCCGTCTGGGGGTCGTAGCCGTGGCTGACGTAGAGGATGTTCCTCTCCGCGTCTTTCTTAACCACGAACCAAGGTCCGCCCCCAAGGCCGAGTCCCTTGCGTTGGCCAATGGTGTGAAACCAGTGGCCTTTGTGCTCGCCAATCTTCTTGCCGGTCTCCAGTTCTATGACGTTGCCGGTCTTCTCGCCTACATAGCGGCGGATATATTCATCGTAGTTGATGTTTCCGAGGAAACAGATGCCTTGCGAGTCTTTGCGCTTGGCATTGATGAGGTGTTCGCGCTCAGCTATTTCACGTACCTCGTTTTTCACGTAGTGGCCAATTGGGAATATGGCTTTCTTCAGTTGCCATTGGAATATCTGCGCGAGAAAATCGGTTTGGTCTTTCACCGGGTCGGGACTTGTAGTCAGCCATTTCTTGCCGTCAATCCACTCCGTTTGCGCATAGTGCCCAGTGGCGACCAAGTCGTAGTCGTGCCCCATCTTCTCGTCGAACGCGCCAAACTTTATCAGCCTGTTGCACATCACGTCGGGATTGGGCGTGAGGCCGGCCTTTACCTTGTCCATGGTGTAGCGGGTCACTTGCGACCAATACTCCTTGTGGCAGTCTACCACCTGCAACTTGCAGCCGTATCTGGCAGCCACAGCCGTAGCCATTTCCAAGTCCTCCTCCGAGCTGCAGTCCCACTCTTCTTTCTCTTCTGGGCCTATCTTTATATAGAAGCAGTCGGGGTGGAGGCCATGCGAGGCAAACTCGTAGACCACCACCGAGGAGTCTACGCCGCCACTTAGCAGCACTGCTATGCGTTTGTCGCTTATCTTGTTGTAATCAATCATGGCAGACTCTTTTCTTCCTTGTCCTTTTCTTTTTCCTGTTTCTCCGTTTCCAGTCGTTTCTCTTCCATGGCCCTGTTGTAGGCGTCCACGATCGGGTCGCCAGTGACGTCCATCTCCTGGAATTTCCGTCTCACCGATTTCAAGTGCTTGCGATCGCGCCTGCCGCGGCGGTCTATGAGGTTGGCGAAGTCGAAACTATAGCTTATGGCGCCTCTGGCAGGACTGGGCAACGGCTGGCTGCCAAGCCCTTCCTTTACATTTTGGTTGATGTTGTTCTTTCCCCACACTGTCACCTCGCTTATGGCGGATCCCGATGGTATGAGAGCCGTGGTGTCTCTCATATCGTTGGCTATCAGCCGTTCGGGAATATAATTGTGCTTAAACACCGTCAACGTGTCGAACGCGGCTGGCACATGGCAGATGCCGCGCCAGTTGGTCGTGTCGCGGTAGCCGTTTTTCGTGCTCACGATTACGCCACGCATTGGGACCTTTGTCTCAATGTCGATGACAACGAGCTTCTTGCCTCGCGGCTCCTGGGCGTGAGCCTCGCAGAAAGCCATGAGAAAAAGCAAAATGGAAAGGATATATCTAAGCATAAGCAAGAATAGTTAAGATACCGTGCGCCATGTTATGATTATCTGGCAATCTCGTCCCAGTCGTTGAGCAGCTTGGTAAGTTTTTGGTAGAGCAGGTTGGGTTTCTCGTCGAGCAGGTCGCTGTCGGGCAGTGGACCGCTGTTTATGGCGATAGTGAAACATCCTGCTGCCACTCCACTTCTCACGCCTAACGGCGCGTTTTCCACCACTATGCCTTGCCAAGGCTTCAAGTCGCCGGCCTTTCTCAATCCTGAGAGGTAAGGGTCGGGTGCTGGCTTGCCGTGGTCAACGTCGAAGGCTGTGGTTATGTGATCAGGCGCGAGCCATTGTCCGAAGTCGTGGTTGAGGCGGGCTATCAATGGCTTTTGCGCGCTGCCCGTCACCACGTTTACCGTCATGCCCGCGTCGGTGATGCGTTGCATGAGTTCTTTCACGCCGTCGAATATGGGCGCTTCGGTCATGTTGTGGAAGATGTCGCTCTTCACCGAGTACATCTCCATGGCCTTCTCGTCTGATATGTCGATGCCCTTTTGCCTTTTCACTAGCATCTTCACGGTGTCGAATCCACGTGCGCCTTCGGTGGCGTAGGAGTCGTGTGCCGTCATGTTGATGCCGAATCGCGCCATGGCCTCCTGCCAGGCAAGGGCATGGTGGGGCATGGAGTCGTAGAGCACTCCATCCATATCGAAAAGCACGGCCTTGGGGCGGAATGCCGTCCCTGAGGTCGTGTTATAATCGGTGATGGCTTTTTTTATGTCCATCATGTTTGTCATGTCAAGTTTATTTCTCAGCCTCCAAGCGCTTCTTGATGGCCTTTGTCTCCTCTTCGTAGCCAGGTTTGTTGAGCAATGCGAACATGTTCTTCTTGTAAGCCTCTACGCCAGGCTGGTTGAATGGGTTCACCTCTTCCAAAAGACCGCTGATGCCGCAAGCCTTCTCGAAGAAGTAGATCAACTGGCCGAGATAGTAGGCGTTCAGCTCTGGTACGTTGACCAAGATGTTTGGCACGCCACCGTCTACGTGAGCCAAGCGAGTGCCAAGCTCTGCCATTTTGTTCACCTCATCCACGCGCTTGCCCTCAAGGAAGTTAAGGCCGTCGAGGTTCTCGTCGTCGTGAGGGAAGAGCAGCTTCTCGTTAGGAGTCTCCACGCTAATCACGGTCTCGAAGATAGAGCGCTCGCCTTCCTGGATCCACTGTCCCATGGAGTGGAGGTCGGTGGTGAAGTCGCAGGCTGCAGGGAAGATACCCTTCAGGTTCTTGCCCTCGCTCTCGCCGTATAGCTGCTTCCACCACTCAGCGAAGTAGTGCAGCTTGGGTTGGAAGTTGCAGACAATCTCGATCTTCTTGCCAACCTGTGTGTAGAGAGCCTGACGGGTGGCGGCGTAGATGGCTGCCGGGTTCTCGTCGAAGGCCACGTCCTTGCCGCAAGCCTTCTCCATGTCGGCGGCACCTGCCACGAGCTGCTTCACGTCGAAGCCTGCCACGGCGATAGGCAACAAGCCTACTGGAGTCAGTACTGAGAAACGACCGCCCACGTTGTCGGGGATAATGAAGCTCTTGTAGCCCTCCTTGTCGGCGCAAGTGCGGGCGGCACCCTTCTTGGCGTCGGTCACGGCCACGATCACGTCCTTAGCCTCGTCCTTGCCACGCTGGTCCTCGCACTGCTTCTTCAACAGACGGAAAGCGAGGGCGGTCTCTGTGGTAGTACCAGACTTTGAGATATTGATGACACCGAACTTCTTGTCTTTCAAGTAAGATGTCAGCTCATAGAGATAATCCTCACCGATGTTGTTGCCGGCGAAGAGGATGGTTGGGTTCTTCTTGTCGTTGACGAGCCAAGCGAAAGAGTTGCCGAGACCTTCGATCACGGCGCGCGCGCCGAGGTAGCTGCCGCCGATGCCTGCCACTACCACCACCTCGCACTTCTCACGCAGTGTGTTGGCAACAGCCTGGATCTCGTCCAAGAACTCAGCTGTGATGGAAGATGGCAAATGCAACCATCCCAAGAAGTCGTTACCTTCACAAGTGCCGTTCTCAAGAGCCTCCTGAGCGGCCTTCACCTTAGGCTCGTAAGCCTTCACTGCACCCTCTGCGAGGAACGATGCAGCCTTCGTGATGTTTAAGCTGATGCTTTTCATTTTTCCTTGTTATCTAAATGAATGTGTTAATGTTTCCACTTTGAGCCTTTCTCTTATCTTAACGAGTCGGCCAAGAGTTTTATCTCCATTTGCGGGCTTGTGTGCTCGTATAATATATTGTATACTGCATCGAGTATCGGCATGTCGACGTGCATACGGCGGTTGATTTCCTTCATGCACTTGGTGCCGAAATATCCCTCTGCTATCATTTCCATCTCTATCTGTGCGCTCTTCACGCTATAGCCCTTGCCTATCATCGTGCCGAACATGCGGTTGCGCGAGAAGTTGCTGTAGCCCGTCACGAGCAGGTCGCCCAGGTATACCGAGTCGTATATGCTGCGCTCGATGGGGTGGACGGCGGTAAGGAAACGATGCATCTCTTGCACGGCGTTCGACATGAATACCGCCTTGAAATTGTCGCCATATTTCAAACCCCCACATATTCCCGCGGCAATGGCATAGACGTTTTTCAGCACCGCCGAGTATTCGATGCCTATGACATCGTTAGAAGTCTTTGTCTTTATGTATTCGCTTGCCAGACAGTCATGGGCGAAGGCGCGTGCCTTTTCGGTATCGGCGCAGCCTATGGTGAGGTAGCTCAGACGCTCCATGGCTATTTCCTCAGCATGGGAGGGGCCGCCTATGCAAGCTTGGTTCTCGTAAGGCACGCCATGCACTTGATGGAAATACTCCGAGCAAACAAGGTTCTCGTCGGGCACGATGCCTTTGATGGCCGTGACGATAAACTTGTCGCTTATGCGTGTCTTGAGCTTCTTGAGATGGTTCTTGAGGTAGGGCGATGGGGTTACGAACACGAGTGTGTCGTATTGCTCCGCGATCTCGTTGATGTCGGAGGAGAAGAAGATCTTGCTTACGTCAAAACGTGCCGACATCAGGTAGGCAGGGTTGTGCCCCAAGCGCTTGAAGTCCTCGATGCGATCGTCGCGACGCATATACCAACCTATGTGATGGGTGTGTCCCACCACAATCTTGGCTATCGCCGTTGCCCAGCTACCGCCGCCGATAATGGCAATTTTTCCGCAGTTGAACACTTCGCTTTAATTTATAATTGATAATTTATAATTAGGTAGACGGCCTTATTTACATAATGTATAATCAATAGCAAGTCATTTGCTCAATATCGATTATACATTATGAAACTATACATTACTAAGCCTTGGCTGCATTGATCCATCCCTGAATGTCATCCACGGAAGGCTTCTCGTAGCCGAGCTTGTATTTCTTGTTGATTTCACCGATTTTCTGTTGCAAGCCCTGCGCCTTCTCGTTTTTGATGTCGGAGATGAGGTTGAAGCCAGCCTTGCGGAGCACGTATGCCCATTCTTCAGACACGCCAATCTCTGCCCACTCCTTGATGCTGCTCTGAGGAATCTTCTTCTCGGGCTTCATCTGTGGGAAGAGTAATACTTCCTGGATGTAGGTTTTGCCTGTCATGAGCATGGTCAAGCGGTCGATGCCGATACCGATGCCCGATGTGGGAGGCATGCCATACTGGAGGGCACGGAGGAAGTCCTGGTCGATGATCATTGCCTCGTCGTCGCCCTTGTCGGCGAGCTTCATCTGGTCGATGAAACGCTCCTCCTGGTCTATTGGGTCGTTCAGCTCTGAATAGGCGTTGGCAAGCTCCTTGCCGTTCACCATCAGCTCGAAACGCTCTGTGAGGCCTGGCTTGCTGCGGTGCATCTTTGTCAATGGAGACATCTCCACGGGATAGTCGGTGATGAAAGTAGGCTGGATGAAGGTGCCCTCGCAGAACTCGCCGAAGAGCTCGTCGATGAGCTTGCCCTTACCCATGGTCTCGTCCACGTCCATTCCCTTCTCCTTGCAGAAGTTGCGAATCTCTTCCTCAGTCTTGCCGTTGCAGTCGAAGCCTGTCTTCTCCTTGATGGCGTCGAGGATAGGCAGACGACGGTAAGGGGCTTTGAAGCTCACGATCTGACCGTCGATCTCACGCTCGGGCTTGCCGTTGACGGCGATACATATGGTCTCTAGAAGCTGCTCTGTGAACGACATCATCCAGTTGTAGTCCTTGTACTGCACGTAAAGCTCCATGCAGGTGAACTCTGGGTTGTGATTGCGGTCCATTCCCTCGTTGCGGAAGTTCTTGCCCATCTCATAGACACCCTCGAAACCGCCCACGATGAGACGCTTCAGGTAAAGCTCGGTGGCGATGCGCATATACATATCCTGGTCGAGCGCATTGAAGTGGGTGATGAACGGACGTGCGGATGCACCACCGGCGATGCTCTGCAGGGTAGGGGTCTCCACCTCAGTGTAACCTGCGTCGTCGAGGAACTTGCGGAGTGTGCGGATCACCGTGGCGCGCTGCAGGAAGGTCTCCTTCACACCGTCGTTCACCACGAGGTCAACGTAGCGCTGGCGATAGCGCAACTCTGGGTCGTCGAACTTGTCATAGGCCACGCCGTCTTTATACTTCACGATAGGCAGTGGCTTGAGGCTCTTGGAGAGCAGGCACAACTCCTTGGCGTGAACGGAAATCTCGCCAGTCTGTGTGCGGAATACAAAACCCTTCACACCGATGAAGTCACCGATGTCGAGGAGTTTCTTGAATACGATATTATAGAGGTCCTTGTTCTCGTCCGGACAAATCTCGTCACGGGCGATATAGACCTGGATTCTTCCCTTGGAGTCCTGCAACTCGGCGAAGCTTGCCTTGCCCATCACGCGGCGACCCATCATGCGGCCGGCGATCACTACCTGGCGTGGCTCGTCCTCATCCTTGAACTCAGCCCTGATGTCGGTGCTGAAAGCGTTGGTTGGAAACTCTGCTGCTGGATAGGGGTCGATGCCCATCTCGCGCAACTGTTGCAGGCTTTGGCGGCGGCCAATCTCCTGCTCACTCAACTCTAAAATATTCATGTTTGATCGAAAAATTATTCTTGCCGATTCTTATTATATATGTGCAAAATTACGAAATTATATTAATATAAAGAACATATTGACATAATTTAGCCATATTCGGGACCTCGCTTTCGGCGGTTTACAGATCCCTGTGGATCACGGTGCCGTTGGCTTGATGGGTGGCGAGCACCAGCACTTCTGCTATCTGTACGTGCTCGGGCGCGCTTGCCGCGTAGAACGCCACGTCGGCAATGTCGTCGCCACGAAGCGGCTCTATGCCACGGTAAACGTTGTCGGCGCGCTCGTCGTCGCCATGGAAGCGCACGTTGGAGAAATGGGTCTCCACGAGCCCGGGCTTGAGGTTGGTCACGCGCACCTTGGTGTGGGCCACGTCAATGCGCAGTC
>CAVAGT010000027.1:0-32003 GCA_963588155.1 Lachnospiraceae bacterium | reverse complement strand
CTTTGCCTTGCTTTTTCTTCTCGGCCTCTCTGACATCCTTTTCCAGATACCTTAACGTCTCATTCAACTCAAGGTTGCGTGAGGCTTGATAGAGGGCGCGGTTCACGCTTTCATCAAACTGCTCCTTCTTCATGTTTGCCATCTCGCGCATATACGTGAGTTGCAATGTGAGCAGTATTATGAATGACAGTCCCATGATGACCGCTATAGTCCATATCGTCTTCTTTTTCATGTCGCAAAGATAGTGATTAACTTAATTGCTTAACATTTTAGTGTTAACAAAATGATTGTGATTTCAATATATTAACGCGAAATTTCCAAAAGTGTTATATCGTAACATAAAGCAAGCGGTGGAACGTGTTTTATAACAGTAAAAATCCGCGTCGTAAAGGCTCATGGTTTCTCGTCAAAATCTCACTCTATGGAATGGGTTTGCCTTTGCACTGTAAAGCCGTCGTCATTTCAGTGCAAAGCCGTTGCCTTTACGGTGCTATGTCGATGCCATTCCAGTGCTAAGCCATTTGGGTTATGGAATAAAAAAACTCGAAGCTCATTTTAGTGGGCTTCGAGTTGTATTATTAGTCCTTCTTTTTATCTTGGTCGTGGGTTGACCATTTGGTCAACGAAGGAAAATTATTCTTCGTCTTTTTGCTCTGCCTCGTGAGCGGTTATGAGCTTGTTCTGGATGTCGTTAGGCACGAGCTCGTAGCTTGCGAACTTGGCGTTGAACGAAGCCCTGCCACCCGTGAGCGAGCTGAGGGCTACGCTATAGTTGGACAGCTCCTTCAAAGGAATCTTCGCGCTGAGCTTTTGGTAACCAGCCTCAGCGTCCATGCCCATGATGATGGCGCGTCTGCCTTGCAAGTCGCTCATCACGTCGCCCATGTAGTCTGCCGGAACATAAACCTCAAGGTCGTAGATAGGCTCAAGAATCTTCGGGCCTGCCGTCTTGAACGCCTCGGAGAAAGCGTGGCGTGCAGCCAAGGTGAACGAAAGCTCGTTGGAGTCTACCGGGTGCATCTTGCCGTCGTAAACCACAACGCGCACGTCGCGAGCATAACTGCCGGTCAATGGGCCGCGCTCCATGCAGTCCATCACGCCCTTGAGGATGGCAGGCATGAACCTGAGGTCGATGGCACCGCCCACGACAGAGTTGATAAACTGCAACTTACCACCCCATGGCAGGTCTTTCTCCTCCTTCGACTTGATGTTCATCTTGAACTCCTGGCCGTTGAACTTATAGCTCACCGGGTCGGGCATACCTTCAGCGTAAGGCTCGACGATGAGAGCCACCTCGCCAAACTGTCCGGCACCACCGCTCTGCTTCTTGTGGCGATAGCTTGCCTGTGCCTTCTTGGTGATGGTCTCGCGGTATGGCACGCGTGGCTCCTCGTATTCAACCTGTAGCTTCTCGTTGTTCTCCAAGCGCCATTTCAGCACGCGCAGGTGGAATTCGCCCTGTCCGTGCACTATGGTTTGGCGGAGTTCCTTGCTCTGCTCCACCACCCACGTGGGATCCTCTTGCCTCATCTTCAGCAATGCAGCCATCACCTTCTCCATGTCTTGTGGATTCTTTGCCTTGATGGCGCGTGAGTATTTCGGGCGCGGGAACTTCACGAAGTCGAACTTCACGTTGTCGAGATCCTTGCCGTCGAGGGTGTTTCCTGTCTTCACGTCTTTCAGTTTCACGGTGCAGCCAATGTCGCCAGCTTCCATCTCGTCCACGGGTATGCGGTTGCTACCAGCGCAAGCGTAGATCTGGCCAAGGCGTTCCTTAGAGCCACGGTCGGCGTTGGTAAGGTCGTCGCCAGCCTTTACCTTGCCGCTCATCACCTTGAAATAGCTCACCTCGCCAATGTGTGGCTCCATGCTCGTCTTGAAGAAATAGAGACTCTCAGGAGCGTTTGAGTCGGCAGGCACCTCGTTGCCACGCGTGTCGCGGTAGGCAGGCATGTCGCTTACGAATGGCACCACGTTGCCGAGGAATTCCATCAAGCGCTGCACGCCCATGTCCTTGTGGGCGTCGACACAGAAAATGGGGAACATATCGCGGTTTATCAATCCCTTACGGATACCCAAGCGCAGTTCGTCTTCGCTGAGCGAGTTCTCGTCCTCGAAGAATTTCTCCATCAGCGTGTCGTCGTTCTCGGCAGCCGCCTCAACCAACGTGCGGTGCAGCTCTTCGGCCTTCTCCATCTCTTCGGCTGGAATGGGCTCGCGCTTTGGCTCGCCGCCATCGGGTCCCCACGAGAGCTTTTTCATGATGAGCACGTCGATGAGGCTGTGGAAGTTAGGTCCTGTCTCAAGCGGATATTGAATCTGCACGCATTTGTTTCCGTAGATCTCCTGCATCTGAGTGATGAGGTTGTCGAAGTCGCACTTGTCGGAGTCCAACTGGTTGATGAGGAAGATGACAGGCTTCTTCAGCTTCTCGGTATAGCGGAAGTTGTTTTGCGTGCCCACCTCAGGACCATACTGGCCATTGATGAGAATCAAGGCCTGGTCGGTGACGTTGAGAGCCGTGATGGCGCCTCCCACGAAGTCGTCGGATCCGGGACAGTCGATAATATTGAGCTTCTTTTTGTTCCATTCGGCATGGAAGACCGTTGGGAACACTGAATAGCCAAGGTTGAGCTCCACGGGCATGAAGTCGGAGACGGTGTTTTTCGTCTCTATGGTACCACGACGCTTGATGACTCCAGCCTCGTACAACATACTTTCGGCAAGCGTGGTCTTGCCGCTACCTTTGGCGCCAATGAGCGCGATGTTCTTAATTTCGTTGGTTTGATAAACTCGCATATCAAAAGTGTTTTAAAGTTAGTCTTGGTCCCTTATATGGGTTTATTTTTTAAACCTATGATAAAGTTAGAAAAAAAAACGACAAGTTCAAAGAAAAAGGGCTGGAATGTGCTATATTTTAAAAGAAATTAGTAATTTCGTGTTCAATTAGAGAAAAATATACATAGTATTGAACAATATGTCTTCCTCCGCGGGTCTTTATGTCCACATTCCTTTTTGCGCGTCGCGATGTGTCTATTGTGGTTTCTATTCCACCACGTCGCTGTCGCTGCGTCAGCGTTATGTCGACGCGCTTTGCCGTGAAATGCGAATGTTGCCATTCAAGCCGAGAATCTCAACCATATATCTAGGAGGCGGCACTCCAAGTCAGTTGACCCGCGAAGAGCTTTGCCAGTTGTTCTCATGTATATATAATGTGTACGATGTCTCTCCCGATGCCGAGGTCACCATGGAGTGCAACCCCGACGACATAGGCGAAGGCATGTTCAAGGACCTTCCAGTGAACAGGGTGAGCATGGGCGCGCAGACGTTCTCGGATGAGCGCTTGCGTTTTTTGCGGCGGCGACACACGTCGAAACAGGTTGACCAAGCGGTTGACACGCTTCGCAATGACGGCATCGACAATATCAGCATTGACTTGATGTTCGGTTTCCCCGGCGAGACGCTTAACGATTGGAACCGCGACGTGGCACATGCCATATCGCTCAACCCCGAACATATTTCTGCCTATGGGCTGATGTTCGAGGAAGGCACTCCGCTTTATCGTATGCTGGAGGAAGGTAAGGTGAGGGAGATAGACGAGGAATTAAGCCTGAGGATGTATTCGGGGCTTGTGGACAACCTTGAAGCCGCAGGTTATGAGCATTATGAGATAAGCAATTTCGCAAGGCTTGACTGTGGCGCGGCGAACAAATGGCGCAGCAGACACAACTCAAGCTATTGGCATGACATTCCATATATAGGCTTAGGGGCAGGGGCGCATTCATATTATGAGATGACGCGCCATTGGAACCCTGACAATATAATAATGTATATGGATGCCATTGAAAAAGGCGGCTTGCCTTATGAGGAAGAGAAAATAGACAGTGACACCCATTATGATGACATAATAACTACCGCGTTGCGAACCCGTGAGGGCATCTGCCTCGACAAGCTCGACAGCTGTCATAGGGATTTCTTGCTCGATAACGCGAAACAGTATGTGGATAGTGGCCTTTTGGCCCTTGAGGATGGGTTCCTTCACTTGACACGGGAGGGCATAAACGTCAGCAATCGCATAATGAGCGACTTGATGGACGTGTAAAGCTGAAAAATTCAACAACAATAACAGAACAATAAAACAACAAGACTATGACACATGGACATGAAGTGCTCCACATGATGGAGGGAAACAGTTACACGACAAAGCAGCAACTCATAGACGCTATCATTGAGCGTTTCGGTGCGGAAGAACAGTTCTGCACCTGCTCCGTTCAGGGTTTGACCGCGGCGGAATTGGTAGATTTCTTTGAAGCCCGCGGAAAGTTCATGCCGGCAACGGGCGGAGATGATTTCACGGTGGACCTCACCAAGGTTTGTCATCACTAAGGACGGACAAGAGCAGTTGGCAACCTATGTGGTGGGCCTTTTCGCCATAAGGTGCCAGCTATGCAAAATGACGTGCTGGGCGGTTTTGCCGGATGTCAAACTGCCGCCATGTTGTAGTAATACAACACGGGGGTCAACATCAGCGCGATTACTATAAGAGTAATCACTATAAGCACTAAAATCGTTAAACCGCACACGAGTGTAGCGCAGGCTATTGACTTGATCCAAGACAGGTGGTAGATGCCACGGTATGCCCAGGCAATATAGAACAGATGAATGATGTCGAGATTGTCTATGAAACTGAAAAAGGCATACAGGTAAACAAATATCACATAATGTTCCATTATTGTGAGCCGCCGTCCGTAAAAATCGCGCTTTCGGAATACCAGATATGATATCGACCCGAGTATAGGGAACAGGGCGAAGAGGGTAAGCGACACGTCGCTCGTCAGTTTTTCCTTTGCCACCCTCAATGCTGCCGCCATGCGTCGGTGCCCATCCATGCTGCGCGCCGCCTTCCAGCGGTGTTGGGCTTCGCGCATGCCACTGTCCCTCGCGGCATCTTTCATGATTTCTTCTGACACGACCTTGTTTATCAGTCCAACGACGGTTTCGTCTTCCTTTTTCGCGCCTCCGTGGATTATCGGCCCAAAGATACTGTTGCACAAGGCAACAATCGAAATGGCTATCAGGAAGGTGCTTACTGGATTTTGGTAGAGCACTCGGTGCCCCCTGAAATAGTCGCGTATCATGTATCCGGGACGTATCGCGAGGTTGATAATCGTTCTGAGGAAATTGCTCGACAGTTGCGGATACGCCTCGCGGAAAGTCTTAAGGAAATGCGGCTTGCCTTTTCCCGCGTCCCTGTGTTGTCCGCATCGTGGGCAGTAGTTGCCTACGAATTCATGCCCGCAATGACTGCAATTAGCCACTTCGCGTGACACGGGCGATGTGGGTGTGCCTCGTTCCACGAACACCTGTAAGCGACGCCAACTACGGTGAATGGAGTTGGCTGCCTTTTTTGCCATGCTTATGATTTGTTTCATTTAGTGCCTGGATATATAAGTGGTGAAGTGGAAAAGTCGCGGACAAGGAAAAGACGCCAGTCTGCATTATATATGTTCAACTGGTATGATCTTTTCCTCTTTTGTTATCTCTTATCAGAGTAATTGCCTTTCATGCCTTTTTCCTTGTAAACATTGTAGAAATAGGCTTTGATATCGGCGTCGATGTCGACGATGTTTCTCTTGCCCGTGACATAAGGCTTGATATAGACCGTGACGACAAAGCACGCCATGCCAATGACGAGAGCCACGACGAATCTTAGCAACTCATTCTTGATAAAGTCGGTATTGGCAAAGCCGATGATGACAATGACAGGCAAGGCAAACAGCAGCCAGTCGCCTGCGGTGTTCATCTTGCCGTTGTTCTCGCGTTCTTCCTTGAGAGCGTGTGGCGCTTGCCTAATGAGGTCGGCCTTGTGCTTCTCCCAATATGTCTCAAATTCGCGGGGATATGGGTTCTCTGTCATGGCTCTATTCTTGAATGTTGACATTGAAAGCAGACCACAACTTGTCTTGGGGCAATGGCGAAACCACGTGGATTGTCTCTTTCGATACAGGGTGCGTAAACTCCACCTCATGCGAGAGCAGGGATATGCTGCCGTCAGGATTTGAGCGTCGTGCGCCATATTTCAAGTCACCCTTTATGGGACAGCCCATTGCTGCCAACTGGCAACGTATCTGGTGGTGACGGCCTGTCATCAGTTGTACTTCCAAGAGGTGGTAGTTGTCGCTGCTTGCTATCACGCGGTAGTGGAGTATGGCTTTCTTTGCTCCGGGAACCTCGTGGTCGTAGGCATAGCTCTTGTTTTGTTTCTCGTTGCGCGTCAGCCAGTTGGTCAACGTGCCTTCTTGTTGAGGTGGCATCTCATGTGTTATCGCCCAGTATGTCTTGTGAACCTCGCCCTTGCGAAACATGTCGTTAAGGCGCGACAAGGCCTTCGACGTGCGGGCGAAAACCACCAGGCCCGACACAGGACGATCAAGGCGATGCACCACCCCGAGGAAAACGTTCCCCGGCTTGTGATACTTCGCCTTGATATAGTCTTTCACCGTCTCGGAGAGCGGCTTGTCGCCAGTCTTGTCGCCCTGCACGATCTCGCCACTCTCTTTATAGATGATGATAATATGGTTGTCTTCGTAAATCGGCTTCATTACATATTCATACCGCCATCAACCTGGATTACTTGGCCAGAGATGTAGCTTGAGAGGTCTGAAGCGAGATAAAGAGCCGTGTTGGCGATGTCGTCAACCGTTCCGGCGCGGCGCAATGGGATGTTCTTGATCCAAGCCTTGCGTATGTCATCAGGCAGCGACTGTGTCATGGCCGTGTCGATGAAGCCAGGTGCAATGGCGTTTGCGCGAATGCCCTTTGCGCCCATCTCTTGGCCAATGCTCTTGGCGAGGGCGATGAGGCCAGCCTTGGAGGCTGCGTAGTTGCTCTGTCCGGCGTTGCCGTGGACACCAACGACACTCGACATGTTTATGATGGAACCACCGCGCTGACGCATCATCACAGGCACGCAAGCGTGGATGAAGTTGAACGCAGACTTGAGGTTAACGTTGATCACGGCATCCCACTGCTGCTCGGTCATGCGAAGCATTAAGCCGTCTTTTGTTATTCCGGCGTTGTTTACGAGAATGTCGACTGATCCAAATTCTTCCTTGACCTTTGCCACGACTTCAGCTGTCTGTGCGAAGTCGGCAGCGTTGCTGGCAAATCCCTTTGCCTTCACGCCAAGGGCCTGGATGTCGCGCTCGGTTTGGAGGCCGCCATGCTCCTCGTCAATAAACAAGTCGGTGAAAGCGATGTTTGCGCCTTCCTGGGCAAACTTAAGGGCGATGGCCTTGCCAATGCCGCGTGCGGCTCCTGTTACGAGAGCTGTCTTTCCTGTTAATAATCCCATAGTAAAATATGTGTTTTTTTATTGTTACTTTAGAAATGTACCGTGATCTGACCATGGTCAGAAACACACCACTCTTGTTCTATTATTTACTATTATAGTCTAAACTTGATGCAAAATTACATTATTTAAGTGAGCCTAGCAAGAAAAAGAATGGAATATTACTCAAATAGGGTTTTTGATCGGGCATTGCGCTCGTCCTCTTCCATGGCTCGCTTGAAGCAATCGCGGCAGAGAGGCTCATATTCCTCTTTCTCGCCAAGCATGACTTGGGCGTTGTTTTTGACGAGGCGATGGCTGGCGTATGCCAAGGAACCACACTTGACGCAGATGGCGTGGACCTTTGTCACCTCGTCGGCAATGGACAGGAGCTTAGGCATGGGGCCGAAAGGCTTCCCAAGATAATCCATGTCGAGACCTGCCACAATGACGCGCATGCCATTGTAAGCCAGCTGGTTGCAAACGTTGATGATGCCATCGTCGAAGAATTGTGCTTCGTCTATGCCAATAACGTCGAAGCCTTGCGCCGCTTTCAATATGTCACTGGAATCTGTTACGGGGGTTGAGCCTATTGAGTTGTGGTCATGGCTCACCACTTTCTCCTCGGAATATCGCGTGTCAACGGAAGGCTTGAAAATCATGACTTGCTGACGGGCAATGCGCGCGCGTTTCAGCCTACGGATAAGTTCCTCGGTCTTGCCTGAGAACATGGATCCGCAAACCACCTCTATTCTGCCGGGGCGGTGGATTTCCCCCACGAGATTGTCAATCATGAATGCAAAGGTAAACAATATAATTTGAAGGAGCCTCTTAAAAATTGCAAAGATTTTGTCAAAACCTTGTCACATTGAAAAATATTACCTACATTTGTTGCGATTATGGGCACATTATACATCGTTCCGACACCAGTGGGCAATATGGAGGATATCACGCTCCGCGCCCTTCGCATTCTCAAAGAGGCAGACCTCGTGCTTGCCGAGGATACCCGTACCTCAGGTATCCTGTTGAAGCATTATGACATAAAGAACCGCCTTGTGGCTCACCATAAGTTCAACGAGCATGGCACCACTGCGGGCATCATAGAAAAACTGAAGGCTGGAATGACCATAGCCCAAATCAGCGATGCTGGAACCCCGGGCATTAGCGACCCTGGCTTTTTCCTCGCGCGTGAGGCAGCGAGAGAAGGTATCGACGTGGTGACGTTGCCAGGAGCCACAGCCTGCATACCTGCTATAGTCTCTTCGGGTCTCCCGTGCGACCGGTTTTGTTTCGAGGGTTTCTTGCCTCAAAAGAAAGGTCGCCAGACCCATTTGGAAAGCATTAAAGACGAGACGCGTACAATGGTGTTTTATGAGTCGCCTTATCGTACGTTGAAAACCTTGAAGCAATTTGCCGAGACGTTTGGCGGAGACCGTCAAGTTAGCGTGGCGCGTGAGATAAGCAAAATCCACGAGGAACATGTCAGGGGCACGCTTGATGAGGTCATTGCGCATTTTGAAGAAGTGGAGCCAAAAGGTGAAATCGTGATTGTGCTGGCAGGGAAAGAAAAAGTCAAGCCGGAGAAGAAAAATAAACGACACGACATGGAAAAGGAGGATTTGCCATGATAAAACATTTGTCATATATCTTTTTTGTCCTTGCGGTGCTTTTTTGCGGCTGCAAGGAAAACAAGGCTCCTGTGGTGAATAAGCCTACTGTGGCCAAGGACGACTCATTGCAACAGGTTATCTCGCAGCGTGAAACGCAAATAAACAACATGATGGCCACAATGAACGAGATACAAGAGGGCTTCAACGAGATAAGCGATGTCGAGAACCGGCTCAACTTGATACAGGCTGACGAACGTGCTGACAAATCCAGCGAGATAAAAGAAAACATAAAGTTCATAGCCGACCGAATGCAGCAAAACAGGGAACTTATAAAAAAGCTGCAGGGACAGTTGCGCGATAGCGATTTCAAGAGCCAGGAATTAAAAAAAGTAGTTGCCAACATGTTGCGTCAGCTTGACGAGAAAGACCGTCAATTGCAACAACTTAGGGCCGAGCTTGACGCCAAGAACATTCATATTGCCGAGCTTGATGAAACCATCAGCAACCTGAACGACAACATGACGGAACTCAAGAGTGAGAGTGATGAGAAGTCGCAAATAATAAACAATCAGGAAACCCAGTTGAATACCGCTTGGTATGTCTTCGGCACAAGGTCGGAGTTGAAAGACCAACGAATTCTTGTGGGCGACAAGGTGTTGCAGCAAAACTTCAATAAGAACTACTTCACGAAGATAGACATTCGTGTGACCAAGGAGATAAAGCTTTACTCGAAGTCGGCAAGATTGTTGACCTCGCATCCCATGGGAAGTTATGAGCTTACTCGCGACAACAATAAAATGTACATATTGGTTATCACCAATCCGCAACTTTTCTGGAGCACGAGCAAATATCTTGTTGCCGTGGTGAAGTAGGTAGTTATCGACGCCTTGACGCGAAAAACGATTGCATCAATTCCTTGCACTCTTTTTCCAGCACTCCGCCCGTGACTTTAGCCTTGGGATGCAAGGCCCGAGGCGCGAATACGGAGTAGCCTCTCTTCTCGTCGGCAGCTCCGTAGACAATGCGGCTCATCTGGGACCACCCCAATGCTCCGGCACACATCACGCAGGGCTCAACAGTGACATACAAGGTACAGCCAGAGAGATATTTGCCGCCGAGAAGACTTGCGGCTGAGGTGATGGCGAGCATCTCCGCGTGAGCTGTCACGTCGTGCAGAGTTTCCGTCTGATTATGAGCGCGTGCAATGACCTTGCCGTCAGCCACTATGACAGCCCCCACAGGAATCTCGCCTTCCTCATAAGCAGCCTTGGCCTCAGCGATGGCAAGACGCATGAAATATTCATCACGATTTGTTCGCTCTTCTTGCATAATTCCATTTTTGTTTCCACAAAGTTAGCCTTTCTCTTTGAATTATAAAAGAAAAAAGCTATTTTTGCAAAATAATATTGCGCGTAATGGCAGAACATAACGACTTCGGAAAATGGGGCGAGGATTATGCGGCTGAATATCTTCAAAAGAAAGGCTACATAATCATGGAGCGAGACTGGACTTTTGGCCGAAGCAAGCGTGACATAGATATCATTTGCAAGACTCACGACATGACCACTGTGGTTTTTGTTGAAGTTAAGGCTCGTGGCAACGACGACGTGGCGAGCCCCGAGGATGCGGTCGACGTAAAGAAGATGCGTCATTTGATGGTAGCTGCCGACGAGTATGTCAAGTCTCACGACATAAGTGAGGAGTTACGCTTTGACATTGTGACAATCGTCGGGAAAAGAAACAGTAAAAAAATAATACTAAACCATATTGAAGATGCGTTCAATCCTCTCCTTATTTGACAGGAAAAAGAAGAATAAACCCAAGGTCAATTATATTAATGTGGATGAGACCGATTCCACAAGCACTTATCTAAGAAACCATCTTTCAGAGGTTGATGGCAACGGCTTGGGGTTGACGGTTGTTTCCACGGCGTTCCAAACCTCTGGAAGAGGACAGAGAAATAACAGGTGGGAGAGTGAGCGGGGCAAGAATTTGCTCTTTTCCATACTGTGTCATCCTGTTTGGGTGCCATTACGCTCCCAATTCCTTATATCCGAGGTGATTGCGATAGCATTGCACGATGTTCTCTCCAATTATACCAGCGACATTATGATAAAATGGCCGAATGACATATATTGGAAAGACAAGAAGATAAGCGGCACTATCATTGAGAATTACTTGTCGCAGAACCATATCCGAGATTGCATTATTGGTACCGGAATAAATGTGAACCAAGAAGAGTTTAACAGTGATGCTCCAAATCCTGTCTCGCTTGTCCAGATTTTGGGTAAGGAGGTAGACAAAGACGCGTTACTTAAAAAAGTGGTAGATGCTTTTTCCTTGTACCTTAACGACTTGCGCAATGGCAACTACAGTAAAATAGTGGGCCTGTACACGTCGCACCTATACCGTGGCCATGGCTTTTTCAAGTATCGTGACCAAGATGGCGAGTTTGATGCGGCATTAGTGGAGGTGGAAGACGATGGCCATTTAATTTTGAGAGACAAGGATGGCAGAATCCGAAGTTACGCCTTCAAGGAAGTGGAGTTCGTGGTTTAACTTAATAGGCATTATATAACTATAAAATAAAGACAAATGGCACGATTTAAGAGAATTCTGCTTAAGCTCTCAGGCGAGAGCCTGATGGGGAAGCAAGGGTTTGGCATTGACCCTCAGCGACTTGCTGACTATGCTGCCCAGATTAAGGAAATTCATGGTATGGGCGTGGAGATTGGAATCGTCATTGGTGGTGGCAATATCTTCCGTGGGCTCAGTGGCTCACAAAAAGGTTTCGACCGTGTGAAAGGAGACCAGATGGGAATGTGCGCCACGGTTATAAACTCTTTGGCGCTTAGTTCTGCCTTGGGAGCCATCGGTGTGAAAAACAAGGTTATGACCGCCATTAGGATGGAGCCGATAGGTGAGTTCTACAACAAGTGGAAAGCCATTGAGGCGCTTGAGGCAGGATACATCTGCATTTTCTCGGCAGGCACGGGTAGTCCTTATTTCACGACAGACACAGGCTCATCGCTTCGTGGTATTGAGATAGAGGCTGACGTGATGCTGAAAGGCACACGTGTGGATGGTGTTTACACGGCTGACCCAGAGAAAGATCCCACGGCAACGAAATTCAAGGAAATATCTTACCATGACGTGCTTGAACGTGGATTGAAAGTCATGGACCTCACCGCCATATGTATGTGCCAAGATAACCAATTGCCCATATATGTATTTAATATGGATGTTGTTGGCAACCTCAAAAAGGTGATTGAAGGTGAGGAGATAGGAACACTCGTAAAGCCGTAAGGCCTTAAAAGGCATTATGGCTTTACAAGATGCCAAAATACGCTGATTGCATCGCCAAAGGTTTACCCTCTATTTCTAAGCGCACTAAGAAGTTCGGAGTTTTCTGCGGGTGAACCAATGGTGATGCGAAGGCAATCTTTGCACATCCTTACTCGTGTGCGATTCCTGACGATGATGCCCTTCTCAACTAGATAGTCGTATATGGCTTGGGCATCTGTCATGCGTGCGAGAAAGAAATTCGCGTCGGTCGGGAAGACCTCAATGCACTCGGGTAGCTCCTTGAAGGCTTGCGCCATGTGCTTCCGTTCCAACAGGATGATGTTGACCCATTTTTCAACCATTTCCACATTGTCTAGCTCCTCAATGGCTTGCTTTTGTGTGAGCAGGTTTACGTTGTATGGGTACTTTACCTTATTGAATAAGTCGATAATCTCTTTGCTCGCGAACGCCATGCCTAAACGAATTGCTGCGCAACCCCAAGCCTTGCTCATGGTGTTGAGGACGATGATGTTAGGGAAATTGGCAATGCGTTTTCTGAATGAAGGCAAAGTGGAGAAATCACTGTAAGCCTCATCAACGACAACGATGCCTTCAAACCGAGTGACAACCTTCTCTATTTCGCTAACTTCAAGGCTGTTTCCCGTTGGATTATTGGGAGAGCAAAGCCACACAACCTTGGTATGCTTGTCGCAAGCCGCCAAAAGTTTATCGGCGTTCAACCGGTAGCCTTCGTCGAGCAGCACGGGTTTATAGGTCACGTCATTGATGTCGGCACACACCTTATACATTCCGTATGTAGGCTCAATGGCAACAACATTGTCTATTCCTGGTCGGCAAAAGACTCTGTAAACCAAATCTATGGCTTCGTCGGAACCATTGCCAAGGAAAATACACTCGGGTTTAACTTGCTTATACCTTGAGAGCTTTTCCTTGAGATCCATCTGTAATGGATCAGGATAACGGTTGAGTGGGGAATTATAAGGATTCTCATTGGCATCGAGAAACACGTGTGCCTCATGTCCGCTATATTCATTGCGTGCGGAACTGTATGGGGCGAGTTTCCAAATGTTTGGCCTTACTAAGTCGTGAAGTTGTTTCATGTCTATTTGTTTTTCATTTTGAGACTCTCCATTCGGAGTCTCATGGCGTTGGCGTGCGCCTCCAATTGCTCATTCTCTGCCATGCAAACAACAGCCTTCCCTATGCTGCGGATACCATCTTCGTTGAGGTATTGGAAAGTAACCTTGCGGTTGTAACTGTCAAGGTTCACGCCGTTGTAGGCAAGTGCGTATTGATGGGTAGGAAGTGTATGGTTTGTGCCGCTGGCATAGTCGCCTGCGCTCTCGCATGCCCATTGTCCGAGAAACACGCTGCCTGCGTTAATCACCTTGTCGGCAAGTTGCTCATATTGGGTCGTGGCAATGATAAGATGCTCTGGGGCGTAAAGATTGCATAGATCCATTGCCTCATCACTATCATTTACGAGAACCAACTGGGAGTTTTCCAATGTCTTTGCGGCGAGTTCGCGGCGTGGAAGTGGTTGTAGCTGCTTGGCTATCTCACATTGCACATCGTTGAGAAGTTTCTCGGAAGTTGTAATCAATATGACCTGCGAGTCAATTCCATGCTCGGCTTGTGAAAGAAGATCTGCCGCGACATACACAGGATTGCTTGTCTCGTCGGCATACACACACACCTCGCTTGGCCCTGCAGGCATGTCAATAGCCACATCGTGGAGGCTCACTTGCTGCTTGGCTGCCATTACAAATTGGTTGCCTGGACCAAATATCTTGTAGACCTTTGGAACCGTCTCGGTACCATAAGCCATTGCGCCAATAGCCTGGACACCACCAGCCTTATAAATTTTGTTGACGCCTGCAATCTTTGCGGCGGCAAGGATTGCTGGGTTCACTTTGCCTTCCTTGTTTGGGGGCGTACAAAGCACGATTTCTTTGCATCCGGCAATCTTGGCTGGCGTGGCGAGCATGAGGACAGTGGAAAAGAGTGGGGCTGTGCCGCCTGGGATATACAGTCCAACCTTTTCAATGGCAATGCTTTTCTGCCAACAAGTTACGCCCTTGCAGGTCTCAATATGTTGACCCTCTCCAAATTGCTGTGCCTCATGAAAGACGGCAATGTTGTGGTGCGCCTGTTCAAGGGATTCTTTTAAGTCAACTGATATAGACTCAAAAGCCTCGTCTATCTCTTCCTCGGTGACTCTTAGGGTCGACAATTTCGCATGGTCAAACTTCTCCTCATATTTCTTTACAGCCTCGTCACCTTTCTCCTTTATGTCTTCAAGCACACTTGCCACCGTGGCATTGAGCTTAGACAAGTCCATGTGGGGACGTTCGACTATGGAGTTCCAGTCTGATTTTGCAGGATACTTTATAATGTTCATTTTTAGAGAATCATTTTTTCAATTGGTGTCACCAAGATGCCTTGTGCGCCAAGTTCCTTTAGTTTGTTTATAATCTCCCAAAAACGCTTTTCGTCGAGCACGGTGTGTATGGCACACCAGTTGGGGTCTGAGAGCGGGATTATTGTAGGGCTCTTTATTCCAGGCAAGACCGCCGCGATATCGTCAATCTTGTCTTTTGGAGCGTTCATCATGACATATTTCTTGTCTTGTGCAGATCTCACCGCCTTGAAACGGAAAAGCATCTCGTTGAGAATGTCATGCTTCTCCTCGTCCATGTTAAGGTTGCCTATGAGCAAAGCCTCACTTCTGATGACAACTTCCACCTCTTTAAGGTTATTGTGAACCAGCGTAGAGCCGCTGCTTACGATGTCGAAGATTGCATCTGCCAAGCCAATGCCGGGGCTTATCTCCACGGATCCCGTTATGACATGGATGTCGGCATGGATATTGTTCTTGTTAAGGAAACGCTTGAGAATGCCAGGATAACTTGTGGCGATTTTCTTTCCGTTGAACCATTCAAGTCCCTCATAATTTGCATTCTTTGGAATTGCCAAAGACAAACGGCACTTAGAGAAGCCAAGACGGTCGATAATCTGTGCCTTTTCGTGTCGTTCCTCATATTCGTTCTCGCCCACGATACCAATGTCAGCGACACCGCTGGCAACACTTTGTGGGATGTCGTCGTCACGCAAGAAGAGCACCTCCAATGGGAAGTTGGTGCTTTGTACTAGCAAGGTGCGCTTGCTTGGACTTACTTTGATGTCCGCTTCCGCAAGGAGATTCATGCAGTCCTCGTAAAGGCGGCCTTTTGACTGAATGGCAATTCTTAACATGTTTTTATGGTTATTGTCTTTTTTCTCTCTGATTAATAATATTCATTGCAAAAGTAGCTCAATTTTCTTATATCTCCAATAAACTTCGTAATTTTGTACATAATAAGTCTATGAGGTTTCATATTAATTACATAATTTTCCTTTTCTCTTTGTTTTTCTTGGTTTCTTGCCAAGAAAAGAAACATGTCGAGATGACTCCTTGGGGAACGCCGCTTGAAGGCGATTCTATTCCACAAGGCGGAAAGTTCGGCCTTAATGATATTGTGAGCAATGGCGAGATGATAGTCGCCACATTGTCTGGACCTGAGACTTATTACGACTATCATGGTCGTGGCATGGGATTGCAATATCTTCTCTGTCAGAAGTTTGCCGACAAGTTAGGCGTGTCGCTTCGTGTGGATCTTTGTAAGGACACTGCCGAGGTCGTTCGCAAGATCAAGAGCGGCGACGTTGACATTGTGGCTCTACAGTTGCCCGACTCCGTGAAAGGCGTCAACTATACCAACGTGAAAGTTGACTCACTAAAGCATGGTTGGGCTGTGAACTCCGACAATACGGATCTTGCCAAGAGCATCGATGCCTGGTTTAAGAAAGACTTGGTGGCAAAAACACGCAAGGAAGAATCGTTTTGGCTTTCAACGGCAAGCGTTCGCCGGCACGTGTTCTCCCCAATGCTCAATCGCTCTAAAGGCATAATCTCGCGATATGACAAATATTTCATGATGTATGCCCCCCTTGCCCGTCTTGATTGGAGACTGATGGCCGCGCAGTGTTACCAGGAGTCTACCTTTGACCCCAATGCCCGTTCGTGGGCAGGAGCTTGCGGTTTGATGCAGATTATGCCTGGCACGGCCGACCATTTGGGAATTCCACGTTCGTCGTTGTTTAATCCTGAGGAGAATATTGCCGCGGCTGCAAAATACATGCTTGAATTGGGAGGTCATTTTGCTGACGTACCCGCCTCTGAACGCATTTGGTTCCAGCTCGCAAGCTACAATGGCGGATCCAAACACGTGCGCGACGCAATGGCGTTGGCAAGGAAGAACGGTCGCGATCATCACCGTTGGGGCGATGTCTCTGAATTCGTGCTAAAGCTCTCCCAACCACAATATTACAATGACCCAGTCGTTCGCTATGGTTATATGCGAGGTACGGAAACCGTAGACTACGTAAGTCGCATTCGTGACCGTTGGGCTCAATACCGAGGAGCTGCCGGTGGCGGAAGCCTAGGCGGATTTGTGACCTCGCCGCAAAGGGCTACCCGTGGCAACCGATGGCATTTGTAAAGGCCGCGCCATCCCCATTTTTAGGTATTTTGCGACAAGGGAAAATAAAAGTTCATAAGACGGTTTAAAATATGCTATAATTTAATACTTTTGCAATAGCAAATCCATTATGATATGAAGAACCAGAAAGTATACGAGCAAACCGACAAGCTCATTAATATTATTAGTGACAACTACTCGGTGTTACAAAGTTTAGGCGCTTTCGGTATAAACCTTGGCTTTGGTGACAAGACCGTGGAAGAAGTGTGCAATGACGAGAAGGTGGACACTTTCACCTTTCTGGCTATCGTTAACTTCACTGTGAATGGTTATAAGATTTTTGAGGATGCTGCAAACATCTCCGTGCCCACCCTTATTCATTATCTTAAAGCAAGCCACGACTATTTTCTTGGTTATCAGTTGCCTACGATCAGGAAGAAACTTGAGGGGGCGCTTGATCAAGAGAACAACCTTGCAAAGCTGATACTCAAGATCTATGACGAATATGATCACACCACTCGTAATCATATGCAATATGAGGAAAAGACCGTCTTTCCATATGTTGAGGCTCTTGAGCGACATGAGCAACCCTCGGGTTATGACGTGCAGACTTACTCAAAGCACCATTCTGCCACAGACCGCAAGCTAAACGAGCTCAAGAACATTATCATAAAATACTTGCCGTCTGATGGTTTGCACAACCATCAACTCACCGCCACTCTCTACGACATATACAACTGTGAGCAATGGCTCAAGCAGCACGCAGCAGTAGAGGAGCATATCTTCATTCCTGCCGTACGCTTATTGGAGCAAAAGTCAAGGCAGAGCGAGGTGAGCATGAAAATTCAAAACATCATAGGCAAGGCGAAGGCTTCCGACGAGGCTCTCAGCGACCGTGAGAGAGAAGTCATCATTGCTCTCGTTCAGGGCATGACAAACAAGGAGATTGCCGATCACTTGTTCATCTCCACCAACACCGTTATTACCCATCGTCGCAACATAGCCAAGAAGTTGCAAATCCACTCACCGGCTGGTCTTACCATTTACGCCATTGTCAATAACCTTGTTGATATCAGCAGCGTGAAACTTTAAACATACGGCGCTCCTTTAAGGTAGATATTTTAAGGGCGGCATCTTCGCACGCAAAAGCGTGCGAAGACGCCGCCCTTAATTTTTGTGAATGTCAATTAAACTGAAACAGACCATATTTCTCCTTTGGCTTCGAGGAAGAGATAGGGCTCTTCGGGGAATGGAGAGCGTTTATAGGAATGGCGACAGAAGGTGGGCGAACCAACCACGGAACCTTTGGCCCGGTGTTCTCCATTCCTTCCAGTTTTCTGGCGTGAGCTTGAACGAGTCTTTCTTCTCTGCGTCAAACAGTTGGTCAAGCTCGTTGGTCGTGCATGGGTCTATGATGACGGCGTTCTCTTCGTAGTCCCATGAGAGGCTGCGAGCGTTGAGGTTCGCCGAGCCTACAGTGCAGAATTTTCCGTCAACCATTATTATCTTGGTGTGGTGGAAGCCAGGCTTGTACAACCAGATGTCGCAACCTTTCTTCATCAGCTTATGGGCGTTGTAGAAGCCGCAGTCGGGTGTCAGTGGAATGTCACACTTCACCGAAAGCATTATCTCCACCTTGACACCACGTTTCACGGCGTCTTTCAATGCCTTCTTTATTTTATGGTTAAGCGTGAAGTAAGGGTTTATTATCTTAATGCTGTCTTGGGCGTAACGAATGGCATTTGTATAGAAATCCCTTATGATCTTGTTCGACGTGCGTGGCTCGCGGTTTATTATTCCAACCATCTTATGCCCTGAACTGCAGCAGGTATCGGGCTTTAGGTCGTTGAAATAGTTGTCCCTGCCCGAAGCGCGGAAATATTTCTCACCATTGATGTCTTGCTTCGTTACCTTCTTCCACATTTTCAGGAAGATTCTTTGCAGGGTATTAACCTCTGAGCCCTGTATGCGGCAGTGCATGTCGTGCCATGAGCCAACCTGTTCGGTCCCTTTTATATAATAGTCGGCCACGTTCATGCCGCCCGTGTATGCCACTTGGCCGTCTATGACCACTATCTTCCTGTGGTCGCGGCTCCAAATGTCATTAAACCACGGGAACTTCACTGGATTGAACTCGTAGATCTCAATGCCTTTTTCCCTGATGTTTTGTACATCAGCCTTTTGCATTGGCTTGTTGTTGGAGATGTTGCCGAAGCCATCAAACAGCAAGCGCACCTCAACGCCTTCCTTTACCTTTTTCGCCAAACGGGTGATGAGCTCGTGGTTTATGGAGTCGTTTCTGAAGTTGAAATACTCCATGTGAATTGATGACCTTGCCTCGCTTATAGCCTTGAACATGTCATCAAACTTCTCTTGCCCGTTCATCAACAACGTCACGCTGTTGTCCTTGGAGAACGTCACGCCACTTTTCGCAAGGTGGCCAACTATGAGCGAATCGCTGCCTTGCGCAGTGGCAAGGCTTGGTAGGATTAATAAAAAAAGAGCTATTTGTACCCTGTAAAGAAACTTCATTGTTTGGGAATATACGTTTTAAAGCATAGATGACGCGTAGCTGTCAACTATTCCATACAGATGCTTATCTTTATCGCAGACCAGCACTGAATGGATCTTGAATTTGTGCATTATGCGTTGTATCTCAGACACTTTTGCATTAGGCAACACTGTCTTTGGCTCTCGTGTCATGATGTCGGCTACGGTGTGGTCGAAGAATTCTGCTTGCCATTTCTGCATTGCTCGCCTGATGTCGCCGTCGGTGATTATTCCGGCGAGTGTCTTGTCGTCGTTGAGAGCCACGCCCAGTCCGAGCTTTCCTCTCGACACTTCTATTATAGCCTCGCCAAGGTGCATGTCCTGTGGAATGATGGGCAGGTCGTCGGTTCTCATCACGTCTTCGGCTGTCGTCAGCAGGCGTTTGCCCAATTCCCCGCCAGGGTGGAACTGCGCAAAGTCGCGGGGCTTGAAGTCTCTCACTTTCATCAACGCCACTGCCAACGCGTCACCCATCACGAGTGCCGCCGTAGTAGAGCTTGTAGGGGCGAGATTGAGAGGGCAAGCCTCATGTTCTACGTACACTTTAACGTGTACGGTAGAATATTTCGCGAGCAAGGAGTCTGGGTTCCTGCTCATGCCAATGATTGGCACCTTCATGTGGAGCAAGATGGGAATGAATCTCAACAATTCGTCGGTCTGCCCCGAATTGCTCAGTGCGAGCACGACATCTTCCGATGTCATGGCACCGAGGTCGCCATGATAAGCGTCAAGAGGATTTATGAAAAACGCCGGGGTGCCAGTCGAGGCGAGTGTGGCAGCGATCTTTGCCCCGATGTTGCCGCTCTTTCCCACGCCGGTCACGATGACCTTGCCGTGGCAGTGATACATGAGTTCCACGGCTCTCTCGAAATTCTCGTCGAGTTGGGGTATAAGGTTGAGTATAGCCTGTGCCTCATCGCGCAAGCATTGTACTCCGTAATCCTTCGATCTTGCCAATCTTTCCTCCTGTGCTTTTGTTGTCATGGCCAGTCTTCGTCTAATTAATCTTCAATCAGTTTTTTTATCAGGGCTTCGAGCTTGTCCAGCTCCAGCATGTTGGCGGCATCCGAGAGGCCCTTGTCTGGATCGGGATGAACCTCAAAGAAGTATCCATTTGCGCCAAAGGCTTTCGCAGCGAGAGCCATTGATGGCACGAAACGGCGGTCGCCCACCGTCTTGCCGTTGCCAGCCGAAGGCCGCTGCACGCTATGGGTGCAGTCCATGACTACAGTGGAAGCTATCTCTTTCATGTCGGGAATGTTGCGGAAGTCTACAACAAGGTTGTTGTATCCGAAACAGTTGCCTCGCTCGGTGAGCCACACTTCCTTGGCGCCACTCTCCATGGCTTTCTCATAAGGATAGCGCATGTCCTTTCCCGACAGAAACTGTGCCTTCTTTATGTTTACCACCTTCCCCGTTTTCGCAGCCTCCACAAGCAAGTCGGTTTGGCGGCAGAGAAACGCCGGTATCTGCAAGATGTCAACCACTTCGCCTGCCGGTTTTGCCTGCCAAGGCTCATGGATGTCGGTGGTGAGTCTCAGGCCGTACTTGGACTTTATGTCGGCAAGCATTTGCAATCCCTTTTCTATGCCAGGGCCACGGAAGGAGCTCAAGCTCGTGCGGTTAGCCTTGTCGAAGCTCGCCTTGAATATGATGTCGGTGCCGAGTCGGCGGTTGATGTCAACCAGCGTTTGAGCCACAGTGTCGAGAAGTTCGGTAGACTCTATGACGCATGGTCCGGCTATCAGTTTCACGTTTTGCGCGTTATTGTTGCGCACGTTGCTATCTTGTTGTTTGTTGTTTTCCATCACAATTCTATTTTTTCGGGAAAATCATGTTCTCCGCCTCTTCCTCTGAGTCGGCATGCTGAATCTTCGAGGGCGAGGGAGCCACGACGTGTGCCGTGTCCGACACAATGTGTATGTCGCGCTGAGGATAAGGTATCTCTATGTTCTTATCGTTCAATGCGTTGTATACGGCTTCCATGATGTCGCCCTCGGCGTAGGTCTGCTTTCTTGAGTCTACCCAGGCCAGGATCTTGAAGTCGATGGAATTGTCGCCGAATCCGGCGAACACGGTTTTCAAGTACTTTATGTAGTTGGCCTTGTTGAGCTTCGTCAATGCCGCGTCTATGGCTTCTTTCACCTCGGGTACCCTTGAGCCGTATGCCACGCCAATGGGTATTACGGAGAGCACGTTGCCGTGGTTGCGCGTGAGGTTCTTGTAGTTCTTTGAGAACAGTTGCGAGTTTTGGTAGGCTATCACGGAGCCGTCGAGCGCTTCCAACGTCGTCGAGGTGTAGCTTATGTTGCTCACGGTGCCTTTCGTTCCGTCTATTGATATGTAGTCGCCCACTTTTATTCGTCCAGCCATGAGGGAGATGCCATAGTAAAGGTTCTCAAGGATGTCTTTCATTGCGAATCCGATACCGGTGGATAGACCTGCCGAGATCGCCACGATCCACGAATTGTCGATATGGAAGATGGTGAGCGTCAGGAGCAGCCATGCTCCCCAAACCACCACCTGTATGAGGTTGCGCCACATGGCAGTGTGGCTCATCACGGTTTGCATGCTTGGCTTGCGTTTCTCTTCCTTGGCCTTTCGCTGTTCACGAAGGGTCAGCTGATAGTGAAGGGTGTGCAGCGACACATGGTTGACATATTTTGCCATGAAGAAGAACACCGACGCTTGCACGGCGCGTATGATGCTGAACGTGAACTTGTCTGTATTGACCAGCGAGCGGTTGAAGAGGGAAAGGGTGGTGTCGCTGAGGTTGAACACGTCGGCTGCCCAATAGATGCTCAGCAGGATCGACAGCGTGCCGAGGATAGGCATTGCCGCGGTATATATGAAACGGAAGAACCAAGTGCGGCTCACGGGCGTGTCGTCGTCGAAGAACTTTCGCTTGGGGTTGTTGCCGTATTGTTTCAGCAAGTCCGACGCACAAGTTATGGTGAGTATGCAGGTGAGCTGCATGGTCCACCAGATGAGGATTTCCACCGACAGGAGCGAGTAGCCCACCATCGACGCTACGTCGCTTGCCAGAAAGACGGAGAGCGATACCCATGCGTAGAATGTATCGGTGGCTGGCAGATGACGGAAGTTCTTCCTCAGCGCGAACCATTGCCAAACGGTGAAAACCAGCAGGAGCAGAGGCATCACGAGGTTCGACAGGTTGTTCGGGATAAGCACTATGCGGAAGAAGATCACGATGAAGCACATTGCCATGATGGGCGTGTAGATTCTCAATCCGTGGAGAATCTGCTTGCCGTCGAGCCTTATGAGCAACGACAGCAATATGACCGCCATGAGCCACGCGTACTCCACGAGCAGGCCTGAAGCCATGGCGAGGAAGTTTTGGTCAACGGTTGCCTTTATTATGCCCAAGACTGCCGCGAACGTTATCACTGTAGCGGCAAGGATGATGCACATGCGCTTGGCACGGAAGTCCTCTTTCGCCTTCTCGCCACTGTCAGAGCCGGAAAGCCAGCTCAGCAGGAAGCCGGCCTTGTTTTTCTTCACGAGCCTCGTTACCACGAAACCAATGGCGATATAAGCCACGCCCGCGGCTATCAAGGCGTAGAAAATTATTATACCGAGCAAGAAGAGAATGATGCGGCTGTCCCAATCGGAGCGGAACTTGTTTGTGGGTTTGTATTTTTCCGCCATGGTCTGGCTTGTCGCCTTTACCTCGCTCTTGAGATTGCGCAGCAGCGACAGAATGTTCTCGCCATTGTTCGAGAAGATGCTTGTCTGTATCTCCGTGTATCTTTTGTTGGCGTAGTCGTTGAGGGCCTTCAGCCTCGCCTCCGTCTTATTATATATGTCTATATATTGTTGGCTTTGCTGCTTTTTGTGGTTAAGCGTGCGTCTTATGTTCACCGCGAGCGTGAGACACACGTTGCGGTCTATCTTCTCCCTTTCCGACAAGGATGTGGAATACATCGAGCTGAGGTCGGCAATCAGGCTGTCGTATCGTGCTATCTCCGTGTTGGCCTCTTCCACATACTCCCTGAAGGGTCCCACGGTTTCCTTGAAGCTCTTGTATTGCTCGGTGGCCTCATGGCAGGCGTAGGTCAGGTTGAACACGTTGCCGCTCTTTTGCGAATAGAGCATTATGGCGTTCTGCTGGCTGCGGTTCATCGTCGTGAGGAGCTGTTTCATCACCTGTTCTTGCTGCTCCTTCATGGCTCCCGATTGCTTTTCAAGCTTGTTGTGATAGTTGGTCAGCTCTATCCTGAGCATTGCCAACGAGCCGCCGATGGTGCGCTCCTTGAGCACGGCATGGGATGGCAGTGCCACAAGCAGCAACAATATGATGTTTATGAGAAATGACTTGCGCATGTTTTTTATAAGATTTCAATGGCGCAAAGGTACTAAATATTTTTTTATGCACCAAACTTATGCCTCGGTCAGTGACGCTATTTTGAAGGCTTTCGGCATAGCACTGAAAAGCCAACGGCATAGTACTGAAAAGGCGATGGCATAGCACTGAAAAGGCAACGGCTTTTCAGTGCTATGCCGAAAGTGGGTTGCCGCGTGAAATATTATCCCCCCACATTTGCAAAAAACTTGGCTGTTTGAAGAAGTTGTATTAACTTTGCAGTAGTCAAGAAGAAAGCTATTTTATATATGAATAAACTGATTCTTTTTTGTTTGTCACTGCTTATGTCGACAAGTGTCTCTTTTGCCTCTGAGCCTGTTACCCTCAAGCAAGTAACCTCTGGCGAGTTTTCCGCTGAGGGTGTCTACGGCATCAACCCGCTCAAAGGCACCGACCAGTATGCTCGCGTGTCGGCCGACGGTAAGCGCGTCGAGCAGTATTCTTTCAAGACCGGCAAGCTAACGTCGGTGCTCTTCGACGTGGATAACACTCAAGGCGAGAAAATCAACAGCTTCGATGGTTACGTCATGTCGCCCGACGGCACGCGTATGCTCATTTCCACCAAGCGCGAGAAGGTGTATCGTCGCTCTTACAAGGCGGTGTTCTACATCTATACCATCAAGAGCCGCAAGTTGGAGAAGTTGTCCGACGGAGGCCCTCAGCAGTGCCCAGTCTGGTCGCCCGACGGCATGCAAGTGGCATTCGTGAGGGACAACAACATTTTCCTCGTGAAGCTGCTCTACGACAATGCCGAGAGCCAAGTGACCAAGGACGGCAAGTTCAACGAGATTATCAACGGCATCCCCGATTGGGTCAACGAGGAGGAGTTTGAGTTCAACACGGCGTTGACCTTCAATGCCGACGGCACCATGCTTTGCTGGCTCAAATACGATGAGAAAAACGTTGGCATGTATTCCCTCCAGATGTACAAGGGCAGCAATCCCGAGTATAAGGATTACGCGGTTTATCCCGGAGAGTACAGCTATAAATACCCCAAGGCAGGGCAAGACAACTCAAAGATGTCGGCATGGAGCTACGACATCAAGAGCCACAGGACGCAACAGCTGCAAGTGCCTCTCGATGCCGACGGTTATATGCCTCGCATCGTGCCCACCCCCGATGCCGACAAGATTTTGGTCTACACCATGCCAAGGCATCAAGACGTGCTCAACCTCTACGCCGTGAACCCTCGCAGCACCGTAGCCAAGTTGCTCTTGAAAGAGAGCGTCGCCAAATATGTGAAGGAGGAGACAATGGCGAACCTCAGGATAGGCGACAAGTTTATATTGGTGCCTTCAGACCGTGATGGTTATAACCATATATACGTGTACAACCACAATGGGCAGTTGCTCAGGAAGGTTGCTCCCGGCAATTACGACATCACCGACGTGTATGGCATGGATGAGGCAACTGGCGACATCTATTATCAAGCGGCAGCCCTCAACCCGCATGACAGGCAGGTTTACGTGGCCCACAAGAACGGCAAGACCGAAAGACTCACCAAGCAGGAGGGTTGGAACTCTGCCGTGTTCTCTGGCGACTTCAAGTATTTCCTCAACACGTGGAGCGACTACAACACACCGTATGTATATACCACCCGAAGCAACAACGGCAACGTGATTGCCACCAACGTGGACAACAAGAAGCTGAAGGAGAAGATAGAGAAGTGTGGTTGGGTTAAGAAGGAGCCATTCTCGTTTACCACGTCAGAGGGCGTGAAGCTCGACGGATGGATGGTCAAGCCTGCCAACTTTGACGCTTCGCGCAAGTATCCCGTCATCATGTTCCAGTATAGCGGTCCTGGCAGCCAGCAAGTCGTAAACTCGTGGAACGCGGGCTCGATGGGGCAGGGTGGAGCCTACGACCAATATCTCTCTCAGCAAGGTTTCATCGTTGTTTGTGTTGACGGTCGTGGCACTGGTGCCCGTGGAGCCGACTTTGAGAAATGCACATATCAACGTTTGGGCGACTTTGAGTCGAAAGACCAAGTGGAGACTGCCCTTTACCTTGGCTCGCTTCCTTATGTCGACAAGGCCAACATCGGCATCTGGGGCTGGAGCTACGGAGGTTTCTGCACCTTGATGAGCATGAGCGAGGGCCGTGGCGTGTTCAAGGCTGGCGTGGCAGTGGCGCCGCCAACAAGTTTCCGCTACTACGATACGATTTACACCGAGCGCTACATGCGCACTCCACAGGAGAACCCCACCGGTTACGACGATTGCCCAATAAGTCGCGCTTCTAAGCTCAACGGAGCGTTGCTTATCTGTCACGGCTTGGCCGATGACAATGTGCATCCGCAAAACACCTTTGAATACACCGAGGCGTTGGTACAAGCCGACAAGGACTTCAAGGAGAACATCTACACAAATCGCAACCACAGCATCTACGGTGGCAACACCCGTTATCACCTGTTAAGGCAAATCACGCAATGGTTTGAAGAGCACTTGAAATAAGTCATTTCACGAAATCATAAACGAGAAAGGCGACCCTTCGGAGGCCGCCTTTCTCGTTTTATCAATGCCGTGGCTGGTTGCGCTTGCACCTTTCATTCGGTAGGGAACTGGCGTTTCACGTCTTCCCAATAATAGTAAGGGCTTGGCAAATTGAATGCTTTTCCACGCTTGGCCTCTATTGCTGGTAGCGTGATCTCGCGCTCGTTGTGCATGAATTTCACTATCACCTTGCCTTGGCCGTTGCCGAAAAACACCATTTGCAGATTTGCCGCCATGGGTATTATCACGTCCATGCGGTTCTCGTCGGCATAGAGACCGAGGCGCGACAAAAGCCTGTAAAGGCTCGTGTCGTGGCCGAACAGTAGGTCGGCAGCGCGGTTGCCCGTGGCTATGGCGGTGTCGGCACTCTCCACGATGTGCTTCCACAGCGATGCCGCGCAACGCTCCGGCGTGCCGTGGTTGGCGGGGTTGATGCCGTTGCACATCTGCATACGGCGGTTGTTCATCTCGTAAATCTGGCGCATCTCGCTCTCGATGAAGATGTCGTAGAGCGATATTCCGATGTCGGTGTTCTGCATGTCGCTGGCTATGGTGTGCAGTTCCTGCGCCATGTCGCGTGCATTGATGTTTGGCTGGTTGATGAAAAGCGAGCGTATGAGTCTTTCGGGCTGCATTGTCCATTGGTTTTGCGTGCTGTCTTCGAGAGCGTGTTCCTCGGGCGATGTGTAGGCAATGTATGCCATGTAGCGTTGTCCCGTCTCTGCCGTCAGGTTCAAGTGTGGAAACATCTGCCCCAGTTGCGCCACAAAGGCCGTCATGCTCATGGCGCATCGCAGCACGGTGCTCGACTGTGCGCGCACGTTTTTGTCGCCGCAGAACACTTCGGGATAGGTCTCGGCCATGCGCCTTGCAAGGTCGCGGTGTTGTCTTGCTCCCGTGGCGGTAAGGCCACCGGCCCGCCCACGAGCGTCGTCGTGTATGATGGCGAGGCGTTGTCGCACGTCTTTGCCGAGTGCGGTGAGGTTCAAGGTGTCGGCAAAAGCGTTGTCGATAGCGTCATAGCGCCGCTCGTCTGGCAGCCATCGCGAACCGTGCCGGGCAAACATGCTTATGTATATGGGCGTGTAGCCATTGGGGGCAGGCGTGATAGTTATTTTTTCGGGAGTGGGGTAGGCGGCATATACGCCACCGTAATGCTCCCATTGGGCCATTGCCGTGGTCGTGGCGAGCAATGCCGCCAACAGGAATGCTATGCGTGCTAATGGTTTCATTGTCGGAGTTTATGGTTGTGTGTGTATGAAAAAAAAGGAACAGTCCATCAAGCTGTGCACTGTTCCCTTGGTTTTGTCCTTACCGGCATCAACCGTGTCTAGCCGGTTAATATCCTGCGTTCTGTGTCCAGTTGGTATTCTCCTTCATCACGCTCTGCGGCACGGGCAGTATGCGGCAGGTCTTTTCGAAGCGTGCGTCGGGGTTGCTGCGCACATGGAAACCGTATTCGCTTTCAAACGTTCCGAAGCGTATCATGTCGTTGCGTCGCCAGTTCTCGTCGAAGAATTCGCGTCCGCGCTCGTCGAGAAGTTCTTGCAACGAGGGCGTGTGGTCTAATTGCGGAGCGTGCACATAGCTGCGTATTTGGTTGAAGAGCGACTGCGGCGTGTCGCCGTTGGTGGCTGCGGCACCGCGCAGTATGGCCTCTGCCTTGGTGAGGATGATGTCGGCGTAGCGGAAAATGGGCACGTCGTTGCTCTGCGAACGGTTGTAGGCACTGTATTCGTTGGGGTTGGGATAGAACTTGATTGAGCGCCATCCCTGCCGCCATCCGTCGGCAGTGGCACCGCAGTTGAGCTGCGACAGTCCGCCGTCTTTCAGCGTTATCGTTTTCGTGAACTCGAGTTGTGCGCCCTTGTACATATATGGTTTGCCCGTGTCCTCGCCCGTTATGGCATCGTGTATGTTCACCTTGCCGCCAAGTACGGCATCGTTGCGGTCGTCGCCAGGCAGCGAGAACAGGTCGGCAAAACAGGTGTTCATGGCGCAGATGCCAGCGCACGACTTGCTCATCTTGCCGCTGTAATAGCCGGTTGTGTCGCCGTTGTCGATCTTGCGGAAGGTGCGGTAGCGTCCGTAGTACATGCCCGGGGCGTTCACCTTGTCGTAGGGCATGGCATAGATGAAATCCTTTATCTGCGAACCGTTGTCGTACATGAACTTCTTGCGGTAGGAGTCGCTCAAGTCGAAAATTCCGCTTTTCATTATGTCGTCGCAATATTGCACGCAGGCATCGAGCTTCTCGTTTTTTGTCGTTGCCGCGTCGTATGCCGTGACATCGCCACATGTGTAGACTGCCCAGTTGATGTAGAGCTTCACGAGCAGAGCCTCAGCCATCCATTTGTTGGGCTTGCCGTAGGTGGAGGCGTCGTTGCTTGCCGACAGGTAGGGCAGGCTTTCCTTCAGTTCTTTCTCTATGAATTCTGCCACATCCTTGCGTTTGTTGCGCACCACGGCTTCGTTGTCGTCGGGAAGGTGGTCGAGTATTGGCACATCGCCATAGCTGTCCATGAGGATGAAGTGGTAGAAGGCGCGCATCACGCGTGCCGGCGCTATGCTTGCCGGCTTGTCGCCGAGGTCGTCGATCACCTTGTTGCATTTGGTGATGCCACTCGCGAGGTCAGTCCAGTAGGTTGCCGGTGCGTCTTCGGCAAGGAAGGCGTGGAGCGTGGGGTGCACGTTCTCGCCGTTGTCCCAGTAGTCGCCGTCGTAGGAGACACCTGTCGCCTCGTCGGACGCGAACGTCTGCACGCGGTTGTAGTTGTTGCCCAAGGCGCTGCGGAACGCGTAGTACACGTCAGACATCTTGGCCTCTATCGCCACGGGGCTGTCGGGATATTCCGTGTATTTCGACTTTACGTCCACGTCGAGGTCGGTGCAGCTTGCCATTGATGCTGCAATGGTTGCCAGCAACGTAGTCTTTATTATGTTGTTCATTGTGGTGTTCTGTTTTGTTTTTGTTCGAAAGAGTTTCAATCTCATGTTCTTTTTCTGTCGTTGTATGCTAGGTGTAGCCGTTGGCGTTAGAAATTCACCTTGGCTCCTACCATAATAGTACGTGTGCGCGGATAGTAGTTGTTGCGCCACACGATGCCCGGCGTGAGTCCGCCAAGGTTCACCTCGGGGTCTACGCCCTTGAAGCTGGTGAGCGTGAACACGTTGTTGCATGTGGCATAGACAGAAAGGGAGTTAACCCATTCGCCAATCTTGCCGAAGTCGTATGACAGCGTGAGCGTAGAGAGACGCAAGTAGGAACCGTTCTCCAAGTAGCGGTCGGAAGGCTTCTGCGAGTTCACGTCGCCGTAACGCTGCTCGGTGAGAGCCTCGGCGAGCACGTTCTTGCCCTGCGATATGAGCGACACCGTGTTGTACTGTGCGCGCAGGCCGTTGAAGATCTTATTGCCAACAACACCCTGGAAGAACATTCCGAGCGACCATTTGCGCCATGATAGCGTGTTGTTCCAGCCGAACGTGAGCTTGGGCTGTGCGCTGCCTGTCTTGGTGCGGTCCTTGTCTTGTGGCTTGATGGTGGTCTCGCCGGTGCGTTCGCCGGTCTTCTCATCGTGCACATAGAACTGCGACACGCCATCCTCGTTGTAGCCTGCCCACTCATAAGTGTAGAACTGTCCTATTGGGCAGCCCTCCATAAGCCTCTGCACATAAACTCCCGTGTTGGCGGTTATCTCGGGTTCTGCCACGTCGATGTAGTTGACCGAGTAGGTTGCGTTGGAGAGTTTCTCCACCGTGTTCTTGTTGTGCGAGAGGTTGAGCGTGGTTGACCACCTGAAATCCTTTGTCTGCACGGGCACGGCATTGATTGTCAGCTCAATGCCTTTGTTGCTAATGTCGCCCACATTGGCAGTCATCATGCCGTAGGGGTAGCGGTTGGTAGACACGGGATAGTCGTAGATGAGGTCGGAGGTGCGCTTGTCGTAATACTCCACCGTACCGGTCAGTCGTCCGCCAAAGAACCCAAAGTCGAGTCCCACGTTGAACATTCCGGTGCGTTCCCACTTCAAGTCGGGGTTGGCGTTGCTCAATGCGGCTATCGTATGCATCTGGCTCGTCACGCCATTGGCGTCGGTATATGAGAACCATCCCGATGCTCCGTAGGTACGGATGGCAGTGTAGGCATCGAAGCCGAGCGAGTTGCCGCTCACGCCGTAGCCCACGCGCAGTTTAAGGTCGTCGAACACGTTGAGGTTCTTTATGAAGTTCTCCTCGCTCAGTCGCCATGCTGCCGACACCGACGGGAATGTTCCCCAGCGGTTGTTCTTGCCGAATGCCGAAGAACCGTCGCGCCTTACCGTGGCCTGGAAGTTGTATTTGCTGTCAAAAGAGTAGTTTACGCGTCCGAAGAACGAGATCATGCGCAGTGTAGACTCTGTGCCGCTCTCTATCCCGTCAATTCCGTCGATGCTGTTGGCATTGGTCAGGTTGTACCATTTCAGCGCGTCGTTGTAGAAATTCTTGACCGTGAGCCCGAAGCCGTCGTTGTTGTTGGACTCTTCCCATGAGTAGCCGAGCATGGCGCCGAGGTGATGTTTGTCGGCGAAAGTCTTGTCGTAGTTGCCATAAAGCTCAAACACGCTCTTGTTGTTCATGTATGTGTTGCGTCGTGCCTGGCCGTTGGTGTTCACTATCTGCGACTTGGTTGAGTGGTATTGGCTGTATGTGTTCTGGTCGGTCATGTAGGAGTAGTTGGCGCTGAGCATAAGCTCCTTGGTAATTTTAAGGTCGGCCTTGCCCGTGACTTGAAGCCGCTTGTATACGGTCTTCTCTGTGTCCTCGTTGAGCATCGATACGGGGTTGTAATAGTTTGTCACCGATGTGGAGCCATACCACGAGCCGTCCTCGTTGCGCACGGGCTGCAATGGCGAGTAATACACCATGGCATCGGTTATGCTCATGCCCTTCACGTCGGACACTACGCCCTCTGACGTGGTCTGGTTGGCATTTACTCCAAGCGAGAGCGTGAGGTGGTCTTTCAGCACCGTTGACTGCCCGAAGGCACGAGCGCCGAAGGTCTTGTTGTCGGTGTTGCGTATCACGCCCTGGCGGTCGATGTAGTTGAGGCTCACGTTGTAGCTCGATTTCGCGTTGCCTCCGCTCACCGCGAGGTTGTGGCTGTGCGACACCCCCGTGCGCTCCACCTGGCTCTGCCAGTCGGTGTCGGCACCTTCGTCGCTGGGTAGGGTGAAGTTGTTCTTCTTTGCATAGTCGCGCAGTTGCGAGGCTGTTGCCACTTTCAGGTCTTTAGCAACATTGTCGAAGGCCACGTATCCGTTGTAGCTCACATGTGCGGAGCCTTGCTGGCCGCGCTTTGTGGTGACGATGATCACTCCGTTGGCGGCTTTCGAGCCGTAGATGGCTGTTGCGGTGGCATCGCGCAGCACGTCGATCGACTCGATGTCGTCGGGCGCAACGAGCGAGAGGTCAACCCCCGGTATGCCGTCCACTATATAATAAGGTTGCATGGCATCGCCCTCGCGCAACGTGGAGGCTCCGCGCAGTATCACCGACATGTTGGGCTCGTTGGGGTTGCTGCTTGTGGTTATCGAGAGACCGGGCACTTTTCCCTGAAGCATCTCCGCAGGTGTGGTATATACGCCACGTCCAAGCTCGTCGGCCTGCAGCGTGGTTATGCTGCTCGTTATGTCCTTGCGGCGCATCTTGCCGTAGCCCACGACAACCACTTCGCTAAGCTGGTGGTTGTCTTCTTCAAGTCTCACCGTGGCACCGTCGGTAAAGGCGAGCTGCTGGTGCTTGTAGCCGAGATACGACACCTCGATTGTGGTC